>JBDTYX010000317.1:0-3200 GCA_040005435.1 Rudaea sp. | reverse complement strand
GCCGCGCGCACGCCGTCGGCGACGTGCTGCGCGAGATCGCGCAGGTTGAGGTTGCACGGCGACACGTTCGACCATGTGTGCACGACCGCGACGAGCGGCTTCGCGATCGCGGCTTCGTCGAGACCGGTCGCATAGAGCATCGCGCGCGCCGGGGCGCGGTCGGGACCCGACTTCATCACGTCGCTGCGCAGCTTGCGATTGTTCTCGTTCTTGGGCATGTGTTTCGTTGACTTCCGATTTCAGGTTTGAAGTTTTGCAGCGCACTCACGAGGCTGCATTCATGCCGCCGCGCGTCGCGCGCCTTCGGCGAGTGACGCGCGCACCGCCGCGGCGACTTCCGTCGTGTTCGCGTTGCCGCCGAGATCGCGCGTCAACGTGCCCTGCTCGATCACCGCATCGACCGCACTCTCTATTTCGCGCGCCTCGGCATCGAGAGCGAGCGAGTAACGCAACAGCAGCGCGGCCGACAGGATCGCGCCGAGCGGATTGGCGAGTCCCTTGCCCGCGATGTCGGGCGCCGACCCGTGGATCGGCTCGTACAGCCCGGCCTTGCCGTCGCCGAGCGATGCGGAAGGCAGCAGGCCGAGCGAGCCCGCGAGCGCCGCGGCTTCGTCGGTGAGGATGTCGCCAAACAGGTTTTCGGTGACGATCACGTCGTACGCGGCGGGCCGGGTCAGCAGCAGCATCGCCATCGAGTCGACGAGCTGATGCTCGAGCGCCACGTCGGGATACTCGGCCGCGACGCGCGTGACCGTGCTGCGCCAAAGACGCGAGGTCTCGAGCACATTGGCCTTGTCGACGTGGGTGACATGCTTACGCCGCCCGCGCGCGAGTTCGAACGCGCGTCGCGTCGCGCGCTCGATCTCCACGACGGTGTACTTGCATTCATCGGTAGCCGTGTCCGCGGTACGCGTCTTCGCGCCGAAGTAAGCGCCGCCGGTCAGCTCGCGCACGAACAGCATGTCGACGCCTTGAAGCTTCTCGTTCTTGAGCGGCGACAGCGCCGCGAGTCTCGGATGCACGCGCACCGGACGCAGGTTCGCATAGACGCCGAGCGCGGCGCGCAGCGCGAGCAGGCCCTGCTCGGGGCGCACCTTCGCATTCGGATCGGACCACTTCGGACCGCCGACCGCACCGAGCAACACCGCATCCGCACCCCTGCATGACGCGAGCGTCGCGGGCGGCAGCGGCTCGCCGTGCAGGTCGATCGCGATGCCGCCCATCGGCTGCTCGTCGAAAACGAACTCGTGTGCATGCCGCGATGCGACGTCGCGCAGCACGTCGACCGCGGCGGCGGTGACCTCGGGTCCGATGCCGTCGCCGGCGAGTACGGTGATGTGTGCTTGCATACGCTTCTCTCTTCGATCCTTGCTTTGACTCGGGTCAGCGACGCAGTGCGCCGCGATGACTTCGTCGAACACGCGGTCTGCGCAGCGCGATGACCGCGCAGCCCGCGCCGATGATGCCAGGGCTACGCGGCTCTCGCCTGCTCGAATGCGGCGATCTGCGCCTCGTGCTTCAGCAGGAAACCGAGTTGATCGACGCCCGCCAGCAGGCAATGCTTCGCGAAGGCTTCGAGCGCAAACGCGAGCTTGCGACCATCGGGCAGCGCGATTGTCTGCGCGGCGATGTCGATGTCGAGTTCGATACCCGGGTTTTCGAGCAGATAGCGGTGATCGACATCGCTGAGCACGACCGCGAGCAGGCCATTCTTGAGTGAGTTGCCGAGGAAGATGTCCGCGATCTCGCTCGACAGCACCGCGTGGATACCGAAGTCGGTCAGCGCCCACGGCGCATGTTCGCGCGACGAGCCGCAGCCGAAATTGCGCCCCGCGACGAGAATCTCGCAGCCCGCGGCCTCGGGACGGTTGAGGATGAAGTCCGGATCGGGCGTGCCGTCCGCGCGATAGCGCCAGTCGTTGAACAGCGACTGGCCGAGGCCCGAACGCTGTGTCGTCGTCAGGAAGCGTGCCGGAATGATGCGGTCGGTATCGATGTTCTCGAACGGCAGCACGACCGTGCGCGAGCGGATCTGCGTCAGCGCTTTCATGCGGCCTCCTGCACGAATCGCGCGGGATCGGCGATCGCTCCGGCGAGCGCCGATGCGGCCGCGACGAGCGGACTCGCGAGCACGGTGCGCACGCCCGGGCCCTGGCGGCCCTCGAAGTTGCGGTTGCTCGTGCTGACGATCAGCTGGCCCGGTTTGCCGATGTCGCCGTTCATGCCGAGGCACATCGAACAACCCGGCTCGCGCCACTCCGCGCCGGCCGCACGGAAGATCTCGTGCAGCCCTTCGGATTCGGCCTCGCGCTTCACCTGCTCCGAGCCCGGCACGACGAGCATGCGCACGGTCGAAGCGATCTTGCGCCCGCGCAGCACGCCGGCGGCCGCACGCAGGTCCGAGAGCCGTCCATTCGTGCAGCTGCCGACGAACACGAGGTCGATCGGCGTGCCCGCGAGCGCCTTGCCCGGCTCGAGCTGCATGTAGTCGAGCGCGCGTTTCTCCTGCGCGTTCTTCGCGGCCGGCACCGGCGCGTCGAGGTTGATCACCATGCCCGGATGCGTGCCATAGGTGACGCTCGGGCGAACCTGCGCCGCATCGAAGACGACCTCGTGGTCGAACTTCGCGCCCGCGTCGGACTTCAGCGTCTTCCAGTGCGCGAGCGCCGCGTCCCATGCCGCACCCGTCGGGACGCGCTTGCGGCCCTTGAGAAACTCGAACGTGGTCTCGTCCGCGGAGATCAGGCCTGCGCGCGCGCCGGCCTCGATCGACATGTTGCAGACCGTCATGCGCTCTTCCATCGTCAGCGCCTCGATCGCGCTGCCGCGGTATTCGAGCACGTAACCGGTACCGCCGTTGACGCCGATCTTGCCGATGATGTGCAGGATCAGGTCCTTCGCGGTGATGCCGGCTTTGAGTTTTCCGTTGACCGTGATCGCGAACGACTTGGGCTTGCGCTGCAGCAGACACTGCGTCGCGAGCACGTGGCCGACTTCGGTCGTGCCGATGCCGAACGCGAGCGCGCCGAATGCGCCGTGCGTGGACGTGTGGCTGTCGCCGCAGACGATCGTCATGCCGGGCTGCGTCGCGCCGAGTTCGGGGCCGATCACATGCACGATGCCGCGATGGGCGCTGTTCCAGCCGTACAGCTCGACGCCGAATTCCTTCGCGTTCGCCTCGAGCTGATCGACCTGCGCCT
>JBDTYX010000316.1:0-3222 GCA_040005435.1 Rudaea sp. | reverse complement strand
CTGATCGTGCTGATCGGCCTCGCGTGCAAGAACGCGATCCTGATCGTCGAGTTCGCGAAGGAACGCGAGGCGCACGGCGAGACCGTATGGCAGGCCGTGCTCGACGCGTGCCGCCTGCGCCTGCGCCCGATCCTGATGACCTCGCTCGCGTTCGTGATGGGCGTCGTGCCGCTCGTCACCTCGAGCGGAGCGGGCGCCGAGATGCGCCACGCGATGGGCGTCGCGGTGTTCTCGGGGATGCTCGGCGTGACCTTCTTCGGCCTGCTGCTGACGCCGGTGTTCTATCTACTCGTGCGCCGCCGCCGCGGCGCGCGCAATGCTTCCGCGACGCCGTCCGGGGGCATCGCGCCCGAGCCTGCGCTCGCGCTGCCGTCCACCCATTGAACCATTCGACCTTCCCATTCGATTCTTAAACCCAGGAGCAACATCATGACTACCCAGAAAATCGCATTGGTCACCGGCGCCACGCGCGGCATCGGTTTCGAGACGGTCCGTCAACTCGCACAGCAGGGTGTCCACGTTATCCTCGCCGGGCGCGACCAGGCCAAAGCCGTCGCCGCGGCGCTCGATCTGCAAAGTAAGGGGCTGAGCGTCGAGGCGATCGCGCTCGACGTCACGGACCAGACCAGCGTCGCGGGCGCCGCCAGGCAGGTCGAAGCCAAACATGGCCGCCTAGACATCCTCGTCAACAACGCAGGCGTGCTCGCCGACGATGCGCAGAAGAAGCCGTCGGAGCAGTCGCTCGACACCTGGCGCAAGACGTTCGACACCAACGTCTTCGGTCTCGTCGCGGTGACCCAGGCGTTCCTGCCGCTGCTCAAGAAGTCGGACGCGGGCCGCATCGTGAACGTGTCGAGCATTCTCGGCTCGATCACCTTGCACAACGACCCGAAGTCGGTGATCTACGACTACAAGATTCCCGCATACAACGTCTCGAAGAGCGCGGTCAACGCGTGGACCGTGCAGCTCGCCTACGAACTGCGCGACAGCGCGATCAAGGTCAACGCGATTCATCCGGGCAGCGTGAAGACCGACATGAACGCCGCGGGCAGCATCGAAGTCGAGGAAGGCGCCAAGAGCAGCGTCGAACTCGCGCTGATCGGCCCATCCGGTCCAAACGGAACTTTCAGCCATCTCGGCCAGCCACTCGCCTGGTAGATCGATGTTCCAAAAGACGCGCGGGGCCCGATTCGTCGGGCCCTTTTTTTATCCGTTCGCGTCGGCGAGACGTGAGCGCGTCGCACTCGCGGCCCGCGCGCCGTGCGCGAGCGCCGCGTTCAGGGCGCGAGCGCGAACGTGCTGTGCTTTTGTTCGTGGTCGAGCAGGAAACGCTTGGTCGGCAGGCCGCCGCCGAACCCCGTGAGGCTGCCGTCCGCGCCGACGACGCGATGGCAGGGAATGACGATGGGCAACGGATTCTGGCCGTTGGCGGCGCCGACCGCCCGCGTCGCGCGCATATCGCCGAGGCGGCGCGCGATCTCGCCGTAGCTCGTCGTCTCGCCATACGGAATGCGCACGAGTTCGAGCCAGACGCGCTGCTGGAACTCGGTGCCGTGCGGCGCGAGCGGCAGGTCGAACTGGATCAATTTTCCAGCGAAATAGGCCTTGAGCTGCGCGCGCGCCTCATGCAGCGCTCCTGCGCCACGCTCCCAGTCCTCGCCGGGTTCGAGCCGCTCGCGGCCGGTCTCGAAATGGATGTGGCGCAGCCCCTGCCCGTCCATCGCAAGCAACAGGCGTCCAACCGGCGAGGGTAGGTAGTCGTAGTAGATCGTCGCCATCGGCAAATGTTACACCCGCGTAAGCCGCGTCGATCAGGCGTGGGGCTGCGACCCGCGATGCGCGCGCCGCGCACGCACGGCCCGTGCGAGTCGCTCGAGCACGCCGACGCTAGCGTCCCAGTCGATGCAGCCGTCGGTGATGCTCTGGCCGTACACGAGCGGCTTGCCGGCGGCGCTGTCCTGGCGCCCGCCGACGAGATGGCTCTCGATCATCGCACCGACGACGCGTGGCTCACCGGCCGCGATCTGCGCAGCGATCGCGTCGACGACCTCCGGCTGGTTCGCCGGGTCCTTGCGGCTGTTCGCGTGGCTCGCGTCGATCATCACCTGCGCGCGCAACCCCGCCTTCGCGAGCGCGCTGGCCGCGGCGTCGACGCTCGCGGCGTCGTAGTTCGGCTCGGCGCCGCCACGCAGGATCACGTGGCAGTCGCCGTTGCCGCGCGTCGCGGCGATCGCGGTGTGTCCGGCCTTCGTCACGGCCATGAAGTGATGCGGCTGCGCCGCGGCCTGCACCGCCTCGACCGCGATGCGGACGTTGCCGTCGGTGCCATTCTTGAAGCCGACCGGACAGGACAATCCCGACGCGAGCTCGCGATGCACCTGACTCTCGGTCGTGCGCGCGCCGATCGCACCCCACGCGACGAGGTCGGCGATGTACTGCGGCGTGATCATGTCGAGGAATTCGCAACCCGCGGGCAGGCCGAGCTCGTTGATGTCGCGCAGCAAGCCGCGCGCGAGGCGCAGTCCGCGGTCGATCTGGAAGCTGCCGTCGAGATCCGGGTCGTTGATCAACCCTTTCCAGCCCACGGTCGTGCGCGGCTTCTCGAAGTAGACGCGCATGACGATCTCGAGCGCGTCCGCGTGTCGCACGCGCTCGCGCGCGAGTCGTCGCGCATAGTCGAGCGCCGCGCGCGTGTCGTGTATCGAGCACGGGCCGATCACGACGACGAGGCGGTCGTCATCGCCGGCGAGGATCGCATGCACCGCGGCGCGCGCGGAAGTCACGGTCGCCTCGGCCGCGTCGCTGAGCGGAAATTCGTCGATCACCTGCGCCGGCGTCGACAGTTCCTTGAGTTCGGCGATGCGTAGATCGTCGGTGTGGTGGAGCGGGCTCATCGCATGTCTCCAATTAATCTCGACCGTAGCGAGCGGCGTTCGTTGCCACCCAAAGACCCAAAGCAAAAAAGCGCCGAAGGAACGCACCCTAGGAACCCACCCTGCCGTAGCAACAAAAACCGGCGGTGGGCCGGCGCGCATTACTGCTCAAAAAAAACCGCCGGAGGACCGGCACACGTGATTGTTCGAAACAAAAAAACCGCCAGAGGACCGGCGCGCGATACCGTTCAAAACAAAAAACCGCCGGGGCCGGCGGTTTTGAGGGTGTTTATTGTGCGTATCGTCAGACCGATCGCACCCCTGCCTCCGCCGCGGGCGTGGGTTTGCG
>JBDTYX010000315.1:0-3238 GCA_040005435.1 Rudaea sp. | reverse complement strand
GCTCAGCGGATTGTTCGAGCAAAGCTCGGCCTACGGGAAGCGGGTGTGCGATTCATGATGCCGTCCGCCAATGAACTCAAGCCCCGAATCGAGGCTGTGCTTGACGTTCTTTACGTGGCCTTTTCCGAAGGATCTCATCCGACAGAAGACGACACGATGCTCGACAACGCGCTTTGCCAAGAGGCGCTCTACCTCGTCCGGGCGCTGACCAAGGGGCGGCACACGGCCATCCCCGCCGCGCATGCATTGCAAGCGCTGTTGTGCTTCCACGCCTCGCGAATCCCCGCGCGTCTGGCCGACGACGGAAGTCTTTTGTTGATGCAGGAACAGGATCGCACCCGTTGGGACCAGGCGCTCGTGGCCGAGGGGTTTGCGTGCCTCGAATCCGCTGGCGCGGGAGACAACCTGTCGCGATTCCATATCGAGGCGGCGATCGCCGCATGTCATGCCCTGGGCTCGACGTACGCCACCACCGACTGGCCTCACATTGTTGAGCTCTACGACCTGATGCAGTTGCGGGCACCGTCGCTCGTTGTCGATGTCAACCGTGCGATCGCAGTAGCCATGTGTTCGGGCGCTCCGGCTGGCATTGAACTTTTGGACGCTATACCCGAACGAGCCCTTCTTGCGCGCTATCCCTTTGCGCTGGCCGCCTATGCCGACCTTCACGCCTCGCTCGGCCATCTTCAGGAAGCGCGCGAATACCTGGACCGCGCCCTCGCCCATCAATCGGCCCCAGCGCAGCGCGCCTTGCTTACGCGAAAGCGATTCGCGCTGGACCGTCGAGGCGATAGCGACGGTCAATCGCAATAAGCACTTCCCCGAAAGTACCAATGTCGAGGATCACGCTTCTCAAACGTCCTTGAAGCAGTCGACGCACTTGAGGTGGTCGGCCCAATCCTAAACAGGTGTCGGCTAAGGACAAAGCATGCGAAAGATCATTGAATACACACTGCTGTCTGCGGACGGCGTTTTCGAGAATCCCGCGAGCTGGGGGGCGATGAGCTACCGCGACGACGGCTATCTCAGGGATGGGCTCGGTTTGCTGAGGTCGTGTGATGCCATGCTCATCGGACGTGTCACGTACGAGAGCCTCGCCAAGATCTGGCCATCTCGAACCGATCCATGGGCAACGAGGCTCAACGAGATGAAGAAGTATGTCTTCTCATCCAAGTTGGACAAGGTCGAATGGAACAACTCGACGCTGATACGCGGTGACGTCGTCGCCGCTGTGACTCAACTGAAGCAGGAGAGCGGCGCATCTTTGCTCATATGGGGTCACGGCATGCTCGGGGCGACTTTGCTCGATCACGGACTGACCGACTTCCTCGACCTGTCCGTTCACCCGGTCATCGTAGGCAATGGCAGGCGGTTCTTCCGCGAAGGAAAGAGCGCGAAGCTGAAGCTCGTGGGGACGAAGTCGTTTTCTAAGATTGTGAAGTTGTCCTACGAGCCGCAGCATTGAGATCATCCAGCGGGGAGGGTGTCTGTCGTTCGCTGCGACATCGGTGCAATCCTTGACCGTGGCTGCGTAGGCGCACGCCTGACCGTTTGGCGGGGTTGCGACGCATGATGGCTCGCACAGTCCCATGTGCTTGCTAGGATCGACTGACAGCGCGCTGCGCAGCGGATCAACGAGGCCCAAGTGACTGAGAACCGCGAGTCCGTTCCCACACGCGAGCAGCTGCTGTACTGGCTGCACGAGGCCTCGGAGATCGAGCACCTGCTCATGTGCTGCTACCTCTACGCTGCGTTTAGCCTCAAGCGCGTCGAGCCCCGATGGAGCGATGCGCAGCGCGAGGCCGTGCAACGTTGGCGCGAGGCGATCATGGGCGTCGTATTCGAGGAAATGTCGCATCTCGCCCTGGTGGGCAACCTGGCGAGCGCCTTGGGCGGAACTCTCACGGCGACGCGGCCGCCGTTCCCGATCGATGCCGGTCCGTATCCGGCCGGCTTCGTCATCCGCCTTCAACCGTTCAGCGGCGAGACGATCGAGCACTTCCAGTTCCTCGAGCGGCCTCAACGCGACGAGGCCTTGGCCGACGCCGCGGGATTCGCAGCGCCGATTGAGTACCAACGAGTCGTTCCCGAAGGGAGGCTCTCGCCCGGACCTCGCGACTACGCCACGGTCGGCGAGCTCTACTCCGTGCTCTCGCAATCGCTGCACGCGTGCGTCGCTGCGGTCGGCGAGGCCGCGGTGTTCGTCGGCTTGCCGGCACGCCAGGTTGACGCGTCGCTCGCACCGCTCACCGGCATGATCGCCGTTATCGACCTGCAGACGGCCCAACAGGCTATCGCAACGATCGTGACGCAGGGCGAAGGCGCCGGAGGCGACACGGCCGACTCACACTTTTCGCGCTTCACGCGCATTGGCAACGAGCTTGCCGAGTTTCGCGCGGCGGATCCCTCGTTCGAGCCGGCGTGGCCTGCGGCGACGAATCCGGTGATGAACCCGCCCGTGCACAGCCGCGACGATCGCGTCCACGTCGCCGGCCCGCGCATCGCCCGCTGGCTCGACATCGGCAACGCGCTTTACACGACCTCGCTTCGCTGCCTGGTGCAGGGGTTCGCCGCGAGCGACCGTAGCGCGAAGGCGACGTGGCTACGCGCCAGCTTCGCGTTGATGCGGGCAATCGTCCCCGTCGGCCAGGGGCTAGCATCGCGCCCGGCCGACGACGAGGACAACCGCGTCCATGCCGGCCTGACTTTCACGCCGCTGCGCACGCTCGCCCTCCTGCCGGACGAGGGCGCCGCGGCCTTCATCGCCGAACGGCTCGACCAGCTGCGCGAGCGTGCCACGGAGCTGCCGCTCGAACTGGTGGCCGGTGAATCGGCGGCGACCTGGGACGGCGTGATCGAGACGCTGTCGACACAGCGAGATGCACTGCTGGCGATGGCCGAAGCCTTGGCGGCCCCGGTTGCGGCGACCGTGTCGTCGGCCTCGGCCGTGACGAAGTCGACCGATGTAGCAGGAGCACAGTCGGCAGCGATGGGCAGCGTATCCGCTTCGGGTCAAGTCGAGACTGTCGCTGGCAACGACATCACGATCAGTTTCGATGCGGAGCGCTGTATTCATTCGCGCCACTGCGTGCTCGATGCACCCGGCGTCTTCCGGGCCAATACGCCGGGCGTGTGGATTCATCCCGACGCGATGCCTGCGGACGCCATCGCGGCGGTTGCGACGAACTGTCCTTCGGGCGCCATCCGTTACGCGCGACACGACGGAGGCGCGGACGAG
>JBDTYX010000314.1:0-3242 GCA_040005435.1 Rudaea sp. | reverse complement strand
ACCGACGGCGTCGGCACGACGTCGCTCGCGGGCGCAATCGATCCGCGCCGCGAACTCGATCCGCGCGTCGGCGGCATCATCCAGAGCATCATCGACAAGGGGTACCAGAGTTTCATCGGCAAGGTCGCGGCTGCGCGTGGCAAGACCCCGGATCAGATCAACGCGATCGCGCGCGGGCGCGTGTGGAGCGGTGAGCAGGCGAAGGAACGTGGGCTCGTCGACCAGCTCGGCGGCCTGCGCGAGGCCGCGGCCGCGGCCGCGAAGGCCGCGAGCCTCGGCGACAACTACCAGCTGCGCTATGTCGAGAAGGAGCTGTCGGCGTGGGAGCGCGTCGCGGTGGGATTGTCGAACGATACGCTCGCGCGGCTCGGTCGCGCTTTCCTGCCCGACGTCGCGCGCGTGCTGCTCGCGCAGCCCGACGTGCAGGGTCAGCTGAAGCTTCTGAACTCGCTCGATGGCAACAAGGTCGGCGTATTCGCTTACTGCTTCTGCGAGATCAAGTGACGTCCCAGCGGCGTCCCTACTGCGCGCACCACTGCCGCTCGCAGGGAATGCCGTCGTTGTCGCCGTCCATCTGCGTGTTCGGGCAGTGCCTGAGGAAATAGGTGGCCTCCGCACAGGAGTTCATCTGCGCGCAGCGCGTGCGGCCGTCGCAGGTGAATGTCGAGGACGGATCTGAAATCACGGTCGCCGGCGCGTCTCGCGCGTGCGGCGGTTGCGGCTCGAGGGCGCCGGAATCCGTCGCCCAGTCGCGAATCGCGGGCCACTGCATGACGGCGGCGGCGCCGAGCAGCGCGAGCGCGCCGAGCGGCGCCAAGAAACGGTGGCGCCACGGCGATCGGCGCGCTGCCGGCTTGCTGACGCGTGCGGGCTGCGCCGCCACGCTGCCCGCGCGCCAGACGCGCACCGCGCGGCGCCGACCGTCGGGAGTCGTCTCGATTTCGAAAGACACGACCTCGCCGACGCGCGGTCGCACGCCATCCTGCGGAAACCCCGAGGCGTGGACGAAGACCTCCACGCTGCCCTTCGCAGGCAACACGAAGCCGAAGCCGCGTGCCTCGTTCCATCGCACCAACGTACCGTGGCTGCGCATCAGCTTGATTCAGCGCGGCGATTCAGCGCGGCTCTCCGAGCGCGGTCGGCTACGACGACGCACGCGATCCGCTGCGGCAGGAGGCGATCATTTCTCCGCTTCGTCGATCTTCTTGTCGGTGTCGACCTTCTGCTGGTCGACGGTCTGCTGCACCGCTTTGGCCTTTTCGAGGGCCTTGAGCTGGGCGTCGAAGACCGTCTTCTTCGGCGGCTCGGGCGGTGGCACGACCGCGGCCGAACACGCGGCGCAACACAGTGCGATGACCAGGATGAGCGGTTGGCGTGCGTGCATGGCGGACTCCACGATTGACAGCTAAAGTCTGCACCTCATGCGCACAGCGAACAAGCGCGGCTTCGGCAGAGGAGGCGACGGGATGACGACGAATGCGGCGCGCTGGCGCCTCGATGGACACGTGGCCCTCGTCAGCGGCGCGAGCCGCGGTATCGGCCTCGCGACGACGCGCGAACTCGCGGCGCTCGGCGCCGATGTGCTGATGGTCGCGCGCGACGACGCGCACCTCGAACTGACGCGTGCGGAACTCGCCGAAGAATTCCCGCAGGTCGAAGTATTCGCGTTTGCGGCCGACGTCGCCGACGCCGAGCAACGCCTCGAGGTCTTCGACTGGATCGCCGACCTCGAAGTCGAACTCTCGCTGCTCGTCAACAACGTCGGCGGCAACCACAGCAAGCCCGCGCTCGACTACGACGCGGACGAGTTGCGCAGTCTCGTCGACCTCAACGTGGTGTCGGCATTCGAGATGTCGCGGCTCGCTTACCCGCAGCTCGCCGAACATGGCAACGCCGCGATCGTGAACGTCGCATCGGTATCGGGCTTTACGCATGTGCGCACCGGCGCACCGTACGGACTCACCAAGGCGGCGCTCGCCCAGCTCACGCGCAACCTCGCATGCGAATGGGCCGAGGACGGCATCCGCGTCAACGCGGTCGCGCCCTGGTACATCCGCACGCTGCGCACCGAAGGCCCGCTTGCCGATGCGGACTACCTCGAGGAGGTCCTCGCGCGCACGCCGATGGGGCGCATCGGCGAGCCCGAAGAGGTCGCATCCGCGATCGCTTTCCTCTGCCTGCCGGCGTCGTCGTACGTCACGGGCGAGTGCATCGCCGTGGACGGCGGATTCCTGCGCTACGGGTTCTGACATGGCAGTCGCGCCGGGCGCTGAGCCGACGTCGCACCGTTTCGCGCTCGGCTTCCGCGCGCCGTACGACTACGCCGCGCTGCTCGCGTTCTTCGCGAAGCGCGCGATTCCGGGCGTCGAACGCGTCGACGCGCACAGCTACGAGCGCGTCTTCTCGATCGGCGGCCAAAGCGGGCGCCTGCGCGTCGCCGCACGTGAGGGAGTTGCGGCGCTCGAGGTGAGGGTCGACGGCGTCGATGCGACGATGCTGGGCGACGTCGAAGTGCGCGTGCGGCGCATGTTCGACGTCGATGCCGACATCGCGGCGATCAACGCGCATCTCGGTCGGCGCGCGCAGCTCAGGCGCGCGGTCGCGATGCATCCGGGCCAGCGCCTTCCCGGCGGTTGGGACGGTTTCGAGATCGCGATCCGCGCGGTGCTCGGCCAGCAGGTGACCGTCGCGGCTGCGCGTACGCTGACCGAACGCGTCGTGCGCAAGTTCGGCGAGCACATCTCGCTCGCGGACGGCGCCCGCGCGCAGCTGTTCCCGATGCCCGCCGTGCTCGCCGACGCCGACCTCGGTGGTCTCGGCATCACCGGCGCGCGCATGCGCACGCTCGTGGCGATCGCGCAGGCTGTGGCCGGCGGCGCAGTCGATTTTCGCCCGCAGCCACTACCCGAATTCGTCGCGCGCTGGACCGCGATCCCGGGCATCGGCGCGTGGACGGCGCACTATCTCGCGATGCGCGCGATGAACCATGCCGATGCGTTCCCGGCCGCCGATATCGTCCTGCGCAAGGCGGTCGCGCGCGGCGGAGGCGCCGTGCCGACGCGCGTGCTCGAGGCGATGGCCGAACGCTGGCGTCCATATCGCGCGTATGCGGTGCTGCATCTGTGGCGTTCGACGATGCCGGGCTAGCTTGCCGGGCTGCGCACCGTGTGCTATCAAGGCGTCATGATCTGCAGTGCACGCCGCCATTATTTTTGGTATCGCAAACCCACGCCCGCGGCGGA
>JBDTYX010000313.1:0-3252 GCA_040005435.1 Rudaea sp. | reverse complement strand
CGCAGACCGGGGCGCTAGCCAGCGGCACGGCGCAGCGCTAGCGTACGCCGCACAGGCACGGCGCGGTTCGCTCGCAGGTCGCTCGCCGCCGCTGTCCTATAATGTGCGTCTGGGCCTGCCGCACCGCAACGGCGCGGCGCCCTCATTTGAGACGGACATCCATTGAAAAAGAAATCCCCAGGCGCAGGCGAGCAACGGCCGGCGAAGAAAAAACTGCCCGGCTGGCTGCCGGCAATCCTCACCGGCGCGGCGCCGCGCGGCGTGCAGCCGCAGGGCGGCCGCGGCGGCGCGCAGCAGCCCGGCAAGTCCGCGCAGCACCCCAGCAAGGGCGCGCAACAGCACGGCAAGTCCGCGCAGCAACCCGGCAAGGGCGTGCAGCAGCACGGTAAGGGCGCACAACAGCACGGCAAGTCCGCGGGACAGCCCGCGAAGGGCGGCCAGCGGCAGGGCCGGTCCGCATCGCCGCAGCCGCCGCGTTCGGCGCCGAGACCCGGACGGTCCGTCGCGGCCGATCCGCACGGAGCGCGCGAAGCGCAGCGCTACGAGAATCCGATTGCGAGCCGCGACGCGATCCTGGCCTTCCTCGCCGAGCAGGGGCAGCCGCTATCCAGCGAGGCGGTCGCTTCAGGACTGCAGCTTTCCACGCCACGCGACGTCGAGGCGCTCGGCAAGCGCCTCGGCGCGATGCTGCGCGACGGCCAGCTGCTGCAGAACCGACGCGGCGACTTCTGCATCGCGCAGAAGCTCGACCTCATCCCGGGCACGATCATCGCGAATGCCGAGGGGTTCGGCTTCCTGCGCGCCGACGCGGGTGGCGACGACATCTATATTTCGCCGGCCGAGATGCGCAAGGTGATGCATGGCGACCGCGTGCTCGCGAGCGTCATCGGCGTCGACCGGCGCGGGCGCAAGCAGGCCGCGATCGTCGAGGTGCTCGAGCGCCGCACCGAGCGTCTCGTCGGACGCATCGTGATCCAGAACGGCGTCATCGTCGTCGCGCCAGACGACCGGCGCATGCACCAGGACGTGCTGATCGCACCGGGCAAGGATCGTGGCGCACGCTCGGGGCAGATCGTCGTCGCCGAGATCACCGAGCCGCCGACGGCGCAGCGCGGGCCGATCGGCGAGGTGGTCAGCGTGCTCGGCGAGCGCCTCACGCCGTCGATCATCGTCGAGATGGCGATCGCCGGCCACGGCCTGCCGCACGAGTGGCCGCCCGAGACGCTGCGCGAAGCCGAGCAGGTCGAACCGCAGGTGACGAAGGCCGACACTGACGGAAGGCTGGATCTGCGCAAGCTGCCGCTCGTGACGATCGACGGCGAAGACGCGCGCGATTTCGACGACGCGGTGTTCGCTGAGGCCGTGCAGGGCGGGTTCCGTCTGATCGTCGCGATCGCCGACGTCTCGCATTACGTGCGTCCGGGTACCGCGCTCGACGACGAGGCTGTCAAGCGCTCGACCTCGGTGTACTTCCCGGGATTCGTCGTTCCGATGCTGCCCGAGACGCTGTCGAACGGCATCTGTTCGCTCAATCCGAAAGTCGAGCGGCTATGCATGGCCTGCGAGATGCATGTCGGTTACGACGGCGAGGTGACGCGCGCGAAATTCCATTCCGCGGTGATGCGCTCGCACGCTCGCCTGACCTATACGCGCGTCTGGCAGGCGCTCGGCGAGAACAATGCCGAGGCGCGCGGCGAACTCGCCGACGTGCTGCCGCAACTAGAGACGCTGCATCAGCTCTACCGCATCCTAGCGAGGGCGCGCGCGCAGCGCGGCGCGATCGACTTCGAGAGCAAGGAGGTCAAGTTCCGGCTCGCCACGTCCGGCGAGGTTGAGCAGCTCGGCGCCGAGCCGCGCAACGATGCGCACAAGCTCATCGAGGAATGCATGATCGCGGCGAACGTGGAGGCCGCGAAGTTTCTCGACAAGGCGAAGATTCCCGCGCTCTATCGCGTGCACGCGACGCCGCCAGCGTCGAAGTATGAGGACCTGCAGGAATTCCTGCTCGAATTCGGATTGCGCATGCCGCCGCACGCAGAGGTCAAGCCCGCGGACTTCTCGGCGATGCTCAAGAAGATCCGCGAGCGGCCCGACGCGAGCCTGATCGAGTCGGTGCTGCTGCGCTCGCAATCGCTCGCGGTGTACAGCCCCCAGGACTCCGGTCACTTCGGCCTCGCGCTCGAACATTACGCGCATTTCACCTCGCCGATCCGGCGCTACCCCGACCTGCTCGTGCATCGTGCGATCCGTTTCGCGCTGGGCCGCGGCAAGGTGTCGGACTACACCTATAGCGGCAACGACATGGCGTCGCTTGGCACGCATTGCTCGCACAACGAGCGCCGCGCCGACGAGGCCGAGCGCGACGTCGACGAACGCTACAAGTGCGCGTGGATGGAGAAGCACGTCGGCAGCGAGTTCGACGGCATCGTCTCGGGCGTCACTTCGTTCGGCCTGTTCGTCGAGCTCAAGGAGTCGCAGGTGAGCGGCCTCGTGCACATCACACAGTTGCCCAACGACTACTACCACTTCGACCCGATCCGGCACATGTTGAGCGGCGAGCGCCGCGGCGTGCAGTTCCGTCTCGGCGACGCGGTGCGTGTGCAGGTGCTGCGCGCGAGCATGGAGGATCGCAAGATCGACTTCCGCCTCGCGCAGGATCCGAACGCGCCCGCTGAGACGCCGAACGACGCGCAGACCGCGCGCAGGCAGAATAGTCCGGGGCGGCCACAAGGAAAGAAACGCAGATGAGCGGCGAGCTGCTATTCGGCATCCATTCGATCGACGCGGCGCTGACCCACGATCCGAAGAACATCCTCGAGCTCTACTTCGAGACGAACAGCGACAACCCGCGCATCAAGGAGCTGTCCGAACGCGCGCGCGACCTCGGCCTCAAGCCGCATTCGCGCGACCGCGGTGCGCTCGACCGCATGACGGGTGGCGCGCGCCACCAAGGTGCGGTCGGACGCTACAAGGCGCCGCCGCCGCGCGTCGAGAGCGATCTCTACGAACTCGTCGAGGCGGCCGGGCCCAGCGCGTTGCTGCTCGTGCTGGACGGCGTCACCGATCCGCACAATCTCGGCGCCTGCCTGCGCAGCGCCGAGGGCGCCGGCGTCACCGCGGTCGTCGTGCCGAAAGACAAGGCCGCGGGGATCACGCCGACCGTGCGTCGCGCTTCGAGCGGCGCTGCCGATCGCGTCGCGTTCTTCGCGGTGACCAATCTCGCGCGCACGCTCAAGGCGCTCAAGGACAAGG
>JBDTYX010000104.1:0-10989 GCA_040005435.1 Rudaea sp. | reverse complement strand
CCGAAGAAGGCCGTGAAGAAAGTCGCCAAGAAGGCCGTCAAGAAGGTCGCGAAGAGGGTCGCGCGGAAGAAGGCTGCCAAGAAAATCGCGAAGAAGAAGGGTCGGCGTACGACGATGTACTCGAGCAAGGGCAAGAAGCTCTATGCGGTGCGCGATGCGAAGGGTCATTTCAAGGACATCCAGACCTACAAGCGCGCGCACACGATGGACATGAAGCGCCAGTCCAAGGCCGAAGGCGCCGCGAGGGCGAAGAAGGCCGCCAAGAAAAAGTAGCAGCCGCGCGACGGCGTCCCCAACGGACCTCGTCGCGCTTTCATTGACCCGTGCGGCCACGGATGGCCGCGTCACGATTCTCGCGGTCAGGGACGAACGCACAATGGACCATCATGGCGATCAAGATTTCGAAGAAGATTAAGGGCTACAGCGTCGGCAAGCCCGACGACGGCGCGTTCCCGACCGTTGCTTTCGATCCGCGCGATGCGATCGAGGTGCCGAAGGCCGAAGTGATCCAGATGCACGAGAAGGTCGAGCGTCCGGACACGCTGATCGGCGCGACCTACAAGATCAAGTCGCCGCTGTTCGAGCATGCGCTGTACGTCACGATCAACGACATCGTGCTCAACGCGGACACCGAGCATGAGCTGCGTCGGCCGTTCGAGATATTCATCAACTCGAAGAACATGGATCACTTCCAGTGGATCGTCGCGCTGACGCGCATCCTGTCGGCGGTGTTCCGCAAGGGCGGCGACGTCACTTTCGTCGTCGAGGAGCTCAAGGCCGTCTTCGATCCGCGCGGCGGTTACTTCAAGGCCGGCGGCGTGTACATGCCGTCGATCGTCGCCGAGCTCGGCGCGATCGTCGAACAGCACCTCAAGATGATCGGCCTGCTGCACGATCCCGACCTCGATCCCGAGCAGCGCCGCATGATCGCCGAGAAGCGCGCGGCTTACGAGGCGCGTTCCAGCACAAAAAAAAAGCCTGAACTAGGCGCGAGGGGCAAGCCCGCGACGGCGCTGGCTGCCCAGGAATTGACCGGAGACATCGCGGGTGCGGGCGCCGAGTCCGCTCGCAAGCAGGCCGACGCGCCCGCGGGCAATGACGACAGCGCGAGCGAATTCCCCGCGAGCGCATCGATGTGTAACAAGTGCAACACGAAGGCGGTCATCCTCATGGACGGCTGTGCGACGTGCCTCAACTGCGGCTACAGCAAGTGCGGCTAAACCTGGTGTCCTCCTGACGCGTGAAGCGGTCAGGGGACACGCACGGCAGCCGGCGGAGATTGCGCGATGACTGAGCACACGATTGCGGCGACCGATGCGAGTTTCGACAATGAGGTTATCCGTGCGGCGACGCCGGTTCTCGTGGATTTCTGGGGCGAGTGGTGCGGCCCGTGCAAGGCGATGGCGCCGATGCTCGAACAGATCGCGCAGGACTATGCCGGACGCGCCAAGGTGGTCAAGGTTGAGATGGACAAGAACCAGAAGACAGCCTTCGCGTGGCGCGTGCGCTCCGCGCCGACGCTGCTGCTGTTCAACCATGGCACGCTGCAGGCCACGCACGTCGGCATCGCGTCGCGCGCCGAATTGACGCGAATGTTCGACAAGATGCTCTGACCGCATGGCGCGGCGGTGGTACGCAGCGCGCCGGGGCGCCGATAGCGCGACGGGCATGGCGGACCCGTCTGGAGGCGGCGCTTTGCGCCGAGCGCGTCGCTGCGACGCATGCTGCTGACCGCCCCCCGCTCGCTGTACGCCGCGTTCGATCGCTTCCCTACGCGCAAGGGTGCGTCGACGCATATCGCGCATTTCGCGCCGTGCCTGTTCGAGTACTCGCGCGGCGGGTTGCTCTACGTGCTCGGAGACACGACGCTGCCGGTGCAGCAGCTCGAGGGCGACGTCGAGATCCTGCGCTTCTCGGTACCGATCGAGAATTTCCTCGAACGCGCGATCGCCTACGGCAGCCATCTCGACCGTGTCCTCGACGCGACGGCGGACACGCTCGGGATCGTCCACTTCCGCGACCCCTGGGGCGGCGTTCCGCTGCTCACACGACCGCATCGATACGCGAGCGTATTCGAGGTCAACGCGTTGCCATCGATCGAGCTGCCGCATGCGTATCCTGGCCTCGCGCCACGCACGCTCGAGAAGCTGCGCGCGAGCGAGCTGTTTTGCCTCGACGGTTGCGACGCGGTCGTCACGCCCTCGCACACGACGCGCGTGATGCTCGAGTCGCTCGGCGTGCCGGCTAGCAAGATTACGGTCACACCGAACGGTGCCGATTTGATCGACCCGCAGCCTCGCCCGGCGGACGCGCCCGCGAAATACCTACTCTACTTCGGTGCGCTGCAGACCTGGCAGGGCGTCGACATGCTGCTGCGCGCGTTCGCCCGGCTCGCGGATCTCGACGATCTGCACCTCGTCATCTGCGGCTCGCTGCGCTCGCGCGAGGCGCGCCGCTGCGAGCGCTTCGCCGAGCGCCTCGGGCTCGAGCCGCGCATCCACTGGCGCTGGGCATTGAGCGCCAGCGAACTCGCGCCGTGGATTGCCAACGCCGAGCTTTCGCTCGCGCCGCTGCGCGAATGCGCGCGTAACGTCACGCAGGGCTGCGCGCCGCTCAAGATCCTCGAGTCGATGGCTGCCGGCGTGCCGGTCATCGCGTCCGACCTCGCGCCGGTGCGCGAGCTGCTGCGCGACGGAATCGAGGGACGACTCGTGGCACCCGACCGGCCGGCCGAGCTGGCGCGGGCGATCCGCGTACTCATGGCCTATCCGCACAAGCGCCGCGAGATGGGGACGGCGGCGCGACTTCGCGTCGCCTCCGAATTCTCTTGGGCGCGTTCGCTCGAGCGTCTGCGCGAGGTTTATCGTAGAATCGACCCGGGGTTCAAGCACACGGGCGACGAAGCGCAGGCGGCAGTTCCGCAATCTTCGTCCTGATCAACGACCTGATCGAGCGTCCTTGTCACGGGACCTCGTCAGAAAAGGGGGTCCGCAATGTTCGGAGCACTGCGCGTTCTCGGCGAACTTTCGCCCGCACAACGGACGATGCTCGCGAAAAAGCGGTTCGCCGGCGAATTTACGCCTGAGGCGCTGCTGGACCAGATGCGCGCGCTCGCGGCATTCGATCGCAGCGGCGACGCCGATCGCAAGAAGGCCGGCCGTTGGGCCGTCGCAGCATTCTTTCAGGTCGTGATCGGCGCGGTCGCCTCGTTGTTCTTCGGCCGCTGGCTGCTGCTGTATTCGCTCGCGATGGCGGTAACCGCAGTCGTCCTCGCTTTCATCTGGTACCGATTGCGGCTCTCCGATATCTCAAAGAATCTCGGCGCCGTGGCGCTGCCGTTCGTGGCGATCCTCAAGCTGGACATGAAGCCCGATCAGACACTCACGGTCGACATCGACCTGTCCGAGCCGATGCTCGCGCGCAAGCGGCAAGCGGCATCCCCGAAGTACAAGCGTGGCGCGTACATCAAGATCGTCGATACGAAATATGCCGACGCGTGGTTCTCGGGTTCGGCGCGCCTCGCCGACGCGACCGTGCTGCGCTGGCGTGTCGTCGACAACATCACCCTGAGCAAGCGCACCAAGCGCACTCCGCGCGGCAAGTACAAGATGTCGACGCGACAAGCCAAGCGCAGCGTGATCTCCGTCGCGGTCGCGCTGTCGCGCAAGTCATACGCCATCGGCCCGGCCGAGCGGTCGACCGGTGCGAAGGCCACGGTGTCCGCGAGCGACAAGAACCACATGATCCGACTCGTTCGCAAGGTCAAGAGCAAGTCGCTCGATCCGCTCGAATGGCGCGCACTGGTCGACCTCGTCTCCGACGCCTACCGGCGTGCGGTGCCCGCAACGAGGAGCGCCGCATGAACGACTGCCAGTGCAAGACCGGTTTCTTCGCGCTGCGCGACTGCGGGCAGCCTGCCGTCGCGCAGTGCGAGACCTGCAGCCGCGCGATGTGCCACACGCACGCAGCGGTCGAGAGCCGCTTCACGCAGTGCGGCGACTGCTGGACGCGCACGACGCAGACCCAGGACCCCCGCGATCGGCGCAATGAGAATTTCGACGACAACTGGGCGAATTCCTATCGAAGCCGCTACTACGCCGCGGGCTACGCGCCGATCTACACGGGCACCCACTACCACCACTACTACGACCAGTACGACACGCGCTCGTTCCGCAACCAGGCGAGCGAAATCGAAGACGGCAGCGACGACGCGCGCGCCGGGTTCGGCGACAGCTAAAGGCTCATGCGGCCGCTGCTGATCACCGAGAATTATCCGCCCGGGCGTGGCGGCATGGCGCAGTCCTGCGATCGCATCGTGCGCGGACTGCGCGCACGCGGGCTCGACGTCGACGTGCTGCATCTCGGCGGTCGAGGCGAGCTGCATGTCGAGCAGCACGAGCGCGGCCGGCTCGTCGCGTGTCCGGTCGACGAGGATCCTGCGCACGCGCTCAACCTCGCATGGAGCGCGCTGCAACGCATCGACGAGACGCCGACGCACGTGCTCGCGTTCGGCGGACTGCTGCCGATGCTCTGCGCGCCGGTGTTCTCGGCGTGGTTGGGCGCGCCACTCGTGACGCTGCTGCGCGGCAATGATTTCGACACGGGCGTCTTCTCGCTGCGCCGCGGCTGGATGCTGCGCGACGCGCTCGCGCGTTCGGCGGTGGTCTGTGCGGTCAGCGAGGATCACCGGCGCAAGGTGTCGGGCCTTTTCCCCGGCCAGCACGTCGTGCGCATCGCCAACGGCATCGACGCGACCGACTGGGCGTTGCTCGACATCGATCGCGAGCATGCGCGTGCGTGGCGCGCGGCCAACGTCTCGCCGGTGCAGCGTGTGATCGGGCTGTTCGGCCACCTCAAGCAGAAGAAGGGCGGCGTGTTCCTGCTCGATGCGCTCGCGGGCGGCGCGCTGCCGGGCGGCGTCCATCTCCTCGTGGTCGGCGAAATCGAACCTGCGCTCGAACAGCGCATGCAGGCGCTGGCCGGCACGATTGCGTGGACGCACGTGCCGTTCCTCGATCGCTTCGAGCTGCTGCGCTGGTATGCGGCCTGCGACGCAGTCGCGATCCCTTCGTTGTACGACGGCCTGCCCAACGTCGCGCTCGAGGCCGGCGCGCTCGGCGTCCCGGTGATCGGCTCGACCGCAGGCGGGCTCGCGGACCTCCTCGTCGATGGCGAGAACGCGCTAACGTTCGCGCCCGGCGATCTTCACGCCTGTCGCCGCGCACTCGACGTCGCGGCCGAGAGTGCCGACCTCGCCGCGCTCGGGCGCAGCCTGCAGGCAACCGTGCTGCGCGATTTCGACCAGCGCTCGGAGGCCGCGCGCTATCACGAACTACTGCGCGACCTCGCCGCGCCGATGCAGGGCGCGCGTGCCTCGACGTCTCCCCAACCCGCCACCGCAGAGGACCTGTGATGATGTTTCGCGAACTGGTTTTGCCGGCGTTGCTCGTAAGTGCTGGACTCTTCGCGCCCGCAACGAGCGGCGCCGACACGCCCGCGCCCGCCGCGGCGACGGTCGTGATCGCGGGTGACGCGCAGTTGACGCTCACTGCCGATGCGCAGCACGTCGAGATCCATGCGGGCGCCCTGCACCTCGTCGGCGACACGCGTGCAGACAAGCGCTACTACCATCGCGGCAAGGGCGGCGCGGCTTTCGTCGAGGTCAAGTCAGATGCCGACGGCTTCAAGCTGCGCACGCCCGACAGCAAGCTGCTGTGGAAGATCAAGCTCGGCGCGGACAAGATCAAGGTCAGCGACAACGAACAGAACGCGAACGCGTGGGAGATCAAGACGGGTCATCCCGACAAGGCGAAGATCGTCGACGGCGCAGGCAAGGAGGTCGGCGAGGTGAAGTTCGCGGCGAAGATCAAGCTCAAGGATGCGGCCGGCGGCGAGCGCTTCGTCGTAGAGAGCGGCGCCAAGTCGGCGGCCTACGGCGCACTGCTGCTGACGAACGTCCCCGAGGAGTACCGGCCGGTGATCGTCGCTGAGCTGCTGGTGAGAGGACGCTAGCGCCTGGCACGCGCGCGGGGCCGAAAAGATGCGCGTGCTCTATTACGCGATCGGCGGCGGCCTCGGCCATCTCGTGCGCGCGCGCGCGTTCCTGCACACGCTAGGACTCGGCGCCGATGCGACGCTGCTCACGGCCTCGGGATTTGCCGACGACCGTCGCGTGATCGGCGATCTCGACGTGCTGCGCCCTCCGCTCGAACTGCAGGAGGACGCCGCGGCGTTGCGCGAATGGCTGCAGTCCGAACTCGCGCGCCGGCGCATCGATGTGCTCTGTGTCGATGCATTTCCCGCAGGCATCCTCGGCGAGCTGTGCGACCTGCGCGTGAGCGGGGCGGAGTGGTGGCACGTCGCACGTCTGCTGCGCTGGCCTGACTACGCGGCTATGCTCCGCGGGCGGCCACCGCGCTACGCGCGCTGCTGGCGCCTCGAGGCGCTGGCACCCGACCACCAGGCCTTTCTCGACGCACACTGCGCGCGGATCGACGATCTCGCGCTGACAGACGCGCCCGCGGCGGGAGCGATCGAGGCAATCCTCGCAACCAACGACGAGGTCTACTGGCTGGTAGTGCACAGCGGACCGAAGAGCGAGGTCGATGAACTCGTCGCGTTCGCGCGCGAGGTGCGCGATGCCGAAGGCCGCGACGTCCCACTTCGCGTCGTCAGCCCGCATGCGACGTCGGATCCCGCGGCTAACGTGCAGGCGATCGACCTGCATCCGGCCGATGCGCTGTTCGCCGGCGCGCAGCGCATCTTCAGCGCGGCGGGGTTCAACGTCATGCGCCAGACCCAGGCCCACCGCGCCCGCCAGCGCGTACTGCCGATGCCGCGCCGGTTCGACGATCAGTTCGAGCGTGCACGGCGCGCGTTTTCGTCCGACGGTGGCGCTTGAATCGACGGGTTGCGATCACGCGCGCATGGTCGGGCGCGGCGTATTCTCATGTCCGCCGCGCCGGGCGCAAATCCGCCGCGTCGCGGTGCCGCTGTGTGAAGCCCGCGGCGGCCAGCGTCGCGGGAGCGGGCTCTATGCAGCTGCGCCGACAGCGCGGCTCGCGTATGGATCAAGATACAGTTCTGGAGTAAAACCGGCGGCGGCCCGAGAATGCAGCGGCGCGCCGCGCCATGTCGAACGAGACCCTCAGGAGAAGCCATGTCCAGCTGTCAGCAATGCGGCGCCACGGTCGAGCATGCGACGACGATCTGCCCCGCGTGCGGCGCGAAGATACACTTCAAGCATGTGCCGCACCCGCGGATAGCCGAGCGCAAGCAGCATCCGCCGGGTCGCATGCGCGACCTGCTGCCGCACGCGCACGCGATCGAGCGCTTCAACACGGGTCTCGCGCTCAAGATCACCGGTGTGGTCGGGACGATGTGGTGTGCGTATGTGTTTGCGGGTTTGGCGCTCGTGAGCCTGCCCGAAGCGCTGCGTGGCGGCACCGGTCCGATCGTGTCGTGGATCGCGCAGACCTTCCTGCAGCTCGTGCTGCTGTCGATCATCATCGTCGGCCAGAAGGTCCAGGGCGTGGCGTCCGACAAGCGCTCGCTCGATACCTACAAAGACGCCGAGGCGGTGCTGCACGAGGCGCTGCAGATCCAGGAACATCTCGCCGCGCAGGACAAGGCGATCAACGCGCTGCTCGACGAGTTGCGCGGCGCAAGGCAGGCGTAAGCCGAATCGTCGCTGGCGTGCGCAAGTACCAGAGCCTGTAAGGTTTTCCGCGATCCGCGCGTCCAATGAGCAATCGAAGGACTTCTGGATGACGATGATGCGGAAATTTGCGCTGACCCTGCTCTTGTTCGCGTGTGCGATTGCGTCGCCGCTGCTCGCGGCCGCCGCGACTGCCGCGACCGCTACCGAGACGATCACGCTCGGCGGCGGCTGCTTCTGGTGCCTCGAGGCGGTGTTCACCGAACTCAAGGGTGTGACGAAGGTGGAGTCTGGTTACGCGGGCGGCCACGTCGTCAATCCGTCCTACACGCAAGTCTCCGCCGGCGACACCGGCCATGCCGAGGTCGTCCAGATCAGCTATGACCCACAGGTAGTCAAGCTCGACACGATCCTGCGGGCTTACTTCACGATCCATGACCCGACGACCCTCAACCGCCAGGGCGCCGATGTCGGCAGCCAGTACCGATCGATCGCGTTCTATCGCAACGATGCGCAGAAGGCGGCGATCGAGCGCGCGATCCAGGGTGCGAGTTCGGAGTGGAGCGGCAAGATTCTCACCGAAGTGACGCCGTTCAGCGTGTTCTACAAGGCCGAGGACTACCACCAGGAGTACTTCAAGCTGCATGGCGAGAATCCGTATTGCTCGCTCGTCATCGCACCGAAGGTCGCCAAGTTCCGCAAGAAGTTCCACGACGACCTCAAGTAGCCAGCACGGGCGCCGACGAGGCGTCCGGTCGCTCTGCGGCGGCCCCGGTGCGGCCCGTTCGCGCTTCCGCTTAGGTGGCCCCATCCGCGAAGCCATCGCGCCATGCCGCAAGCCCAGTCGCAGCGCCATGTTGCAGTGCTTTTGCAATCGCCCATGAAAACGTTTACATTCCGCCCGTTAAATTGATGTAAACATCCAATTAGAGAGTTACATCACGTTTCGCGGGAGGCTGGATGGGCGTGACGATTCGAGACGTGGCGCGCGAGGCACGGGTGTCCGTGGCTTCGGTGTCGCGTGCGCTCAACGGGCATGCCAACGTGACCGAGCAGACCCGTTCGCGCATTCTCGGCATCGCCGCGAGCCTGCGCTACGTGCCGCACAGTGCCGCGCGCAGCCTGATCACACGTCGCACCCAGACGATCGGCGCACTGCTGCCCGAACTGTATGGCGAGTTCTTCTCCGAGCTGATCCGCGGCATCGATCTTGCGGCGCGCGCGCGTGGCCTGCACCTGCTCGTTTCCTCGTCGCACGGCGACGCCAGCGAGGCCGCCAGCGCGCTGCGCGCGATGCAGGGGCGCGTCGACGGCATGCTGATCCTGTCGCCGCACGTCGACGCGGACTTCCTGCGCGCGAACCTGCCCGAGTCGATTCCGACCGTGCTGCTCAACAGCCCCGTGCAGAGCGGCCCGTACACCGTTTTCAACGTCGACAACTTCGCTGGCGCGCGCGCGATGGTGCAGCATCTGCTCGCGATCGGGCATCGCGACGTCGCGCTGATCGCGGGGCCGGCCGGCAACTTCGATGCGCAGCAGCGCGAACTCGGCTATCGCGCGGCGATGGCCGAATCGGCTGCGAGCGTGCCTCCCGTCATCATCCCCGGCGATTTCACCGAGGCGTCTGGCTATCGCGCAGGACTCGACCTGCTCGCGAGAAAGCAGCTTCCGCGCGCCGTGTTCGCAGCCAACGACATGATGGCGGTCGGCTGCCTGCAGGCGTTCGCGGAGGCCGGCGTACGGGTGCCGGACGCGATCGCGGTCGCCGGTTTCGACGACATTCCGATCGCGCGCTATGTCGAACCCGCGCTGACGACCGTGCACGTGCGTATCGCCGATCTCGGCCGTCACGCGCTGATGCGCCTCGTCGCCGCGATTGAACAACCGCAAGGCGAAAACACGCGGGAGGAGACACTCGATTGTCAGGTCGTCGTACGGGCATCGTGCGGCGCTGAAACAAGTAAGTCAGCACCCAGGAAATCACCGATCCAACAAGCACAGATCCAATAGGCACAGATCCAAAAAAACACAGACCCAATAAAGCACAGAATCAATCGGTTCAGCACGTTTATCCGGGAGGAGAGTCATGAGAAAGCCGTTGCCCATTAGAAAGAAAATCCTTGCTACCCTGATCCGCAGCGCGGTGATCACCGCGGCGTTCGTGCCCGCGATGGGCTGGGCGCAGAGCTCGGATGCCACGCTGCGCGGCAAGGCCGCGCCAGACCTGCAGGTCACCGCCAAGAACGTCGCGACCGGCGCGGTGCGCCACACCAATACCGGCGCGGACGGCAGCTATACGCTCGTCGGCCTGACGCCCGGCACCTACCAGGTCGATGCGGGACCGGGCACCGAGCGCACGGTAACGCTGACCGTCGCATCGACCGCGCAGCTCGACTTCGCCGCAGCGCCGGGCACTCCCGCGAGTGGCGAACCGACGACGTTGGGCGGCGTATCCGTCACCGCGACGACGCTGACCGAGGTCAAGACCTCCGAAATCGGCACGAACGTCTCGCTGCATCAGATCCAGACGACCCCGCAGATCACGCGCAACTTCCTCGAGTTCGCCGACACCGTGCCCGGCATGGTGTTCCAGGTGCAGAACGGCAAGACCTCGATCCAGAGCGGCGCACAGGCGAGCAGCCAGGTCAACGTCTACATCGACGGCGTCGGCCAGAAAAACTACGTCCACGGCGGCGGCGTCAGCGGCCAGGCCGGTGCGAGCCACGACGGCGACCCGGGCAATCCGTTCCCGCAGCTCGCGATCGGCGAGTACAAGGTCATCACCTCGAACTACAAGGCCGAATACGACCAGATCTCGAGCGCGGCGATCACGGCCGAGACGAAGTCGGGCACGAACGAACTGCACGGCGAGGTGTTCGGCGACTACACGAACCAGAACTATCGTTCCGAAACCCCGGCCGAGAAGGCCGCGGGCGGCGACAAGGCCGTCTCGGCGAACAAGGAGTGGGGCTTCGCGGTCGGCGGTCCGATCATCCAGGACCAGCTGCACTACTTCTTCACGTATGAGAAGAAGCAGTTCTCGACGCCGACGACGACCAATCCGCCGTCGAATACCTACAACGGCCAGCCATATTCGGTGTTCCTGCCGGCCGACGTGCAGAGCCAGTTCGGCCCGAGCAGCAAGCCGTTCGACGAGGACCTCTACTTCGGCAAGGTCGACTGGGAGTTCTCCGACCGCGACCGCGTCGAGGTCAGCTCGAAGGTGCGCAAGGAAACGCAGATCAACGGCGCAGGCGGCCAGGTTGCGCCGTCGGCCAACTACAACTACCAGAACAACGACACGCGCATCGACGGCCGCTGGCAGCACAGTG
>JBDTYX010000312.1:0-3279 GCA_040005435.1 Rudaea sp. | reverse complement strand
CGAACGGCATGCGCGCGTGTGCGACGAGCGCATAGAGCACGATGCCGAGACAGGTCAGGCCCACGACCGGCACGCGCAGGATGTCGATGAGCGGGAAGAAACCCATCAATACGAGCGCGATGCCGGCGATCGAGCCGAGCAAGCCCGCGCGCGGCACGTAGCGCAACACCCAGTCGCCGAAGAACGACAGCACCGTCTTGAGCACGCCCATTACGACCATCGCGGCCATGCCGAGCTGCCAGGTGGCAGTCGCCGCCGTGGCCTCGTCCATGCCCTGCTGCTTGAACGCGAGGAACGCCGGACCGAGCACGAGCAGCGCCATGCCGATCGTCGTCGGCGCGTCGATGCCGAGCGGCATCGCGCAAGCATCCGCGCGCCCCGATCTCAGCGCCATGCGCGTGTACGCGAAGTTGCCGACCAGCGCGCCAAGCGCCGTGCCCGGGAACATCTTCGTGAAGATGATTTCAGCGGGGAAGTGGAAGATGCCGATCAGCGCGCCGGCGAGGAAGGCCAGCACCGAGAGGTTGTCGATGACGAGGCCGATGAAGCTGTCGACGTCGCCGGCGGAGATGCGCAGCGGAATCGCCTGGGCCATGACTAGAACGAGACCTCGGCGGGCTGGCTCACGCGCAGCACCGACTTATCGCCGGTCGCACGCTTCCACGCGGCGCGGATCGCATCGATGTCGGCACGATGCTGCGCAGTGTCCGCATGCAGCAGCATCACTTCCTTGGAGTGCAGGCGTTCGATCGACGATTCGCCTTTTCCGAGCCATTGTCCGTAGACGTCGTAGACGCTGAGGCCGTCGGGGAAGCGCGGCGTGATCTCGCGGTCGAGGAAATCGCGCCAGCGCTTCTCGTTCGCGCCCGCCGTGGCATCATCGGCCGGACCGAGGCCGAAGTAGAGTTCCGTGCGCAACCAGTGCTCCGCGGCAGGATGCGCCGCATCGCCGACGAGGACCGCCGCGGGCGCGCGTAAGCCCGGAGCCGCGCACGCGCAGAGCAGCAGGCAGGAACCGAGGAGCAGCGTGAGAAAGCGCATGCGATCGCCCGCGGAGGAAGGACGACCCAGTATCGGCGGGAAGCGCGTTGGGGCGCAATCCAGATGCCGGTCTTGAGCGGGTCAGTCCCGCGCAGACCGCACGAAGGTCAGGAGACGACTTCGGGACGCTTCGCGCCGGCGAAGCGGATCGCCCAGTATGCGGAGTCGAGGCTGTCGATGCGCACGCGCTTGCCGGGGGACGGCGAGTGGATGAAGCGGCCGTCCTCGAGGTAGATGCCAACGTGGGTGATGTGCTTGCCGACCTGGAAGAAGACGAGGTCACCGGTGCGCATGCGATTGCGCGCGATCGACTTGCCGTCGCGATACTGGCTCGGCGCGTCGTAGGGAAGATTCAGGCCGTAGGTCTGCAGATAGACGTAGTGCGTGAAGCCCGAGCAGTCGAATCCGGTTTTTGGATCGTGGCCGCCACGGACGTAACGGACATCGCGGAAACGCATCGCGAAGTCAGCGATGCGCTTGCGCGGCGAACGGAAGATCACCTGGCTCGCAACCTCGGCGCTGATCTGCGTGTCGAGCGCGGGTGTCGCGAGCGCAAACAGCGCATCGGTGTCGCGGCGGGCGAGCGGCTTCGAGTCACGCGGATCGCTCGTCGCAACGGCATAATCGGGCAGGTAACTGGCGTGCTGGTCAATCGAGGCGGCGCTTGCCGTCATCGGTATCGTCAGGGACTGGGCATTGGCAGGCAACGAACTCGCGAAACCGACGATGGCGCACGCGGCGACGCTGAAGATTCGCTGGAATGACATCGGGAGCCCCTGGGGAAAATGACTAGCGGCACCGACCGTAACAAAGGCTTCGTTGAAATTTGGTTAATGCACTGTTCAGTCTTGAAAACCGTGCGCGAACCCACCGTAAAACCGTGATCGATTGGGCTTTTTTGGGGGCCCTCGCAGCGGTCAGGGAGCGTAATAGGAACGGTACCAATCGACGAAACGCGAGATACCGACGTCGACCGGCGTCGATGGCGAATAACCGACGTCGGCCATCAGCTCGGCCGTGTCGGCATACGTGTCGGGCACGTCGCCCGGCTGTAGCGGCAACAGGATCTTCTCGGCCTTGCGGCCCAGACAGGCCTCGAGGATTTCGATATATCTCGCGAGTTCGACCGGCTGATGATTGCCGATGTTGTAGACCCGGTAAGGAGCCGCGGAAGAGCCGGGATTCGGCGCGTATGCGTCGAAAGCGGCGTCGCCCGCGGGCGGATGATCGAGCGTGCGAATCACGCCCTCGACGATGTCATCGACATAGGTGAAGTCGCGTGTGTGGCGGCCGTGATTGAACACCTCGATCGGCTCGCCCGCGAGAATCTTGCGCGTGAACAGGAACAGCGCCATGTCCGGCCGTCCCCAGGGGCCGTAAACGGTGAAGAAGCGCAGCCCGGTCGTCGGCAGTCCATACAGATGGCTGTAGGTATGCGCCATCAGCTCGTTTGCCTTCTTCGTCGCCGCATACAGGCTTACCGGGTGATCGACCGCATCGCGCACCGAGAATGGCAGTTTGCGGTTGGAGCCGTAGACCGAGCTCGACGAGGCATATACAAGGTGCTCGACCGCGTTGTGGCGGCAGCCTTCGAGGATGTTGATGAAGCCGACAAGGTTGCTGTCGATGTACGAGCGCGGGTTCTCGATCGAATAGCGCACGCCCGCCTGCGCGGCGAGATTGACGACGCGCTGCGGCGCGAATTCTGCGAACGCACGATCGACCGCGTCGCGATCCTGCAACGAACCCTTGCTGAAGCGGAAGCGCGCATGTGGCGTCAGCCGCGCGAGGCGGGCCTCCTTTAGGCTCACGTCGTAGTAGTCGTTGAGGTTGTCGAAGCCGAAGACCTCGTCGCCGCGCGCGAGCAAGCGCGCGCTCAATGCCGAGCCGATGAAGCCTGCCGCACCCGTCACCAGTACACGCATTCGGATTCCTTCGTCACAGGCGGTCGTCCACCGCGTCCTTGGGCAGCACGTGCTTGACGTCGAACAGCACGCCACCTGGCTTGCACAACGCGCGGATGCCGCTCGCACCGAGCGCGACGAGGTCGTCGTGCGCGACCGCGAGGATCACCGCGTCGTAGTGCTTCGCGCCGAGCTTGGGCAGCATCTCGAACCCGTATTCGCGCTGTGCCTCGGCCGCATCGACGCGCGGGTCGTGGATGTCGACCTCCGCATCGAAGCCGAGCAGCTCGCCGACGAGGTCCGCGACGCGCGTGTTGCGCAGGTCCGGGCAGTT
>JBDTYX010000311.1:0-3299 GCA_040005435.1 Rudaea sp. | reverse complement strand
GACTTCAGCGCGCTGCTGCCGGACTTCCGCTTCGCCTCGCGCGATTTTCACTGAGGCGCATCAGTCTGACGAGTAGCGAGACTCCACCGTGCAACAGCTTCGCGGATGCCGCGTAGTCCGCGCCTAATCAATTCGGGCGACGGTGACGGCTACTGGGCTGGCCGCGGATTCGACCAGGTGATCGCGTTGACGTTCTTCCGCGGCTACTCGGGCGTGTTGCAACCGGCATTCCGCCTCGCCTTCACCACTCTAATGCGGCGCTTTGCGCCACCGTCTCCCGCGCTGCGGGAGAAGGCACTTCCAGTTCGTTCGCAGCCGCGCACGTGGGCATCACGGAATCTCAGATCACCTCACCTCCCGCCCTGCGGAAAAAGGCATTCCAGTGCGTTCGTAGTGGTGCACATGGGCGTCACGGAATCTCAGATCACCTCTCACGCTCGCGGGAGAGGTCGAAGCCGCGCAGCGCCTTCGGGTGAGGGTGGCTTGTCGCGATCGGCCTCACCCACTGCGCTGCCGCCAGCGTCCGCGCGCTCAGCGGGATGCGGCGATGCCGACGTTCACGCGACGATCGGTTGCCGCGGCGATCTGCTCCGGCTCAGCCGCGAACACGCGGTTGCGTCCCTCGGTCTTCGCGCGATAGAGCGCATCGTCCGCGCGCTTTTCGACGTCCGCGATGCTGTCGTCCTGCGCGCGCAGGTCGGCAACGCCGATGCTGATCGTCGCGTGCAGGCCCTCCGGCAGATCCGAAAAGCGCAGGTGTTCGATGCCGGCACGCAGGCGTTCGGCAATCTCGATGGCGCGTGCGTGGCTCGTCCCCGGCAGCACCGCGACGAACTCCTCGCCACCGACGCGGCCGAGCAGGTCGCCCGCACGCAGCATGTCCTGCACGGCCTGCGCGATCTGCATCAACGCGCGGTCGCCGACGGGATGGCCGTGGCGATCGTTGATGCGCTTGAACAGATCGATGTCGATGACGAGGATAGACAACGCTTCGCGCTGCGTTCTGCAGCGTTCGAACGCCCGCTTGCCGAACAGGTCGATCGCGCGCCGGTTGCCGACGCCGGTGAGCGCGTCCATCGAGGCCATGCGCTTCCAGATGCGCAGTCGGGCCAACTGGCGCAGGGTCAACAGCGATAGCAGCCCGATCAGAACCGCGAGCAGGCCCAGCGCGAGTTTCTGCCAGCCGCGCTCGCGTTGAAGCGCCTCGACCTGGCGATCGGTGAGCGCCTGCTCCGCCTTGAGCCTGGCGTTCTCGAGGTTGCTGCGATCCGCGTCGAATTGCTCGCGCAGCATCTGCGCCTGCTGGTCGGCGCGCTGGCGCATGACTTCGTCGTGCACGGCGATATAGCGCTTCATGTCCTGCAGCGCTGCGGGTACGCGGCCGAGTGCCTCGAAGCTCGCGGCGCGAGCCGCGAACAGCAGTTCGAGATAGCGCCGGTTGTCCTTGAAGTCGGACGCGGTCTCGGCGCGCGCGAACGCGTCGATCGCCTGCACGTGCTGGCCAAGTCCCGCGCGCGCCCTGCCGCGTTCGAACGCGATCATGCCTCGCGCGCTGCTGTCGCCGATCGTCGCCATCGCGGCTTCGGCGCGATCGACGAACTCCAGCGCCTCGTCGAAGCGGCGCAACTCGATCAGCGTGGAGGCTGCCGCGATCTGCGCCGGCGCCTCGATGCCCCGGGTATGGCTCGCCTGCCCAATCTCGATCGCCCGCTCGTCGAACTGCAGCGCCTTCGCGTAATTTCCCGATTCCTCCTCGGTAAAGCCGAGTTGCAGCGTGCTCGAGAAAAGCGTTTCGCGGTCGCCGACGGTCTGCTCGTAGTCGATGCTCTGCGAGAGGTACTCGCGTGCCTTGTCGAGATAGCCGAGGCGACGGTATGCGGTGCCGATGCTCTGGAACGTCTGATGAGCCGCCTCGGGCGCCTCATTCAGCACGAACGCGCGCTGCGCCGAAAGAAGATCGGCCAGCGCCTTGCCATGGAAGCCGAGCACGGAATTGACGCTGCCCCGATACGCCAACCCCTGTGCGGCGAGAGGAGCGTTTTCGATCTTGCGGGCGAGTTCGATGCCCTTGTCGTAGTCCGCGATCGCGTCGAGCGGCGTCGCGAGGCTCTCCTTGTAGCCGCCGCGACAGTAGTACAAACGCGCGATGGCTTCGGAGTCGCCGCTTGCCAGTGCGCCGGCGAGCTTCTCTTCGGCGAATGCGGCGCCCTGCGCGATCGCGTCCACAAAGTCGAACGAACAGTGCGCCGCGTCGAGCAGGCGCTGTCGATGCGCATCCCCGGGCGGAACGAGACGTTGCAGCTCGGCGACATAACCCTTCTGGCGCTGATTGCCGACGACGATCAGCTCGCCGATGTCGAGGCGTCGGAACAACGTGTCGAACGCGGCTGCCGACGGTCGCAGCTCGGCCGCGGGCGCCGGAGGTGGCGGATCCGCGGCAATCGCGGCCGCTCCGCCAAGGCACAAAATGACTGCCAGCGGCCAACGGTATCGCCGCTGGAACTGTTGTTTGAACATGCGTGGTTTTCCCCTGTGTGCGAAGCATACCGCACCGCACGGACCAGCAACCGCGCGCGCAAGCACAGTTTAGGCAGCCGGATCAGCAAGATAACGTTTAGTCCCCCACGCGGCGCGCTCGCCGGGCGTCCCAGTTTAATCGCGCTTTGGGTTATCATCGGCCGGTAGATGAAATCGATGCGTGCCGTCCGCGATGCGAGGCATGCTGCAATGCACATTGCGACATTCGATTCGCGTTCGGGGAGACGAGGCGATGGGGAATGCACGACTGGGCTGGCTCATCCTTGCCACGACTCTCACGCTGGCCGCGTGCAGCGGCGGCAGCAATTCCGGCAGTTCAGCCGGCACATCGCCGCCGCCCCCGCAATCCACGCCCGACTCGGGCTGCAGCGGATTCTGCGCCAATGCTTCCTCGTTCCTGACCCAGGCAGACGTGCAGACGGTCATCGCCCAGGCCGTCAACGAGGCGCAGGCACAGGGCAAGCCCGCGGTCATCGCCGTGATGGACCGGGTCGGCAACGTGCTCGCGGTGTTTCGCATGGCGGGCGCGCCGGTCACGGTGCGTATCCAGGGCAATCGTCCGATCACGGGCGGCCTCGAAGGGCTCGACGTGCCGCCCGAACTCGGCGCGATATCCAAGGGCATCACGGCCGTCTACTTCTCGTCCGAGGGCAACGCATTCACTTCGCGCACGGCAGGCCAGATCGCGCAGGAGCATTTCGAACCCGGCGATGCGACCGCGCCCGCGGGCCCGCTGTTCGGCGTGCAGATCTCCAACCTGC
>JBDTYX010000310.1:0-3300 GCA_040005435.1 Rudaea sp. | reverse complement strand
GGCAGAAACGATTTGCACGGGTTTGGGATCGACGCCATTCGTAGCGCGTGTAATCGCCTCGTGCCAAAGCGGAATATTTCGGTGAGGGCTCGCATCCCCGGATTGCGTAGCTCTTCGACAGAAAGGGCGTTGCTTGTGTCCACGTCGCAATCCTGCAGTTTTCGATGTCTCTACCAATCGAACAGGCATCACGCCTGCCTGTCCGGTCGTCGCCCACTCCGATGCCATCGGAGGGATCGCCTTGCGCCGCATTCATCCAAAGGAAACCCATGACTCTCGTACAGAAAATCTTTGCAAACGACTGGAACGCGGACAAACGAGTGCCCGAAGTCGCCGCGGATCCAATTCAGCTCCCGCGCGTGGAGACCACTGCGAAGCAGCCACACGCCGGCGCGGCGACCAAGATCAGCGCCGTCGATGCCCTCGCGATGTGCATGGAAGCCGGCTGTTCTGGAGCCTGAGCCGAACCCAGCAGCTTTCGATCAGGCGACGACAACCCGCGATGGCCACGCGCATTGGTTTGCGTCGCCAGGGGAAGGCACGCGGGCGGAGGCTTCAGCAAGCGCTGAGGCCCCGTCGAAAACATCCGTGCCTTCTCGTTGCCGCGCGCTGCTCCGTGCGCCTCAGAAATCGGCGAACCCAGGCCAGCGAATGCTCGCTGCGAGCCTGCTGATCGCGTTCGGCGTGGTCGCGCAATCGCAATTGACCGACATCACGCAGACGAAGCGCAATGTTTCCGGCGGCGCGATCGCCAAGTCGCTGCAGCGGACCGGGGCGACGCCACCGTCGGGGAAGCCGGCGCTCGCGCGTGTCGCGGTGAGTCGTATTTCTTCCGCGCCGTGGACTCGCCTTAGGCGAACGGGTCGCGCAGCACGATCGTGTCGTCGCGATCGGCGCCGGTCGCCACGAGCGCGAGGTGGCAGCCCGACAGCTCTTCGACCGCACGCAGGTAGGCGCGCGCCGCGGCGGGCAGCTTGTTCCAGTCGCGCACGCCCGAGGTCGGCTCGTCCCAGCCCGGAAACTCGAGGTACACCGGCTTGCATTCGTCCCAGCCATCGGCGTCGAGTGGGGCGAGTTCGCGGCGCTTGCCGCGATATTCGTAGGCGATGCAAACCTTGACGCTCGGAAGGCCGTCGAGGACGTCGAGTTTTGTGATCGCGAGGCCGTTGATCGCGTTGATCTGCGTCGCGCGCTTGAGTGCCACCAGGTCGATCCAGCCGCAGCGCCGCGGGCGGCCGGTGCTCGCGCCGAATTCGTTGCCGACCTTGCGCAGGCGTTCGCCCATCTCGTCGTTGAGCTCGGTCGGGAAGGGACCGCCACCCACGCGCGTCGCGTACGCCTTGCAAATGCCCAAGACGTAGTCGATGTCGCAGGCGCCGACGCCGGTGCCCGCGAGCGCGCCACCGACGGTCGTGTTCGAAGAAGTGACGTAGGGATAGGTGCCGTGGTCGATGTCGAGCAACGCGCCCTGCGCGCCTTCGTAGAGGATGTTCTCTCCGCGACGACGCGCGTCGTAGAGTAGTGTCGCGACGTCGTCGATCATCGGCCGCAGGTATTCGCTGAACGCGAGCGCCTCGTCGAGCGTCTTCTGATAGTCGACGGTCGCGGCCTTGAGCCAGTGCTCAAGCACGAAGTTGTGATACTCGACCGCGCTGCGAATCTTTTCAGGCAGCTCGCGTGGATACATCAGGTCTGCGACACGCACGCTGCGGCGCGCGACCTTGTCCTCGTATGCGGGGCCGATGCCGCGTCCGGTCGTACCGATCGCGGACTTGCCGGCAGCCTTCTCGCGCGCCTGATCGACCGCGATGTGATACGGCATGATCAGCGGGGTCGCCGGACTGATCTTCAGTCGCGAGCGCACTTCGACGCCGTTGGCCTCGAGTTCGTCGATCTCGGTCTTGAGCGCGGCCGGCGACAACACGACGCCGTTGCCGATCAGGCATAGCGTGCCCTCGCGCAGGATGCCCGACGGAATCAGGTGCAGGACGGTCTTCTTGCCCTTGATCACGAGCGTGTGTCCGGCGTTGTGGCCGCCCTGGAAGCGCGCGACCGCGCTCACGCGTTCGGTCAGCAGGTCGACGATCTTGCCCTTGCCCTCGTCTCCCCATTGCGCGCCGAGAATTACGACTGACTTGCCCATTTCAATCTCTCTTTTCAAAGTGTATGCATTTGCACGGCGAGGTCGGAGACTACCTACTTGTCCATTTACACGCGGGAATCGAAAATAGCGCGGCGAGCGTCGCCAGCGTGCGTAGTCGCAATGAGCTGCCCACTTCAGTTCACGTGTTTCAGATCCAATATGCCGGTGCCGATCATCACGCCGTCAATGACACGCAGATGACGCGAATCCTAGCTGTCGCATCCGCTCTGTCATGCGTTGCCTTGCCTTCGCTGTGGCGCGAACAGGGACAATCCCTCGCGCACGAGCGCGAGGCACGCTGCCGCGGCCATCATGTGCGCTGCGGATCGGCTCGCCTCACTTGCCGTCGCCCTTCGCCTCGCCGAAGTAGCGCATGAATTCAGACTTCTGGTCGAGCACGATCACGTCGCCACTGCCGAACACGTTGCGATAGGCATCGAGCGTGCGATAGAACGCGTAGAACTCGGGATTCTTGCTGTATGCAGCCGCATACAGCTCGGTCGCCTTCGCGTCGCCTTCGCCGCGCGTGGTCTGCGCGTCGCGGTCGGCCTCCGCCTTGATCACCTGGACCTGGCGATCGGCGTCGGCCTTGATCTTCGCCGCGGCCTCGCTGCCGGTCGAGCGCAATTCGTTGGCGAGGCGCACGCGCTCCGCGCTCATGCGCTTGTAGACCGAGTCGAGCACTTCGGCCGTGAACTCGATGCGCTTGATGCGCACGTCGACGACGTGGATGCCGAGCGCCTTCGCAGCCTTATTGGCCTGCTCGCGCACGCGCGAGGTGATGTCTTCGCGCGCGCTCGCAACGAGGTCGCCGAGTGCATGCGAACGAAACTCGAACTGCAGCGGATCCTTGATGATTGGCAGGAGACGGGTGTTTGCGACCGTCTGCAGCGCATCCGCGCCGAAGGCCCGGTAGTACGCGCCGGCATCCTCGATCTGCCACTTCACGAAGAAGTCGACGTTGACCGGATTCTTGCCTGAATCGTAGTAACGCTGCTGCTCGGCCTCGAGGTTGAGCATGCGCCGGTCGAACGTGATCACCTGTTGCACGAACGGAATCTTGAAGTGCAGCCCGGGGCGGAAATCGGAGCCGCCGACCGCACTGTCGCCCTGGATGCTGCCGAACTGCAGCAACAGCGCGCTCTGGCCTTCGCGCA
>JBDTYX010000003.1:0-34371 GCA_040005435.1 Rudaea sp. | reverse complement strand
CAACGGCGTCTACGGCCTGACGAAGGGCCAGTTCTCGGCGACCGCCGACCAGGGCTCGAAGTCGAAGAAGGGCGTGGTCAATACAGACAGCCCGCTCGACCTCGTCGGCCTCGCGATGCAGCTCGGCGCGACGTTCGTCGCGCGCAGCTTCTCTGGCGACAAGAATCAGCTCGTGCCGCTGATCAAGGCCGCGATCGCGCACAAGGGTGCCGCGTTCCTCGACGTGATCAGCCCGTGCGTCGCGTTCAACAACCATCCGGGCAGCACGAAGAGCTACGAGTACGTGCGCGAGCACAACGAGGCGGTGAACCGACTCGACTTCATCGACGTGCGCGACGAGATCACCGTCGACTACGCCGAGGGTGAGATCATCGACGTCACCCAGCACGACGGCAGCATCGTGCGCCTGCGCAAGCTCAACGCCAACTTCAACCCGAACAATCGCGTCGCCGCGATGAACTACGTGCACGAACGTCAGGCCAAAGGCGAGGTCGTGACCGGCCTGCTCTACGTCGACCCCGACGCGCACGACCTGCACGAGCACTTCAACACGACCGAGGTGCCGATCAACCGGCTTGGTGCCGCCGAACTCAGCCCAGGCGCGGCCAATCTCGTGAAGATCAACAATTCGCTGCGTTGAGGGATCGCGCGAGCACGCGCGCGGTTGACGGGCGAGAGCCCGGCGTGGGAAGTTGCGCCTCCCCGCGGCAGGACAATTTCGTGGCGCCAAAGATGAATCTCGTCGGCAAGCAAAGCCGATCGCAGCCGAAGGTCTACGATCGCGAATACTTCGACCGCTGGTATCGCGACTCGCGCAATGCGGTGAATCCGCGCGCGCTGCTCGCGCGCAAGGTCGCACTCGCGGTCGGCGTGGCGGAGTATTACCTCGGCCGCGAGGTGCGCAGCGTGCTCGACGTCGGCTGCGGCGAGGGCGTCTGGCGGGCGCCGCTCAAGAAGCTGCGGCCGCGCGTCGAATACATGGGATTCGACGGCAGCGAGTATGCGATAGCGCGTTACGGGCGCGCGCGCAACCTGCGCCTCGCGACGTTCGGCCAGCTCGGGGAATTGCGCTTCGCGCACGGGTTCGACCTGATCGTCTGTGCGGATGTCATCCACTACGTGCCGTCGGCTGAGTTGCGTCGTGGGCTCGCGGGCATCGCCGAGATGCTCGATGGCATCGCGTTTCTCGAGCTGTTCACCTCGAGCGACGCACCGGATGGCGACAAGCACGGCTACATCGCGCGCTCGCCGTCCTGGTATCTGTCGTCATTCGCACGCGCGGGCCTCGTCGCCTGCGGCACGCACTGCTATCTCGGGCCGCGCCTCGAGGGTGTCGTTTCGGCGCTCGAGGTGCCGGCGCGCATCGGCGCGCGCCACTAGAAAACACGCGCAAAAAAACGCCCCCGGAAAACTCCGGGGGCGCGTTGGTGGTGCTGCGGCTATGCCTTGCGCGAGTCGCGCTGGTCGCGCCACTGGCGCGGCTGCTTGTTCGCGGCGGCGTGCGGCTTCTTCGGGCCGTTCGCGTGCGGGCGGCGCGCGTGGTTGGGATTGCGCGGGGCGCTGTTGCGAGCGCCGGGACGCGGTGCACTGCCCATGTTGCCCTCGAGCTGGATCTTCTCGTGCGGCTCGAAACCCGCGACGTCCTCGATCGCGATTTCTTGCTTGAGCATGCGGCGGATGTCGCGCAGCAGGCGCGACTCTTCGCGCGTGACGAGCGAGATCGCGAGGCCTTCCGAGCCGGCGCGGCCGGTGCGACCGATGCGGTGGACGTAGTCCTCGGCGACCATCGGCAGGTCGAAGTTGATGACGGCCGGCAGCTGGTCGATGTCGAGGCCGCGTGCGGCGATGTCGGTCGCGACGAGCACCGTCACCTTGCCGTTCTTGAACTCCGCGAGCGCCCGCGTGCGTGCGCCCTGGCTCTTGTTGCCGTGGATCGCCGCGGTGCGCAGCCCGGACTTCTCGAGGAACGTGGCGAGCTTGTCCGCGCCGTGCTTGGTACGGCTGAACACGAGCGTCTGGCGTCGGCTGTCCTGCGCCATGATGTGCAGCAGCAGGTCGCGCTTGCGCGACGCGTCCACGGGATGGACGAGGTGGGTGACGCCTGCCGCGACCGCGTTGCGCGCGGCGACCTGGATCTCGACCGGCTCGCGCATGAACTCGTTCGCGAGGCGCTTGATCTCGTCGGCGAAAGTTGCAGAGAACAGCAGTGTCTGGCGGTTCTGCTTCGGCAGCACCGCGAGGATGCGCTTCATCGCGGGCAGGAAGCCCATGTCGAGCATGCGGTCGGCCTCGTCGAGGACGAGGATCTCGATGCCGGACAGGTCTGCCGTACGGCGATCCATGTGATCGAGCAGGCGCCCCGGCGTGGCGACGAGGATGTCGACGCCGCGACGCAGCGCGTCGACCTGCGGGCCCATGCCGACGCCGCCGAAGATCATCGCCGAGTGCATGCGCACGTGCTTGCCATAGGTGCGGATGCTCTCATGCACCTGCGCCGCGAGCTCGCGCGTCGGGGCGAGGATCAGCGCGCGCGGCTTGCGCTTGCCGGGCAGCGGCGTGTTCTGGCCATTCGGGAACAGGCGCTCGAGCAGCGGCAGCGCGAACGCGGCGGTCTTGCCGGTGCCGGTCTGCGCGCCCGCGAGAAGGTCGCGTCCGGACAGCGCGACCGGGATCGCCTGTTCCTGGATCGGGGTCGGCGTGTCGTAGCCCTGTTCGGTCAGCGCACGCAAAAGGGTGGACGAAAGTCCGAGGGTGTCGAAAGACATGTTGCAATTACTCCGTTGAATCCGCGCGCACAGGCGCAGACGCACGCCCCAACGAGGGGGCGTGACTTGAAAAACCTGGCGTTCCCGATGAACCGCGCCGCGGTGAAAAGCAGCTCCGCGCCAAAGTAAAAGCGGGGGCTGAATGGGCGTCGTGACCGAAGTGGTGCAGATCGAATGCGGCGTGCCGGATGGCGCGCTGGACAATCGACCGAGGGGAAAAAACGGAGGTGCGACGCAGTAACTGGGTGAAGTATACGGTCCAAGCGACGCTGCGGCAAGGAAAAATCTGAACGCGGGCAAACTCCGACGGCGTAAAAGCGGCTACTCTTGCGCGGTTTTCCCCATTGCAGCGGCCATGCGCATCACGATCGAACTTGAAGTGGCGGACGTCGAACGGTTCAGCCGCGCGCTCGACCGCTCGCGTCGCATCGCGCAGACCGCCGAGGAGACGGACATCCTTGACGCGGCCAAGCATGCGCTCGACTCGCTGCCGCTCGCGAGGGCGCCGGGCTACGTGCGCAAGCGCATCGGCAGCGTGCAGACGCTGATCGCGATGCTCGAGGACGAGGCCTGGCAGCTGCCGCGCACGGAGCGCCTCGAGGTACTCGCCGCGCTCGTCTACTTCAGCGATCCCGAGGACCTGATTCCCGACGATACCGAGGTCATCGGGCTGCTCGACGACGCGATCATGATCGAGATTGCGTTGCGCAAGCTCAAGCCCGCGCTGCGTGCCTACGCGCGATTCCGCCGCTTTCGCGAGGCATCGGGGCCCCCGCCGAGCGATCCCGTCCTGCGCCTCGAATATGCGCTGCGCCTCGCGCGCAAGCGCGACCGGCTGCGTCCAGACCCAGACAAGGCGCGCCGCGCGGGTAGCTGAGGGATAGCGCGGAGCTTGCTGCCCACGCGGTCAGAGCGGGACGCGCTTGGCGCCGACGTAGTGCTTGGTCCAATAGGGATTGTTGAGGAAATCCAGGCGCACCGTGCCGCCTTCGTTCGGCGCGTGCACAAAGCGCCCCTGGCCGACGTAGATGCCGATATGGCTGGGGCCGTCGCCGAACGTATGGAAGAAGACGAGATCGCCGCCCTGCAGGCGTTCCAAGGCGACGCTTGCGAGGTCGACCGCATAGATGTCCTGCACCATGCGCGGCAGCGCGACGCCCGCAATCTCGCGAAACACGTAGTCGATGAGTCCGCTGCAATCGAAGCCGCTGTCGGGCGTGTTGCCGCCCCAGCGGTAGGGCGTGCCGACGAGACCGATCGCGCGAAACAGGATGTCGTTCGCACTCGCGCTGCCGGGGTGCGCGGACGGCGAATAGCGCGGCGCCAGCGCGCGTCGGGGCTGCGGGCCCGAACAGGCCGCGAGCAGCAACGTCGCGAGGACGGCGAGGCGGGCGGGGCGCATCTACCGCAAGGTCGGGCAAATGCGCCGCGCTGTCAATCGCGAGGGCGCGCGAGCGGGGACATCTCTTATACTTTGCTTCCCGGCACACCCACAGGCAACCGAAAGGCAATGAAAGCGGAAAAGAACAAGGTCGTCACCTTTCACTACCACCTCACAGGCGAAGACAAGGAAACGATCGACTCCTCGCGCGAAGCCGAGCCGCTGACCGTGCTGTTCGGCCACGGCACGATCATCCGCGGCCTCGAGCAGGCGCTCGAAGGCCACGAAGCAGGCGATCGATTCGACGTCGTCGTGCCGGCCGAGGAGGCATACGGCGCGCGCCGCGAGGACTTCACGCAGCGCGTCCCGAAGAAATACTTCCGCAACGCAGATCAGCTCAAGCCCGGCATGAGCACCGTGCTGAGTACCGAGCAGGGACATCGCCCGGTCGTCGTGCTCAAGGTCGGCTCGAGTGTGGTAGACGTGGATCTCAACCATCCGCTGGCAGGCAAGGCGCTGAATTTCGACATCGAGGTCACCGACGTTCGCGACGCGAGCAGCGAGGAAATCGAGCACGGCCACGCGCATGGCGCGGGCGGCCACCACCATTGAAGGCGGTACGCCGGCGCGGGTGCGGCGTTTCGCCGTAGCGGCCCGAGGATGAGTTGGAGCCGCGGTTGCTGACGTTGGCCGCGGTCGTCGCGAACACGTTTTAAAAGGGGGCAGCATGTTGGACAAGCGCATTATCGTCGTCGGCATCGCGATGCTGGCTCTCGGCGCGTGCGCGCCGCAGACCCGGCCCGCCGCGAGCTACGATGTCATCATCCGCCACGGCACCCTCTACGACGGCAGCGGCAATGCGCCCGTGGTGGCCGACGTCGCGATCAGCGGGCAGAGGATCGCCGCGATCGGCGATCTAGGTCGCGCGCATGCGCAACGCGAGATCGAAGCGCGTGGCCTGGCCGTCGCTCCCGGGTTCATCAACATGCTGTCGTGGGCACCCGACACGCTGTTCGTCGATGGCCGCTCGATGTCCGACATCAAGCAGGGCGTCACGTTGGAGGTGTTCGGCGAAGGCGAATCGCTGGGACCGCTCACTCCTGCGATGCGCGACGAGGCGCAGAAGCAGCAGGGCGACCTCAAGTATCCGGTCACCTGGCTCGGCTTCGGCGAGGGACTCGAAACGCTGGTTCGCCACGGCATCTCGCCGAACATCGCTTCGTTCGTCGGCGCGACGACGCTGCGCATCCATGAGGTCGGCTACGCAGACCGCGCGCCGACTGCCGAAGAACTCGCGCGCATGCAGGACCTCGCGCGCCAGGCGATGCACGAGGGCGCCATGGGCATCGGTTCGGCACTGATGTACGCGCCGGCGTTCTATGCCAAGACCGACGAACTCAAGGCGATCGTCAAGGCGGCCGGCGAATCCGGGGGCGGCTACATCTCGCACATCCGTAGCGAGGGCGCGCGCCTGCTCGAGAGCATCGACGAACTGATCGATATCGCCGCATCGGCGGGCGTGCACGGCGAGCTCTATCATTTTAAGGCGTCGGGCAAGGGCAACTGGCCCAAGCAATCGCAGGCGATCGCGAAGATCGAACAGGCGCGTGCGCGTGGACTCGACATCTCGGCCAACATGTATACATACACGGCCGGTGCGACCGGACTCGACGCGGCGATGCCGCCATGGGTGCAGGAGGGCGGCCTCGAGGAATGGATCAAGCGCCTGCGCGATCCGGTTATCCGGGCGCGCGTCGTCGCGGAGATGCAGACGCCCGGCAACAAGTGGGAGAACCTGCTGCTGGATGCCGGCAAGCCGGAAAACGTCCTGTTGGTCTCGTTCAAGAACCCCGCGCTCAAGCCACTGACCGGCAAGACGCTCGCCGAGGTCGCCAAGCTGCGCGGCAAGTCGCCCGCAGAGACCGCGATCGAGCTCGTGGTCGAGGACGACAGTCGCGTCGGCACCGTGTATTTCCTCATGTCCGAGGAAAACGTGCGCCAGGCCTTCGCACTACCATGGATGACGTTCGATTCCGACGAGGGCTCGTACGCGCCGGAGGGCGTGTTCCTGCTCTCGCAGCCGCATCCGCGCGCCTATGGCAATTTCGCGCGCGTGCTCGGCAAGTACGTGCGCGAGGAGAAGGTCGCGACGCTCGAGGACGCGATCCACCGGCTGTCGGGCCTGCCCGCGCACAATCTCAAGTTGCGCGCGCGCGGCGAGCTAAAGCAGGGGTATTTCGCCGACGTCGTGGTGTTTGATCCCGCGACGATCTCCGACCATGCGACATTCGACAAGCCGCAGCAGTATGCGACCGGTATGCGCGACGTGTTCGTCAACGGCACGCAGGTGCTGCGCGACGGCGAGCACACCGGCGCGAAGCCTGGCCAGTTCGTGCGCGGGCCCGGCGCGACTCCGTAGACGGTTTTCAGGGGGGTATCGTGGTGGCTTGCAACCGAACTTACCGCTCGACGGCGCACGCGTGCCACGCAGGGACGTCGGCGCGGGCGCCCGCGTCTGGACGCTCGCGCTAGCGATGGCCTACGGGCGCAAATCCGACGTGCTCATCATCGGCGGCGGTGTCGTCGGGCTCGCATGCGCCTACTACCTGCTCAAGGCCGGACGCGGCGTCAGCGTGATCGAGCAGAGCACGCTCGCGAGCGGGGCATCGCACGGCAACTGCGGCACGATCACGCCGAGCCACGCGCCGCCGCTCGCGCAGCCAGGCATGATCGCCAAGGCGCTGAAGTGGATGTTCACGCCCGACGCGCCGTTCCGCGTCGCGCCGCGTTTCGATTTCGAAATGCTCGAATGGATGATCCAGTTCGCATGGCGCTGCAACGAGCGCGAATGCCGCCGCGTATCGGCGATCAAGGCGCCTCTGCTGATTCGCTCGCGAGAGCTGCTCGGCGCGCTCGTGCGTAACGAGAAGCTCGACTGCGAATTTGAGGAGAGCGGCACGTTACACGCCTACCGCGACGAGCGCGCGTTCGAGGCAGACGGTGGTCTGCCGCGCACGCTCGCCGAACTCGGATTGCGCATGGAGCGGATATCCGCCGCGCGCTGCCGCGAGATGGAACCGGCGCTCAACGACTCGATCGTCGGCGGCTACTTCAATCCGGGCGACGCGCGCCTGCGGCCCGACCGCTACGCGGCCGAACTCGCGCGCGTCGTCACCGCGCTCGGCGGCGTGATCAGCGAACAGACCTGCGTGACCGGCTTCCGCACCGATCGCGGTCGCATCGCCGGCGTGCTCACCGATCGCGGCGAACAGACTTCCGACGAGGTCGTGATGGCGGTTGGCGCGTGGTCGCCGATCCTCGCAACGCAGCTCGGCCTGCGACTGCCGATCCAGCCCGGCAAGGGCTACTCGATCACCTACTCGCTGCCGCAGCGCGTGCCGCGCATCCCGCTGACGCTCAAGGAGCGCAGCGTCTGCGTCACCTCCTGGGAGTCGGGCTATCGACTCGGCAGCACGATGGAATTCGCCGGTTACGACACGCGCCTCAATCGCAAGCGCCTGGACGCCCTGCGCCGCGGCGCAGCCGAGTACCTGATCGAGCCCGAGGGTCCCGCCGTCATCGAGGAATGGTACGGGTGGAGGCCGATGACCTACGACGACCTGCCGATCCTCGGCCGCTCGGCACGCTGGAAGAACCTCATGCTCGCGACCGGCCACGGCATGCTCGGCGTGACGATGTCGACGGTGACCGGAGAACTGGTCTCGCAGTTGCTGTCCGGTGGCGAAACCGCGCTCGACGCGGTGCCGTTTTCGCCGGCGCGGTTCAACCTCTAGCGGCATCGAGTAGGGGCGTGAACATCTCGACGCACGATGAGCAGGCGATCAGGCTGCGCGAAGCGTTCACGCGGGCGCTCGACGCCCATCGGCGCGACGATGTCGCCGCAGCAGGCGACGCATACGCCGAAGCGTTGCGCATCGACCCCCAGCACGTCGACAGCCTGCACATGCTCGGAATGCTGCATCATCAGCAGGCAGACGCTGCGCGCGCTTTCGCCTTGCTCAACGAGGCGCTGCGCATCGCCCCGGCGCAGCCGGCCATCCTCGCCAATCGCGCGTCGGTCCACCTCGCTGCCGCGAATCATGCGGACGCCGAGCGCGATGCGTACCAGGCAGCGCTGCTCGATCCCGAGTCGTTTGGCGCCTGGTTCAATCTCGGCCTGGCGCGCAAAGGGTTGGCCGATCCGGCCGCTACGTCGGCCTTCGCGCGCGCCAGCGCGTTGCGCCCGACGCATGCGCGCGCGCTGCTCGCGTGGTTCTCCGCGGCAGCCGTATTCTCGCAGGTGCAAGGCATCTCGAAGCGTGTGCGAAGTCCTCTGCCAGAGCTCACCGCCGATCGCAGTCTCGCGCTGCGCACGGCGCTGGAACTCGAACAGCACGGCATGGCCGGCCCCGCGTTCGCGGTGCTTAGTCAACTGCGACGAGAACTCCCCGGGGACGACGAGGTGCGCGAACGGCACGCGCTCGAGACGCGCTACGGTGCGGCCGCGCTGCTCGAACATCGCGGGCAGACGAATGAGGCGTTGGTCGAGGCGGACGCACTGTTGCGGATCGCGCCGTGGCATCGCGGCGCGCGCATATTGCGCGCGAGCATCGCCGGCGGACGCGGCGAGGCGCAAGCTGCCCTGGCCGACTATCGGCACGTCGTCGAATCGGTGCCGGATGACCCGTTCGCTGGGAGCGCCTACCTGATCGCGATGCAGCATGATCCCGTGCAGACGGCCGACGCGATCGCGGCGGCCCATCGGGACTGGGCGAGGCGCCACGTGTCGTCGGTGCGCGATGCACCGCCGCGACCGCACGCGGATGCGGATCGCCCGCTGCGCATAGGCTGGCTGTCGCCGCGATTCTTTCCCGGTCTGCTCAGCGGTTTCTTCCTCGCGCCGCTGCGCAAGTTCGAGCGCTTCTCGATGACGCAAGTTCTCTATGATTCCGGCGGCGTCGAAGCCCAGGACAGCGCCGATTGGCGCGCGGCAGCGGACGAATGGCGGCGTGTCGACGACCTCGACGACTCCGACTTGTGCGCGCAGATTCGCGCCGACCGAATCGACGTGCTCGTGCAGTTGAGTGGCCACAGCCCCGGCAACCGGTTGCATGTGCTCGCCAGGCGGCCCGCGCCGGTGCAGGTACACTGGCTCGACTATTTTCACAGCACGGGCACGCAGGCAGTCGATGTACTGATCAGCGATGCATTGCTGAGCCCCGCGAACCTCGCGCGGCACTACAGCGAACGTGTGGTTCACCTGCGCTCCGGACGACTATGCTATTCGCCGCCGCCGAATGCTCCGTCGGTGCCGCCGCGCTCGACCGATCGGCTGCGCCTCGCCAGCTTCAACCGCGTCGACAAGCTCAACGACGACGTGCTGTCGACATGGTCGCGCATCCTGCGCGCATTGCCTGGCAGCGTGCTGCGAATCAAGGTGCGTTCGTTTGAACATGCAGACGAGCGCGCATATTTTATCGCGCGTTGCGCAAGGCATGGCATCGCGCGCGAACGACTGGAGTTGCAGGGTTATGGCACTCATGTCGAGGCCCTCGCCGCGTATTCCGACGTCGACATCGCGCTGGATCCGTTTCCGTTCTCTGGCTGCGCGACGAGCCTGGATGCGTTGTGGATGGGTGTGCCCGTGATCACGGCGATCGGCGATACGATGGTGAGCCGGCAGAGCGCAAGCCTGCTGACGTCGCTGCGGTTGCCGGAGCTGATCGTGGACAGCAGCGACAGCTACGTGCGCTGCGTCGTCGCTCTGGCCAACGATGCGCCGCGTCGCGCGCAATTGCGCGCGGGCTTGCGCGAGCGAGTGCGCGCGGAACTCTGCGACGTGGAGCGCCACGCACTCGAGCTCGCCGCCGCGCTGCGCGAATCCTGGCGGAAGTGGTGTCAGGTCGAATCGAATCGGAGCCAACCAGTATGATCGAAACGTATGTTCTGCATCGCGGCACCACGCCGCTGCTCGTCTCGCTACCACACGACGGCATTGCGCTGCCGGACGGCATCGCAGAACGCCTGACGCCAGCCGCCCGCCGCGTGCCGGACACGGACTGGCACGTCGCGAGGCTCTATGCGTTCGCGCGCGACCTCGGAGCGTCGATGATCGTGCCGAAATACTCGCGCTACGTCGTCGATCTCAATCGGCCACGCGACGACGTCTCGCTGTATCCGGGGCAGAACACGACGGGCCTGTGCCCGATCGTGCAGTTCTCGGGCGAGCCCGTATACCTCGCGGGGGCCGAGCCGGCGGCGCAAGAAGTCTCGGCGCGCATCGAGGCCTACTGGCTTCCTTACCACGAAGCGCTCGCCGCGGAGCTCGCGCGCATCCGCGCGCAGCACGGCCGTGCCGTGCTCTGGGAAGCGCACTCGATCCGCGGCGTCGTGCCGTTCCTGTTCGAGGGCAGGCTGCCCGATTTCAACCTCGGCACGGCCGGCGGCGCGAGCTGCTCGGTTCCATTGCATCGGCGACTCGAAACGATACTCGCGGCGCAGGTCAAGTACTCGTTCGTCGTCAACGGCCGCTTCAAGGGCGGTTACATCACGCGCCGCTATGGCGCCCCCGCGAACGGCGTCGACGCGGTCCAGCTCGAACTGGCGCAGCTCAACTACATGGACGAGGCGACATTCGAATTCAGCGAAGCACTCGCTGCGCCAACCAGGTCGCTGATTCGCGCGTTGCTGGAGGCGGTACTCCGCTGAGCGAGCGGCGCGCGTTGCGACGCGTCGACAAAACATACGCGGCGCGTCTTCGCTCGCGCCGACCGCGCGCTCGCGTCCGTTCGTTCGGACTAGACCTCTAGCGAAGCCAGGTCGCCCTTGGTCTCGAGCCACTCCTTGCGATCGGCCGCGCGTTTCTTCGACAGCAGCATGTCCATGAGCTGGTGCGTGCCGTCGTCGCCCGCATCCGCGTCGCCGACCGTGAGCTGCACAAGACGGCGCGTATCGGGGTCGATCGTCGACTCGCGCAGCTGCGGAGGATTCATCTCGCCGAGGCCCTTGAAGCGGGTCACGTTGACGTTACCCTTGATCTTCTCGCGCGCGATCTTCTCGATCGTGGCGTCGCGTTCGGCCTCGTCCAGGCAGTAGAAAACGTGCTTGCCCGCGTCGACGCGGAACAGCGGCGGCATCGCGACGAACGCGTGTCCCGCGCGCACGAGCGCGGGAAAGTGCTTGAGGAACAATGCAGCCAGCAGCGTCGCGATATGCAAGCCGTCCGAGTCCGCATCGGCGAGGATGATCACCTTGCCGTAGCGTAGACCCGAGATGTCGTCCCTGCCCGGGTCGCAGCCGATCGCGACGGCGAGGTCGTGCACTTCCTGCGACGCGAGCACCGAGCCCGACTCGACTTCCCAGGTGTTGAGGATCTTGCCGCGCAGCGGCAGGATCGCCTGGAAATCCTTGTCGCGCGCCTGCTTCGCACTGCCTCCGGCAGAATCGCCCTCGACGAGGAACAGCTCGGTGCGCGAAAGATCGCTCGACGCGCAGTCCGACAGCTTGCCGGGCAGCGCGGGGCCCTGGGTGATCTTCTTGCGGACGATCTGCTTCTCTGCCTTGAGCCGCAACGCAGCGCGCTCGATCGCGATCTGCGCGATCTTCTCGCCGAGATCGACGTGCTGGTTGAGGAACAGCGAGAATCCGTCGTGCGCGGCGTTTTCGACAGTGCCCGCTGCGTCGCGCGAGGACAGGCGCTCCTTGGTCTGGCCCGAGAACTGCGGCTCCTTCATCTTCAGCGACAGCACGAAACTTGCGCGATCCCACACGTCCTCGGGCGCGAGCTTGACGCCGCGCGGCAGGAGGTTGCGGATGTCGCAGAACTCGCGCAGCGCGTCGGTGATGCCTGTGCGCAAACCGTTGACGTGGGTGCCGCCCTGGGCCGTCGGGATCAGGTTGACGTAGCTTTCCTGGGTGAGTTCGCCTTCCTGCACCCATGCGAGTACGAAGTCGACGGCGCCGTTGTCGCGCTTGACCGACGCCTGGTAGAGCTCGCTTGGCAGGTAGTCCATGCCCGCGAGCATCGAGCGCAGGTAGTCGCTCAGGCCGTCCTCGTAAAACCACTCTTCCTTCTCGCCGCTCGCCTCGTCGGTGAGGCGCATGGTCAGTCCGGCGCACAGCACCGCCTTGGCCCGCAGCACATGCTTCAGCTTGGGCAGCGAGATCTTCGGTGAGTCGAAGTATTTCGGATCGGGCCAGAACCGCAGCGTCGTGCCGGTCTGCTTCTTCGGCACCGTGCCGACGACCGAGAGGTTGCTCGAGCGATCGCCGTTCTTGAAGTTCATCCTGTAGACCTGCGCGTCGCGCCGGATCGTCACCTCGACGCGCGACGACAGTGCATTGACGACCGAGACGCCGACGCCGTGCAGGCCGCCCGAATATTCGTAGTTGCGATTCGAGAACTTTCCGCCCGCGTGCAGGCGCGTGAGGATCAGCTCCACGCCGGGTATGCCTTCCTCGGGATGCATGTCGACCGGCATGCCGCGGCCGTCGTCGCTGACTTCGACCGAGCCGTCCGCGTGCAGGATCACGTCGACCGCCTTCGCGTGACCGGCGAGCGCCTCGTCGACCGAGTTGTCGACGACTTCCTGCGCAAGGTGGTTCGGCCGCGTCGTATCGGTGTACATGCCGGGGCGGCGCTTGACCGGCTCGAGGCCGGAGAGTACTTCGATGTCTGCCGCGTTGTATCTACTGCTCATTCCTGTCTGCACCGAAAAATCTGGGGAAAGTATCCAGCCGGAAGATCCGGCGCAATGCCGGTTCGATCGCTGCGTTCATCGGCGGCGCAATAGCAGGCCGTGGCGGAGTGTGGCGACTGCGCGCACGCCGATCAATAGCGTGGCGCGCGCCGCCCGCGCGAACGTCAGCCGGGCCTGCGCAGCACGACCGTCGCGAACCTTGCGCCTTCGGCGTCAACACGCTGGCCGTAGTCCCACGAGAGTGCCTCTCTATGGAGTCCCGCTGCTGCGCCGAAGCGCACGAGGTCCTCGGCATGGTATGGACGGATCGTCTCGTCGGTTGAGAATTCCTCGCGCACGCTGCCGCCGGTGTCGAACACGCGATAGCGACGCTCGATGCGGTTGCTGCCGTCCGCGTGGGCGGTGATGCGCTTGTGGCGCTCGAGCGTGCCGGAGGCATGCGGGCGTTGGTAGTCGAGACGGAAGTCCGCGAAGCTTGTGACCGGCTGCGGAACGAACGCGTCGAGCGCGAGGCAGCCGCCTGCACAGAGCAACGCGGCGATCGCCGCGACCGCATCGGCCGCCGCGGCCGGCTCGCGCAGGTAGGTGATCAGCGAATACGGCAGCAGGATCACGTCGAACGGCGCGCGCAGCCCGGCGAAAGCGGGGCGCGCGATGTCCATCTGCACGACGCGCGGTACGAGGCCATGCGCGATCGCGTCGCCACGCAGACGCTTGAGCATGGGCAGCGAGCGATCCGCGCCGCAGGCATCGACACCCGCGCGCAGCAGGTCGATCAGTATGCGGCCGGTGCCGCAGCCCAGCTCGAGTACGGCGCAGTCCGGCGACGCGCCGCGCTCGAGCAGACACAAGGCGCGATACCAACCGACGTCGTCGAACGGCATGCTCTGGCCCATGTCCGTCGCATAGACTTCGGCGATCGCGTCGTAGGACCACGCGCTCGACGCGCTCGCGAAGGCCTGCCCGACGACCTGCGTTGTGGAAGAAGTATTCGCTGTCATCAGGTTAGAGCGTGCCCGCGAGGCGCCGATACAGGTCGAACTGGCGGTCCGCGATCGCGTCCCAGGTATGCGCATCGAGCTTGGCGTCATCTGGTCGCTCCAGCGCGTGGCGGCGCTGCGGATCGGCCAGCAGCACCGCGATGCGGTTGGCCATCGCCGCGACGTCCTGTGCGACCACGAGGTCGCGCAGCTCGCCGTCGCCGAAGCCGCGCGCACCATCGCGCGTGCTCACGCAGATGCGTCCCGCGAGCAGCGACTCGATCAGCTTGATCGACGAGCCACGGATCGCGGTCTGTGGGTTGATCGTGAGCGTGCAGGTGCGCAGGTAGGGTTGCGGGTCGACGAATGCGCATACCGTCTCGACGCCGGGTTGGCGCAGGCGCGGATCCGCCGCGACCACGGGCGCGGACTCGACGCCGCCGAGGATCGTCAAACGCAGGTCGGGGAAGCGTTGTTTGAGGCGCGGCCACGCAGCGTCGAGAAATTCGAGGATGCCAGCCTGGTTCTGGGCATAGCGGAACGGGCCCATGAACAGCAGGCGCGGCGCCTGCGGCGAGGGTTCGTAGGCCGCGCGACGGTCGGTCGCGCCGTTCTCGATGAGCACCTTGTTCGCATGATCGAGCAGATCGAGGTCTTCCTGTGAACACGCGCTGACCGCATCGTAGCGACCGATCGCAATGCGCTGCTCCGCGTCGTCGTTGGCGACGCCGTTGAGGTAGACGTCGTGCAGTCCGAGCAGCCAGCGCGGGCCTCTGCCGTTGCGTTGGTCGGCGAGCAACGCGAGCTCCATGAACTCGACCTGCACGATATGCGGGTCATATAACGCGATCAGCCGCTCGACGTTTTGGCGCAGGCCGGGCCACGCATGGCGCAGCATGCGCTCGCCGAGCGGGCGCGGCGACTCACCGGGCCGGTCGCCGCGCCCCTCGACGAGATGGGTCGCGCGCACGAGACGCAGCCATGGCTCGGACGCGATCGAGTACAGCGACGCCTCGTCGCTGAGCAGGATGAAGTCGACACGATCGGCGAGTCGTGAAACGAGTTCCGCGACGCGGCGCGCACCGCCGTGCGAGGGCGGAAACACGCCGAACGGCGAGACGAGCAGCACGCGCGGTCGCTTGTCGGGTCTTGTCGGGCGCCGCGGCGAAAAGAAGCTGCGCGTGACGACGTCGGCATAGGGCATTCCGCTGCGCTGGGCGCGACGCGCACGCATGCGCAGGCGAAATGTGTTCCAGGCGTTGACGACGCCCGCAAATTCGTCCCAATGCGCCGGAGCGCGCGCCGCGATGCGGCGGATGTGTTCGATCGGCGCAACGCGTGAGCGCGCATGGCGCATGTCGAACCATTGCGCGTTGCGCAGCAGCACGCGCTCGACTTCTTCGTTCGAGTAGTAGCGGTTGATCGTACCGCGGTGCTGGTGCCAGGCATGCGAGGTCGGGCAGAACAGCACGGCCATGCCCTCGTTCCAGGCGCGCAGGCCCCAGTCCGCGTCTTCCCAGTAGAACGGGTTGTAGACCTGCGAGGCGTGCGCGAAGCGGCGCAGCGCGGCAGTCTGGAACAGCGAAGAGCCACCCCCCGCATAGTGATTGCCGCGCGCGAGCGAGCCGGGCTCGGGTTCGCGCTCGTACACGACTGGCGGATCGGTATCGGGCACGAAGTCGGACCAGCCGGTCTCCTCGCGGCGTCGCGTCGGATCCTCGAAGAAGATCTGCGAGGTGACCGCGAATACCTGCGCCTGCCGGTACGGCAGCAGCTCGGCGAGCGCGCGCAGGTCGAGACGCATGTCGCTGTTGAGCAGGTAAGTCCAGTCGTGGCGAGCCTGTGCGAGACCGGCGCAGATCGCGCCGTTGTAGCCGAGCGGCGCGCGATGGAACTGCCACTCGAATCCTGCATGCCGATCGCGCAGATGCGCATAGTCCGCCTCGTCGGCGCCGTTGACGACGACGATCACCTGGCAGACCTCGTCGATCGCGGCGCATGCTGCGGAGAGCGCCGAGAGCGTGGCGGCGAGCAGATCGGGCGTGCCACGCTCGGGCACGACGATCGAGATGCCGGGGCTGTGTTCGAGCGGATGCTCTCTGCGCGGCCAGCGTATCGGCAGCCGCGGCGCGAGCCAGTCGGCCAGTTGCATCGAGGCGAACAGCGGCACGAAGCGCAGAAGGAATCCTGCGCGCTGCAGGTGCGAGATGCTTCGATGCGCCTGCGTCATACGAGTGCCGCGGCGCTCGGGCGTCGCGCATGGCCGAGACGCATGCCCGCGTGCCAGCGCAGCGCCTGCTCGGCGAACATCGTGCACCAGACATTCGCCTGTGCGGGCGCTTCGGTGTTGAACGTGAGGAAACTGCGCTCGCCGATGCGTTCGAGCAGCGTGCTCGCGAGGCGATCGAGCGCCTCGACGGATGGCGCGCCGCTGGTCTCTAGTTCGCGCAGCAGGACGCCGACGCGCAATGCCTGGGCGAGGATGTCGTTGCGCGTGCGCGGCGTGCCGTCCGCCGTCTCGGGCAGCGAGCCGTCGGCCTGGGTAAGTACCAGGCTGCGTTGCAGGAGCTTCGCGACCGCGTCGGCGCGATCGGGGCGCGCGAGCAGCATGCCTTCCGCGAAATACAGCGTCGGGTGAAGCATGTCGAGATCGATATCACCCGCGCCGGCGACCCACTGATCGATGTCGCGCGCGCAAGCGAGCGCGAGCGCGTCGGGGAATGCCGGGTGCCTCGCGCCGAGGGCGACGCGCGAACTCGCCTTGACGAGGAACGCCCCACCCCCCGTCGACCAGCGCGGCGGCAGGGCGGCCGTGCCGCGGACCTGGATCGCGCAGCGCAACTGTCCCGCGGACACGAACGTCAGCAGGTGCGCATGCAGCACGCCGCGCAATGTCGCAGGCTCGGCCACGATCCCGGCCGCGGTTGCGGCCTCGATCCCGTGCAGCAGCATCGCGAGATCGAAGAAGAATACTGCGTCGTTGCGCCAGTCAGGCTCCGTGGCGTCGAGATAGATGCGCGTCTGCGGCAGCTGGCCTTCGCGCCCGAGCGCGCGCTGCGACCACGCGACCGCAAGGCGCGCTCGCTCGCGGATCCGTGCGAGCGGCGCGACCGCCGTGATGTCGGCGAGCCAGCCGAGGTAGTAGCCGGTGATCTCGGCATAGACATAGCGTGGCTTGCCGTCGACGTCGAGCACGCCCGCGACGCCGCCGGCCTCCGCATCGCTGCCGCGTATCTGCGCCGGACCCGTCAGCAGCCACTCGCGCAGCCGCGCCGCCGCCGCGTCGGCCGCGAACGCGATCGGCGATGCCGGAGCGAGGCGGAGGGTCTCAGGCTCGTCCACGCTCATGCCGCCGCCGCGCGGGTCTCGGCCGCGCTATGTCGATCGGCGATCGTCGCGGCGATCGCGATGCCCGCGTGGCCGTCTCCGTAAGGCGCGCTCGCGTCGAACGCGATCCTCTGCGGCCGCGGCGCGCGCAGCAGCTCTTGCGCCGCCGCGACGATCGCAGCGCACTCGACCGGGATCAGCCGCGCGATGCCGAGCGCGAGGCTCTCCGGGCGCTCGGTGTTCTCGCGTACGACGAGGATCGGCGTGCCGAGGTAGGGAGCTTCTTCCTGGATGCCGCCCGAATCCGTGATAGCGAGGGTCGATCGCGCGAGCAGCGCGATGAACGGTCGGTAGTCGAGCGGCTCCGTGAGCACGATGCGCGCGTGCTCCGCGAGGTGGCGGCGAATACGCGCGCCGACAATCGGATTCGGATGCACGGGACAGACCACCCCGACGTCGGCTTCGCGCGCGAGCAGCTCGAGCACCGCGGCGCACACGGTATCGAGGCCGCGGCCGTAGTTTTCGCGTCGATGTAGCGTGAGCGTGATGAGCTTCGCCGTAGCAGGCAACAATGGCGGCGCCGCTGGCTGCTGCGCGAGCACATCGCGCAGCACGTCGATCGCGGTGTTGCCGACGAGATGGATGCATTCGGCAGGCACGCATTCGGCGAGCAGGTTGTCGCGCGCGATGGCGGTCGGCGCGAAATGCAAATGTGCGAGCTTGCCGATCGCGCGCCGAAAATATTCCTCGGGGAACGGGCGCAACGGATGATCGGTGCGTAGCCCGGCCTCGACATGCGCGAGCGGCAGCGCGAGGTCACGCGCCGCGAGCGCGGTCGCGTATGCGGTCGTCGTGTCGCCTTGTGCGACGAGGACGCTCGCACGCTGTTCGGTCGCGACGTTGCGGATCTGTACACGCAGTGCGCGTAGCGTCGTGGACAACGAGCCCGAAGAAACCTGCGCGCCTTCGACGTCGGCCGCGAGGCCCAGTTGAGCGAGGCTGCGCGTCACCATCTGCACGTGCTGGCCGCTGTTCATCAGCAGCGTGTCGACGTCGCCATTCGCGCGCAGCGCAATCACCGCGCTCGCGAGTTTGAGGCATTCCGGACGCGTGCCCGCGACCAGCAGCACCCGAGGCCGGGTCCCCTGATGGAGTGTGTTCAAGATCGCCCCTGTAGCGCCTTCCAAGTTGCGCAGAATACTTACAATTCTTTACAGGAACAAGGACTTCGCGCACGTTGTGACGCGTTCGCGCCGCACGCGACGACGCGTCCGAAGCGAGCGCGAAACGATCGGCTGCGCTTCATGTGCACTCGCCGCAATGCGCAAGAGTCTGTAAACTATCGCTTTACCAGCATCGGAATTGCTGCGGCATGACCCCCCTCATATTCGTTACCGGCGGCGTGGTGTCCTCACTGGGCAAGGGCATCGCTTCGGCGTCCCTCGCCGCGATCCTCGAAGCACGCGGCCTGCGCGTGACGATGATGAAGCTAGACCCCTACATCAACGTCGATCCGGGCACGATGAGCCCGTTCCAGCATGGCGAGGTGTACGTCACCGACGACGGCGCGGAGACCGACCTCGACCTCGGCCACTACGAGCGCTTCGTGCGCACGCGCCTGACCGGCAAGAACTCGATCACGACCGGCAAGATCTACGAATCGGTGATCCGCAAGGAACGCCGCGGCGACTACCTCGGCGCGACCGTGCAGGTGATCCCGCACATCACCGACGAGATCAAGCATGCGATCTTCGAGGCGACGCGCGGCTTCGACGTCGCGCTCGTCGAGATCGGCGGCACGGTCGGCGACATCGAATCGCAACCCTTCCTCGAGGCAATCCGCCAGATCCGCATCGAGCACGGCGTCGATCGCTGCCTGTTCATGCATCTCACGCTCGTGCCCTACATCAAGGCCGCCGGCGAGATCAAGACGAAACCGACGCAGCACTCGGTGAAAGAACTGCGTTCGATCGGCATCCAGGCCGACGTGCTGCTGTGTCGCTGCGAGTCGCCGTTGCCCGAGGCCGAGCGGCGCAAGATCGCGTTGTTCACGAACGTGCCCGAGAAGGCAGTCATCAGCGCGGTCGATGTCGACACGATCTACAAGCTGCCGATGTGGCTGCACCAGCAGGGACTCGACGACATCGTCGTGGCGCAGCTAAAGCTGGATGCGAAGCCCGCGAACCTGAGCGAATGGGAACGCACCGTCGATGCGATCGAGCACCCCAAGCACGAGGTCAGCATCGCGATCATCGGCAAGTACGTCGAACACAAGGACGCTTACAAGTCGCTGAGCGAGGCGCTGCGCCATGGCGGGCTCAAGCAGTCGACGAACGTCAACCTGCAGTGGATGGAGTCCGAGGACATCGAGGCGCGTGGCGCGGAGATGCTGCACAACGTCGACGGCATACTCGTGCCGGGCGGCTTCGGCAAGCGCGGCTTCGAAGGCAAGATCGCCGCGGCGAAATACGCGCGTGAGAACAAGATCCCGTATTTCGGCATCTGCTACGGCATGCACGCTGCGGTGATCGATTTCGCGCGCAGCATCGCGGGCCTGACGGGCGCGAACTCGACCGAGAACGAGAAGGATTGCGCCGATCCCGTGATCGCGCTGATCACCGAATGGAAGACCTCGTCCGGGACGGTGGAGCAGCGCAACGAAGAATCCGATCTCGGCGGCACGATGCGCCTGGGTGCGCAGGAATGCCGACTCAAGGCGGGCACGCTCGCGCGCGAGATGTATGGTCAGGACGTTATCCGCGAGCGCCATCGGCACCGCTATGAGTTCAACAACAACTATCGCAAGCGCTTTGAGGATCTCGGCCTCGTTGTCTCCGGCAAGTCGATGGACGATCTGCTCGTCGAGATGATCGAATTCGCGCCGCAGACGCATCCGTGGTTCGTCGCGGGCCAGTTCCATCCCGAGTTCACCTCGACGCCGCGCGACGGCCATCCGCTGTTCAACGGATTCATCCAGGCCTCACGCGACTACAAGGCGGTGCGCACCGCGCCGAAATTCGCGGAAGCGGTGGCATGAGGCTTTGCGGGTTTGAGGTCGGTGCGGACCGGCCGCTGTTCCTGATCGCGGGCACGTGCGTCATCGAGTCCGAGCAGATGTCGCTCGATACCGCTGGCACGCTCAAGGAAATCACGAGCAAGCTAAAGATTCCATTTATATACAAATCCAGTTTTGACAAGGCCAACCGCACTTCAACGTCAAGCTTCCGCGGTCTCGGCATCGAGGAGGGCCTGCGCATCCTCGGCGAGGTGAAACGCCAGATCGGCGTGCCGGTGCTCACCGACGTGCACGAGTACACGCCGATGAACGAAGTCGCGGCGGTCGTTGACGTGCTGCAGACGCCGGCATTCCTGTGCCGGCAGACCGATTTCATCCAGAACGTCGCGCGCGCGGGCAAGCCCGTCAATATCAAGAAGGGGCAATTTCTCGCGCCCTGGGACATGAGCCACGTGGTCGACAAGGCCAAGGCGACCGGCAACCAGGACATCATGGTCTGCGAACGCGGCGCGAGCTTCGGCTACAACAACCTCGTCTCCGATCCGCGCAGCCTAGCGGTGCTGCGCGACACCGGCTGTCCGGTGGTGTTCGACGCGACTCATTCGGTGCAGCTGCCGGGCGGTCAGGGCGGCAAGTCGGGTGGCCAGCGCGAATTCGTGCCAGTGCTGTCGCGCGCGGCGGTCGCGGTCGGCATCGCCGGCATCTTCATGGAAACGCACATCGACCCCGACAAGGCGCTCAGCGACGGACCCAATGCGTGGCCGCTCGGCAAGATGCAAGCGTTGCTCGAAGTGCTCGTCGAACTCGATCGGGTCGTGAAAAAATCCGACGTCGCGACGGCGGGCTAGCCGCATGTTCGGAACGCACGATCTCGCGCTGTTCGTCCTCTCCGGGCTGCTGCTCAACATCGCGCCGGGCCCCGACACAATTCTGATCGTGAGCCGCAGCGCGAGCGCTGGTAGGCTCGCGGGCATGTGCGCCGCGATGGGTATCGTGACCGGCACGTTCGTGCATGTCATCGCCGCGGCGTTCGGACTGTCGGCGCTACTCGCGACGTCGGCGGAGGCGTTCGCGATCGTCAAGCTGGTCGGTGCTGCCTACCTCTTCTATCTCGGCATTGCGCTGCTCGTGCAGTCCCCCAGCGGGACGGCCGACGCACCCAAGCCGGTTGCGTCGCTGCGCGGATGCTACGTGCAAGGCCTCCTGACCAACGTGCTGAATCCCAAGGTGGCGCTGTTCTTCCTCGCATTCGTTCCACAGTTCATCTCGCCCGCCGCGCAGAACAAGCCACTCGCGTTCCTGTTTCTCGGCACGCTGTTCAATTTCAACGGCATGCTCTGGGCGAACTTCCTCGCGATCGCATCCGCGGGCATCAGCAAGCGCGTGAAGGCGGCGCTCGGTCCGGCAAGGGCATGGCTCAATCGCGCGGTGGGCGCCCTTTTCATCGGTCTCGGCGTCAGACTCGCGTTGGCCGAGCAACACTGAGCCGCTTCCTCTCGCATACGAAATAGAGAAATCCATCATGAGCAAGATCACGCAGATCCTCGCCCGCGAAATCCTAGACTCACGCGGCAACCCGACGCTCGAAGCCGAAGTGACGCTCGCCGACGGTTCATGTGGCCGCGCGGCGGTGCCGAGCGGCGCGTCGACCGGGTCGCGCGAGGCGGTCGAACTGCGCGACGGCGACAAGTCGCGCTATCTCGGCAAGGGCGTCAAGACCGCGGTCGCGAACGTCAACACGACGATCGCCGCGGCGATCAAGGGCCTCGAGGCGGACGACCAGAAGGCCCTCGACGCCAAGCTCATCGCGCTCGACGGCACGCCGAACAAGGGCCGGCTCGGCGCGAATGCGCTGCTCGGCGTCTCGCTCGCGAACGCGCACGCGGTCGCCGCGTCGAGGAAACTGCCGCTGTGGAGGTATCTCGCGGGCTCGCGCGAACCCGTACTGCCGGTGCCGATGATGAACATCATCAACGGCGGCGCGCACGCCGACAACAACGTCGACATGCAGGAGTTCATGGTGCTGCCGGTCGGCCTGCCGAATTTTTCCGAGGCGCTGCGTGCGGGCGTCGAGATTTTCCACAGTCTGAAATCGGTGCTCAAGAAGCGCGGGTTGAACACGTCCGTGGGCGACGAAGGCGGCTTCGCGCCCGACCTCAAATCCAACGAGCAGGCAATCGAGACAATTCTCGAGGCGATCGGCAAGACCGGTTACTCCGCCGGCAGGGACGTTTACCTCGGCCTCGATGTCGCGAGTTCGGAGTTCTTCAAGGACGGTGCCTACCATCTCGAAGGCGAAGGCACGACACTGTCGCCGGCCGAGCTGATCGAGTTCTATGCGGGCTGGTGCGCGAAGTATCCGATCATCACGATCGAGGACGGCATGGCCGAGGGCGACTGGGACGGCTGGAAGGGACTCACCGAAAAGCTCGGCAAGAAAGTGCAGCTCGTCGGGGACGACCTGTTCGTGACGAACCCTGCGATCTTCCGCGAAGGCATCGACAAGCACATCGCCAACGCGATCCTGATCAAGGTGAACCAGATCGGCACGCTCTCAGAGACGCTCGAGGCGATCGCGATGGCGGACAAGGCCAACTACGTCGCGATCGTGTCGCACCGTTCGGGTGAGACCGAGGACGTGACGATTGCCGACATCTCGGTCGCGACGACGGCGACTCAGATCAAGACCGGCTCGCTGTGCCGCTCCGATCGCGTCGCCAAGTACAACCAGTTGCTGCGCATCGAAGGCGCACTCGGCGCTGCGGCGAAATATGCCGGCCGCAACGCATTCCCGAATCTGCCCGGCCTCGTTTCCTAAGGCCACGCCGGACTGTCCGATCGTGCTCAGAATGGTCGCCCTCGTCCTCCTGGCTTTGCTGCTGGCGCTCGGCGTCAAGCTGTGGGCAGGCGACTGGGGACTGCGCGAGATCGAACGCCTCAAGGGTCAGATCGCCGCGCAGAAGGCCGAGAACACGAGTCTCAAGCAACGCAACGACATGCTGTCGGCGGACGTAGAGGACCTGCGCAAGGGCAAGGACGCGGTCGAGGAGCGCGCGCGCACCGAGCTCGGTCTGATCAAGTCCGATGAGGTGTTCTACCAGGTAGTGGATCCCGAGCCGTCCGAGAAGAAGAAGGAAAATGGCGGCAACTGACGCGCTGTGGTGCGTCGTGCCCGCGGCTGGACGCGGCACGCGCGTCGGCGCCGACGTGCCCAAGCAATATCTATCTATCGCCGGCAAGCCGCTGCTGCTGCATACGCTCGAGCGTCTCGCGGCGCACGCGCGCATTCGCGGTATCGTCGTGGTCCTCGCTGCCGATGACGCGCTCTGGCCCGGCATCATCTCGTTGCACGGGAAACCGCTGGTTCGCGCAGACGGCGGCGTCGAGCGTGCGGACTCCGTGCTCGCAGGCCTCGTCGCAATACGCGAGCGGATCGAGAATGATGACTTCGTGCTCGTCCACGATGCCGCGCGTCCCTGCGTCGGCGCCGCGGACCTCACGCGTCTGATCGACTGCGGCGTCGCCGCGGGCGGCGGACTCCTCGCCGCTCCGCTGCGAGATACGCTCAAGCGCGCCGACACGGACTGTCGCAGCCTCGCCACCGAGCCTCGCGATTCGCGCTGGCGCGCGCAGACCCCGCAGTTGTTCCGTATCGGCGAACTCATCGGCGCGCTGACTTCCGCGCGTGACGCCGGCATCGTGGCGACCGACGAGGCGATGGCGATGGAGCGTATCGGTCACCGGCCCTTGCTTGTCGAAGGCGCGGAAAGCAATATCAAGGTCACGACGCCCGCGGACGTCGCGCTGGCCGAATTCCTGCTGTCGAGAACCTGATGCGCATCGGACAAGGGATCGACATACACGCATTCGGGCCGGGCGACCACGTTATGCTCGGTGGCGTGCGCATCGACCACTCACACGGGATCGTCGCGCATTCCGATGGTGACGTGATCATCCACGCACTGTGCGATGCGATCCTCGGCGCACTCGCGCTCGGCGACATCGGCGTGCATTTCCCGCCGTCCGACGAACGCTGGCGCGGCGCCAACAGCCGCGTATTCCTGCGCCATTGCGCGGCGCTGATGCGTGAACACGGATATGCACTCGGCAACGCCGACCTGAGCGTGGTCTGCGAGCACCCAAGGATCGGCCCACACGCGCAACTCATTCGCGCGAATCTCGCCGCGGACCTCGGCTGCAGCGCGCAGCAGATCGGCATCAAGGCGACGACCAGCGAGAAGCTCGGATTCACCGGGCGCGGCGAAGGCATCGCCGCGCTTGCGGCGGTATTGCTCACGGTCCGAGCAATCCCTTGAATCTCCCGGGTTCGGATCTGCCCTACGCACATGGGGGCGCGCCGCTGCGCGGCACGCTGCGCGCGACGCACGAGGACTTCTACGTCGATGAAGAGCTCGGCTTCGCAGCGGACGGCGCCGGCGAGCACGTCTTGCTGCGCGTCGAGAAGGCGGGCGCGAACACGGACTGGGTCGCGCGCGAGATCGCGAAATTTGCTGGCGTCGACGCGGGCGCCGTGAGCTACGCAGGAATGAAGGACCGCCACGCGGTCACGCGGCAGACGTTTTCTGTGCACCTGCCGGGAAAGCGCGAGGAGCCGGAATGGCCTTCGCTCGCCCATGCGGAGTTCCGTGTGCTCGAGGCGCGCCGGCACAGTCGCAAGCTGCAGCGTGGCGCGCTCAAATCGAACTTCTTCCGCCTCGTCGTGCGCAACATGAGCGGCGATCGCGATGAGGCCGAGCGCGTCCTCGCCGCGATCGCGGCCGAGGGCGTGCCGAACTACTTCGGCGAGCAGCGCTTCGGGCGCGAGGGCGGCAACGTCGCGCGTGCACGCGCGATGTTCGCCGGGCGCCGTGTGCAGCGTCACGAGCGCTCGCTGTTGCTTTCGGCCGCACGCTCGCAGCTGTTCAACGCGGTGCTCGCGCAGCGCGTCGAGCGCGACGACTGGAATCGGCCGCTCGCGGGCGACGTCTGGATGCTCGACGGCACGCAGAGCATCTTCGGGCCGGAGCCGCTCACGGACGAAATCGAGGCGCGGCTGGATTCGGGCGACATCAGTCCGACCGGGCCGCTCTGGGGCAGCGGGCTGCCGCGTTCCGCGGATGCCGCGGCGGAAATCGAGCTTGCGGCCGCCACCGCCCATGCCGATCTCGCGCAGGGTCTCGTGCAGGCAGACCTGCGCCAGGAACGCCGTGCGCTCGTCCTGCGCCCCGGCGAGCTCAGCCACGCCTGGCTCTCCAGCGCGGACCTGCAGCTCGAGTTTCGCCTGAGGTCTGGCTCGTATGCCACTGTTGTTGTTAGGGAAATATTGATAAACGCGCCGTAAGACGGGGCGCATCGACGCAGGTGTGACTGCGCACGGTCGGCGCGACGGCCACTCGAGCACCGCGGCGAGTCGTCGCGGCCGCGGCGCATTCGCAACGCGTCTTCGTCTGCTGACTCGTCGTGGCATGCCGCTTGCTTGTTCCTTGTGGCAGCTGCGTGTTGCAGTGGAAGTTCCCTGCCGGAAGAAAGGCGCAGCGAGGATGCAAAAAGGTGACGTCTAACCTACCCGAAACATCGCCTGGCGCGGCGCACCCACCGGCGAGCCCGATCCCGGCGACGGCCGCGTCTGGGGGCAAAGCGCAGACGCGGGTGCTCGCGCTCGTGGGGCTCGACACCGATCTCGAGAATCGGGTCAAGGCCGCGTGCTGGCGCCTTTCCGGGCAGGGCCACGACGTTCGTCTGCAGGCGTGGTCGGGCGTGCACTGCGATCTGCTGATCGTCGGCAGCACCGAGAGTCATGCGCGTGTCCTCGAAGCGGCGCGCGAACGTCGTGTGCCGATGCTGCGCTTCGTCACGCTTCCAGTCGGCCAGGCGCCTGCCGCCAACGAGATTTCCGCGGGATCCAGCGTCGAGCAGATCCTGCGCAGGTTGCAAGGGCAGCTCGATCCTTACGCAGCTGCCGCGCGGCGGCCCAGCGGCGGCAAGGCCGAGCGGCCCAGCGGACTGCTCTGGCTCATGATCGAGCGCAGGCCTACGAGTGCGGCCATTCACGCGGTCAGCGAGTCCTACGAAATCTGGATCGTCCCGGAACGCGCGCTCGTCTGCGCGCGCACGCATAGCGACGTCATCGGCGCGCGCGAGCGTGTGCTGAGTCCGCACTGGATCTTCCAACGCGTGCGTGCGGCGCGCGTGCCCGACGGCCCAACCCTGGGCATCGACGAATTCTTCCTCGACGCATGCATGCGCGTGTCGCACCGCCTGCCGTTTTTCGCGTCGGGCAGCTATCGCCTGCGGCGGCAACCGGCGATAACCAGCGCAGAGCCGGTCGCGGAGATCGTCGCATTGGCTGCGCAATTTGGCGCACGCGACGAGGTCTCGTCTGCCGATCTGGCGGCTCTCGCTGACGTGGGTCAGCACCATGCGAACGCGTTTCTGTGGGCGACGCTTGCGAGCGGTGCGCTCGAATCGCGATCCGGAAGAAGCGGTTACGACGGGCCGCCGCAGACGCTGTTCGAACGCATGCGCGCGAGCTTCGGCCTCGGCAGGCGCTGATATCCCGCGCAGACGTGCGCGCGTTGCGACGACGCGCCGCACAACGGCGTCTAATCCGGTGCCAGGGCAGGGTGCTCATTCGGGCACCGACCTTTAGGCGGCGGAGGCTGTCATGAAGAAGCTGATGGGCGTTGCAGCGATTGCGATATTGCTCGGGGGCTGCGCGGGCACGCAGACCCGTTTCAACCCGTATAGCTGGTACTCGTCCGAGGATGTCGATCTGGGCAAGATCGCTGCGGTCAACGACTGGGCACAGCGCAAGGGAGCCACGGTCATGTGGATCAACTACCCCGCGAAACCCAAGCCCGGGACGGCCGGCAACTAAGCGTAGCGCGCCTGCAGCGCCGCGATTTCAGTCGCGGCGCAGCAATACCACGGTCGCCCCGGTGCCGCCTTCGTTCGGTTTGGCAGAGGCGAACGCGAGGACGTCGGCGCGGCGGCGCAGCAGGCTGTCCACGAGGCGCTTGAGCACGGGGCCTTCGTTGCGCGAGCGCAGACCCTTGCCGTGGATGATACGCACGCAAAGGCGCCCCGCGCGCTTGCTCTCGGCGAGAAACACCCTGATCGCCTCGCGCGCGACCGCAGCGGTCATCTGATGCAGATCGATCTCGTCGGCAATGCTGAAAGCGCCGCGTTTAAGCCTGCGCAGCAGCGTGGGCGAATGACCGTCCTTGAGATAGGACAATTCCTCGCCGACCTCGATCAGCGCCGGATCGATCACCGAATCGATCATCTCGCCGGGTACGCGCGCTTCGTCGAGACGGGACTGGCGCGGATCCGGCGCAGGCCTGCGCTTCGCGACCTCCTCCTGAGCTTGCGCGATGCGTCGCACTGGCCCTATCGCTTCGACGAACATCTCATGGTCGTCCTCGCTGACGACGGGCGCGGGGCGTGCTGGCGGTCGCTTAACGCGCACGGGGTCGCGGGGGGCGTCGCGCAATCTGCAGGTGACCCAGACGAAACAGGTCGACGAGCACCGCTTGCGCGGTCGCGCTCGTGCACTCCGCGACGAGACGGTCGCCTGCTATCTCGCGATCGCTCGCGACGAGTCGCGCGAGCCCAAGAGAACAGCGCCACGCGTCACCCGCAACGAACAATTCCGCGGCGCGGCCTTGGCGAATCCAGGCGATGCGCGAGAAAGGATTGCGCATCGCGAGCGCGCCCGGCAGCCGGCGCAGGAGCTCGTCGGCGCCGAGGCGACGCGGCGCCAGGGCGGCGAACTGCGCGCTGCGATAGCGCGTGATGAAGCGGCCGAACCAGCTTCTGAGCGTCGCGTCGTCGGCACCGGCAAACTGCGGAATCGCCGCGCGCACGCGCTGCAGCGCGGCGCCGTCGATCTCGCCCTTGTCGCACGCCGGGCTGAGGTCCGGATCGGCATACCGGCGCGTCTCGCCGAGCGGCTCGGCGAGGAATTCAGCGAAGTCGAGCAGCAGCTCGGCCTGCGCCGGCGCGCGCATGCCGACCGACCAGGTCATGCACTCGCCTGCCGCGACGCCGTCGTGAGGGATTCCGGGCGGCAGGTAGAGCGCGTCACCGGGCTCGAGCAGCCAGTCGCGCGTCGGCACGAAATGCTTGAGCAGCCGTAGTTCGCTGTCTTCACGAAACGCATGGCTCGACCGCGTGCCCTCATCGATGCGCCAGCGCCGGCGCCCCATGCCTTGAATGAGGAACACATCATACTGATCGACGTGGGGGCCGACGCCACCGCCCTGCGTGGCGTAACTGATCATGACGTCGTCGATGCGCCAGCTTGGGACGAACGCGAAGCGCTCGAGCAACGCAGCGACGTCCGCGTCCCACTTGTCGACGTCCTGCACCAATAGCGTCCAGTCGCGCGTGCCTAGCGCGGCGAAGTCCGCGTCCGTGAATGGGCCGTTGCGCAACTTGAACCGATCGCGTCGGCGGTCGTGCGAGACGATGCGAGACAACGCGGCTTCCTCGCAGGCGAGACCGGCCAGATCGTCGGGGCCGACGCTGTCGATCCCGTCGCCCGCGAAGCCACGGATCAGCAACGGCCGCTTCTGCCAGTAGTCGCGCAGGAAGCTCGCCGGCGCCATACCGAGCGGCCGTTTCGCGCTGGCGCGTACTTCGCTCACGGATTCGCCGGCGCCTTCTCGCGGGCGAGTCGCGCGTCGAGGCCCTCGCCGGCACGCGCGGCGTAGCGTGCGCAGGCGGCGGCGTCGATCAACGGCGCACTGGCGTTCGCGCCGAGCCGCCGCCAGAGGTCGCTCGCGTCGGGGTGCGGCGTGATCAGCACGTCGCACGGCAACCCCGCAACCGTGGCGATGCTCCGACGGAACGCCGCGAGCACTCCGGGATGCGCGGCCTCATCGGAATACTTGAACACGTCGTCCGAGATGGCGCTGAGGCTGTCCGCGTAGACGACTTCGACGCAGCGGGATTTTTCGCACGACGTCCATGTCCACGTCGTGCTGCCCGGCGTGTGGCCTGGCGTCGCGTGCGCGGTGAGGGCGAGCGATCCGACCTGGACCCGCGCGCCATCGTCGATCACTCGCACTTTGGCGACTGGCGCGAACGCCTTGGCCGACAGGAACTGCGGATCGCCGCGATCGCCATGTCCGCGCTCGAGGGTGGCGGCGGCTGGCGCGCGCGCGGCGACGGTTGCGTGCGAGTCGTGCTGCAATCGCGCGATGCCGCCTGCATGGTCGAAGTGTTCATGCGAGTTGACGATATAGCGCACGTCCTCGAGGCGGAAGCCGAGCGCGCGGATATTCGCCTCGATCAGCGGCACGTCTTCTTCGACGTCGCCGTCGATCAGGATGTGCCCCTGCGGCGAGGTCACGAGGATCGCGCTCAGACCGCAGGTGCCGACGAACCACGAGTCCCCATGGATGCGCAGCGGCTGCGCGGGCTCGGTCCATTTCGCGTCGGGCTTGCAGGCGGCAACCGGTGGCGCCGCCGGGGCTTGCGCCGCAGGTGCGCGCGAGGTCAGCGCGGCGATGAGAACGAGCAAAAAGACGAAGCGCATCGGTCGGAGCCCAAGAGGAATGACGCCAGGATTGTTTATGTTAAATCCGGCGAGCGCCTAGATTTCTTCTGCCAACTTGCTGGCAAATCCGGTGTATGTCGCGGGCGTCAGCGCGAGCAGCGACTTCTTGGCCTCGGGAGGCAACGCAAGCGTCTCGACGAACGCGCGCAACGACTCGCGCGTGATGCCCTGGCCCCGGGTCAGCGCCTTGAGCTGTTCGTATGGTTCGGGCAGGCCATAGCGACGCATGACGGTCTGGACCGCCTCGGCGAGCACCTCCCAGTTCGCGTCGAGGTCCCCTGCAAGACGCTCGCCGTTGACGCTGAGTTTGCCGAGACCACGCGCGAGCGCGTCGAGTGCGATCTGGGTGTGGCCGAATGCGCTGCCGAGCGCGCGCAGCACGGTGGAGTCGGTGAGATCGCGCTGCCAGCGGCTGATCGGCAGCTTCTCGGAGAAATGCGCGAACAGCGCGTTGGCGACGCCGAGGTTGCCTTCCGCGTTTTCGAAGTCGATCGGGTTGATCTTGTGCGGCATGGTCGACGAGCCGACCTCGCCGGCCTTGAGTGTCTGCCGGAAATAGCCGACCGAGATGTAGCCCCAGACGTCTCGACAGAGGTCGATCAGCACGGTGTTCGCGCGGCGCATCGCGTCGCCGAGCTCGGCGATGCAGTCATGCGGCTCGATCTGCGTCGTGTACGCGTTGAACGCGAGCCCCAGCGACTCAACGAAACGTCGCGAGAACGCTGGCCAGTCGATTTCGGGATAGGCGATCGCGTGCGCGTTGTAGTTGCCGACCGCGCCGTTGATCTTCGCGCTGATCTCGACGGACGCGATCTGCCGCCGCTGGCGCTCGAGGCGGGCGACGACGTTCGCGAATTCCTTGCCGATCGTCGTCGGAGAAGCGGTCTGCCCGTGCGTGCGCGAGAGCATCGGCAGCGCCGCATGGGCGTGCGCGAACGCGCGCAGCGTCGCGATCACCCGATCTAGCGCCGGCAGCATGACGCCGGCGCGCGCGTCGCGTAGCATCAGTGCGTAGGCGAGATTGTTGATGTCCTCGCTCGTGCACGCGAAGTGGACGAATTCGAGCGCGCGTCCGAGTTCACTATGCGCGCCGATCTTTTCCTTGATGAAGTACTCGATCGCCTTGACGTCATGATTCGTCGTGCGCTCGATCTCCTTGACGCGCTCTGCGTCGGCGAGCGAAAACCCCTCGGCGAGCGCCTCCAGCGACGCGTTCGCAGTCTCGGAAAATGCAGCCACTTCGCCGATCGACTCGGCGGCGGCCAGCGCCTGCAGCCAGCGCACTTCGACCAACACGCGGCGCCGCATCAGCCCCATTTCGCTGAACAGCGGTCGCAGCGACTCGACCTTTTCGGCATAGCGACCATCCAGCGGCGACAGGGCAGTGAGAGGCGTCAGAGTCATCGATCGGTCCGTGGTGCGCGCAAGCCGCCATGATAGCAGCGGGCATTTGCTGGCGTGCCGCGCAGCCGCGCGTTGCTTGATTTCGGCGACACACAGCGCAAACTCGGGAGCGTCGCACCCAAAACTTGGAGCCTGGCAAATGACGCAATACCGCATCGAGAAAGACAGCATGGGAGAACTGAAGGTGCCGCAGACGGCGCTATACGGCGCGCAGACCCAGCGGGCTGTAGACAATTTCCCGATATCGGGGTTGCGCATGCCTCGCGAGTTCATCCGTGCGCTCGGGCTGATAAAGGGCGCGGCGGCGGCAATGAATGCGCAGCTCGGCCATCTTTCTGACGAACGTGCGCGCGCAATCGTGCGGGCAGCGGATCGCGTCGTCGCGGGCGAATTCGACGGCGAGTTTCCTATCGACGTGTTCCAGACCGGCTCGGGTACGTCGAGCAACATGAACGCGAATGAGGTAATCGCGCACATCGCATCGACGTCGCGACTCAAGATCCATCCGAATGACGACGTCAACATGGGCCAGTCTTCGAATGATGTGATCCCGACCGCGATCCAGGTCAGTGCCGCGCTCGCGGCAAGCGAGCAGCTGCTGCCCGCGCTCAAGCATCTGCGAGCGACGATCGACCGCCGAGCGAAGCAGCTGGCCAAGGTCGTCAAGACCGGACGCACCCACCTCATGGACGCGATGCCGGTGACATTCGGCCAGGAGCTCTCGGGTTGGTCGGCCCAGATCACATCGGGCATCGCCCGCATCGACGACGCGCTCGTGCGCCTGCGCGCGCTGCCGCAGGGCGGTACGGCGGTGGGCACCGGCATCAACGCCGATGCGAAACTCGGGCCGGGCGTGTGCAAGGCGCTCGCCCGCAGAACGGGAGTGAAATTCGTAGCGGCCGCCAATCTGTTCGAAGGGCTGTCCTCACAGGATGCCGCCGTCGAGATGTCGGGCCAGCTCAAGACGCTCGCCACGTCGCTCATGAAGATCTCGAATGACCTGCGCTGGATGAATTCCGGCCCGCTCGCCGGCATCGGTGAGATCGAGCTGCCCGCGCTGCAGCCGGGTTCCTCGATCATGCCCGGCAAGGTGAATCCGGTGATCCCGGAAAGCGTGGCGATGGTCTGCGCGCAGGTGATCGGCAACGACACGACGATCACGATCGCCGGGGCGAGCGGCAACTTCCAGCTCAACGTGATGCTGCCCGTGATCGCTCACAACCTGCTGCAGAGCATTCTGCTGCTCGCCAACGCCTCGCGCGTGCTCGCCGACAAGGCGATCGCGGGATTCCGCGTGCGCGTCGATCGGGTCAGCGAGGCGCTCGATCGCAACCCGATCCTCGTGACCGCGCTCAACCCGGTGATCGGCTACGAGAAGGGCGCAGCCACCGCGAAACAAGCCTACAAAGAGGGCCGGCCGATCCTCGACGTCGCAGTCGAGACGACGGGCCTGCCGAGATCGCGGCTGCGCGCGCTGCTCGACCCGGCCGCTCTCACGCGCGGCGGCATCCATGGCGGCGGCGCGGGCGGAGGCTGATATTCGTGAACTGCTTCACAATTCCTCGCTCGCATACTTGTATTGGCGGGCTTGCGGGCGTATCCAGAGCGGTCACCCGCAGACCGTTCCGCGGATAAGAAAAGTTCGGGTTTTTTCTACATTTTTTTCTACAGGGGCAGTAACCAAAATGCAGTCGATCAGATCGTCGATGTTTTCTGGTGTTTTCGCGCTGAGCGCGTTGATGTCGAGTGGGTTGGTCGCACAGGAAATCGCGATCACGGGCAAGGATTTCGAATCCGGCGCCGCAGATGCCAAGCTGGCGGAGATCGCCCGGCAGGCGGCGGCCAGTGGCAAGTCGGTCGTAGTGACCGCACCGCCATACTGGCAGGGCAAGGCGGCGGCAAAGCTGCACGCAGGCGCCGGCAACGTCCAGGTGAAGAGCTCAGACGCGTTCTTCGAGAACGTGCTCGTGCGTATCGTCGACAAGCCCGCAGACAAGTCCGACAAGCTTGCGGACAAACCCAAGCCGGCCGAGGCACCGAAACCCGCTGTCGCGGCGGCCAAGCCGGCGGTCGCGCCTGCGGCCAAATCCGAGCTGAAACCGGCGGCGCCCAAACCTGCCGCGGTACCGCCGACCGTCGCGTCGACGCCTAAAGCGCAGGCTCCGAAGGTCGAACATTCGGCCACGCCGACCGCACCGGTCGCGCCGCAGCACGCGCCGGCCACGGTCGCTTCGGTGTCGACCCCACAGCCCGTCTCGGCGCCGGCAGCCGCGCCGGCGACCGCGCCGACCGCGCCGAAAAACGCGCAGGTAAACGTCGCGGAGGCGCGCAAGCGCTTCGAGGCACGTCTCAATCTCGGCAAGGCCGCCGAGGGCAACCTCAAGCCGGGACAACTGCAGAAAGGAGACGAGATCTTCGTCAGCGGTCCGGTCCGCGCGGTCGTGCGTCGGTTCGGTTCGCGCGTGCAGCTGTTCTGGCTGGAAGGCGACCTCAATCTCGACCGCTCGGAGTTGAGCATGGCCGAGGCCGGCCACTACAAGGTCAACGAGTCGGTCAGCGAGCAGGTGAATTCGAGCGTTCGCGCGATGCACGCGACACCGGTGATGTTCGCCGCGGAGATGCCAGCCGCGAAGTCGAAGGTGCGCGCCGACATGGAAAAACACTTCAACGACGCCAAGCCGATCGACGACACACTGCGTCCAGAAGAACTCCGCTACGGCGATCTGTTCTACACGTTCCGCAACTACGGCGTCGTGTTCCGCCGCACGGACCTCGGCTTCAATCGCTATTGGCTCGTCGGCAAGCTCGACCTCAACCAGGCCGGCATCATCAAGGATGGCGACGCCTACCGGCTCGTCAGCGAAAGGCTCTGACGAAAAAAGGGAGTACGCCTAAGCGGCGTATTCCCTCGTTTTGCTGCTTGCCGCGGCGGCGCAATGCGCTGCGAGTACCCTACGAGTAGGCCTCGGTGCGACTCTGGCGGAAATGAATCGCCGCCGCGATCATCGCGACGCCCGCGACTGCGCCTATCCACAGTTCGGGCGACACCAGCACGCTGAGCATGTTGTCTAGCGAGACGATCGCGTTGATGAAGTCGAACTTGGCCATTCCGATGTTGATGTCGCTGCCCGAGTTGCTCACGTTGATCGCGTTGTTCGCGAAGCTCGAAAATAGCCAGCTGCCGGGCCACAGGCTGAACTCGATGCGTCCGAAGATATAGCGCCAGTACCAGCCGCT
>JBDTYX010000002.1:0-34398 GCA_040005435.1 Rudaea sp. | reverse complement strand
AGGCGCGCCTGTCACGCACTGAACTGCCCGCTGCACTCTGCCGGCAACGCTGCCGATAATACAAACCGGTTTAGCTTGGGGGCAAGTCGCGTAGGCGTACGGTGCGGCTGTCCGCAAAATCCATCCACACCTCGCCGACCGTGCTCATCCGCCTGCGAACCCAGCTTCCGTCGAACAACGGGCGACGATCGCGCTCGAAACGCGCGGTGTAAGGCCATGCCGAGATCAGCGCCTGGGCGAGAAAGTACAATGCTGCGAGCGAGCAGCCAAACTTGCGCAAGACGGCGACGTTGCGTGCATCGAAAATGTCCGCGTCGAGCCAGCCGAGGTAGATCGCGGCCGGAAGCAGAAAAACGCAAGCGCCCGCCGCATAGACCATTAGCCCGAACAGTACGCCCTGCAAGTCCAGATAGTCGGCGATCGTCGCGTCGCTGCGCGCGCGGACCAGCTCGTTCTGTCGCCCCAGCAGTAGCAGCGACAATGCGTTATTCAGAATCATGAAACTGATGCCGACGAGCCACGGCCTGTAGCTCGCAAATGGCACGTGCAGAAGGTCAGGCCGGAGCACGATTAGCCAGCACGGCATGCCGACGAAAATGGCGAGTACGGCGAGCAGGAAGCGCCGCATGCGCGAAGCCGAGTTCAGATCCACCCGGTCACCGAAATAGACGACTAGCGCGCGCACGAGAAGTAGCGGAATTTCCATGCCTGCGACCAGCAACAACGTGGGGTTCCAATCGCTCGTCACGTCAGCATCGACGGCGGCGACGACGTAGCCCGCAGCGAGGGTCAGCGGAAAGAGAGCCGGGGCGAACATCTGTCCCATCCTCGTCCACGCCGTGTCTGCAGCCTGCGCCGGACCGTCGATCGCCATGCTCATGTAGACGTCATTTCGCGGCGACGCCTTTCATCAGTGCGCGACGAAAAGCGGCACGTCGCTGTGCTGGAAAAGGAAGCGCGTGGCGCCGCCGAGCACGAGCTCCGCGATGCGCGAATGACCCCACGCCCCCATCACGATCAGGTCGGCGGCGGTCTCGCGCGCGACCGCGAGGATGCCGGCGCCGTAGTCGGCCTTCGGCGTGAACGGGCGAAACTCTGCCGCTACGCCGTGGCGGCGGAAATACGCGGGCAGGTCTAGCTGCGGCAGGTGCCGCGCGCCGACGAGGCTCTGCTGCTCGGCGCCATCCAGCACGAATACCTGTTTCGCGATACGTAGTAGCGGCAGCGCGCCGCTGATCGCGCGCGCGGCCTCGCGACTGTGGTTCCAGGCGACAACGATGCGCTCGCCGACGCTCGCGGGCCTGGCGGTCTCGGGAACGACGACCACGGGCACGCCGGCGCCGAATACCGTCCGCGAAACCGTGCCCCATCCGATCGGCGCATCCGCAATCAGCTGCGGGCGCTCCGCGACGACGAGATCGCACCAGCGCGCGGCGTGGCAGATCGCCTCGACGGGCTCGCCCTGGGCGACGAGCCATTCGCCCGTGAGCCCCTGCGCATCGAGGCGCTTCTGCCATGCCGTCTGTTGCGCGGTTGCCGTGAGATAGAGGTCATCCGCCTCCTGCACCTGGAAAACCACCGTCTCGAGCGTGCTGTAGGCCACCGATCCCAGCGAAGCCACGTAGAGTCCCAGCACGTGCGCGCGCAGGCGCTGGGCAAGCGTGAACGCGACCGCAGCCGACAACGAGTCGCCCGCATAGCTGCGCAGGTGCACGAGGATGTCGAAGTGGGCCATGACCTGTTCCTCCAAAGCCGTTCGTCGAAGCTTACCGCTTGGACTTGGCGCAGGCGATCGCGCGATCGCTCGTCGGCCAGCGCGCGCGTCGTGTTGCGGCGAAGCTACCTTGGCCGCGTGCGTGACGTTGCGCACAGGCGATGCACAGCGCGCTTTCCTATAGTCGCTGCGCCGATCCGGAAAACGTCGCGGAGCCTTCCTTGCTCAAGTGCCTGATTCTCTTGCCGTTCGCGATCTGCGTCGCCGCCCTCGCCGTCGCGCTCGTGCTGCCTGTGCTCGCGTTCGTGCCGGTACTGCTCGTGCTCGGTATCGCGATCCTCGTGCCGTTGCTCCTGTTGCGCGTCGGCGTCGCGGTTGTCTGCGCGGTCGGCCTCGGCTTCGCGGGCATGCTCGGCCTCGGCGTCGCTGCGGCAGGCATGTTGCTTTTGCTCGTCGTCGCCATCGCCGCCGCGCACCTGCTCGTGCCGATCGCCCTGCTCGTCGGCCTCGTCTGGTTCGTCCGACGCGCGGGCCAGCCCGTGCGGGCCGTGCTCCAGACTCCGCGGAGTTAACCGGCACGGCAGCGCTGCCGCCGCCCGCAAGCGGGCGCAAGGTTTTGCGCACATTTATCCTTTCTTCATGAACGACGCGTAACATGACTCCGCCCATCACACAGAAGGAGTTGGAAAATGCGTATGCGTCATTTCGCACCGATGGTAATCACCGCGGTTCTCGCGGCAGGAATGTGGTCCGGCGATGCCGCCGCGGCCGGCAAGATCGACTGCAAGATGAAGTTCAACCTGCGCGGCTGGTCCGCGCTGTACAAGCACGCCGAAGGAGCTGGCGTGATTTCTTGTGACAACGGACGGGCTTTCAACGTCAACATCGTTGCGGTCGGCGGCGGCCTCACGGTCGGCAAATACCGCGTCGACAACGGCACCGGCAAGTTCGCCGAAGTGAACAGCGTGGACGAGCTGTTCGGCGACTACGCGCAGGGCGAAGCGAACGCCGGCGTGGTGAAATCGGGCGTCGCGCAGATACTGACCAAGGGCACCTCGTCGCTTGCGCTCGCGGGCGAGGGTGAGGGCGTCAACCTCGGTATCTCGTTCGGCAAGTTCACGATCTCGCGCGCCAAGTAATATGCGTCATGCACGACGGGCGCCGCGTATCGCGCCGCCCGGGTTTCAGCCAAGCGCCGGCCTCGTGCCGGCGCTTGCGTCTGCGTCGCCTGCAAGCGCCATCATGCGCTCGGGCACTGGACTACGACCTCCAACGACCCGCGAAGGCCAAAGGCCACTGAGCCGCGACGGCGGCGTTTGAAACGCCGCACGGTTTTTTCGGATTGCTGCGCTAGCACAAAATCGCTATGTTCGCAGCCATGACCGCCGCGCCGTCCGTCGATGCCCTGTCGCGCCATACCCCGGCCGAGGAGCGCGCGAACATGCTCACGCATGCGCTCGGCGTCGTGCTGAGTGTCGTCGGTGTCTTCTTCCTTCTCACAGCGGCGCGGCGCGCGGAAGCACCTTACGCGCTCGCCTCGTGCGCGATCTACGGCGTCACACTCGTGCTGCTCTACACCGCGTCGACGCTCTACCACCGCGACCCGAAGCCGCGGCTGCGCACGCTCGATCACATCGCGATCTTCCTTTTGATCGCAGGCACCTACGCGCCGTTCGAGCTCGTCACGCTGCGCGGTGGCTGGGGTTGGGGCCTGTTCGCGATCACCTGGGGCCTCGCTGTGTTCGGCGTGGTACTCGAGCTCACGCCGTTGCGGCGCTTCCGCGGCGCGATGATCGCGCTCTACATCGCGATGGGCTGGGTCGGGCTGATCGCGCTCACGCCACTCGTCGCTGCGCTGCCGGGCGCGGGGCTGTGGCTGCTGTTCGGCGGCGGCGCGATGTACACGGGCGGCGTCGTGTTCTATCGCATGCACCGACTGCGCTACCACCATGCCGTTTGGCACCTGTTCGTGCTCGGCGGCAGCGTGCTGCAGTATTTTGCGGTGCTCTGCTATGTGCTGCCGCAAGCCCGCGTGTGAGCGCGCCGTTCGTCACCCATCTCGGCGGCTGCCATTGCGGCGCTGTGCGGTTCGAAGTCGATGCGCCCGCGCGTCTCGCGGTGCTCGACTGTAACTGTTCCATCTGCCGGATGACCGCATACCTGCACCTGATCGTGCCGGCCGCGCGCTTTCGCCTGCTCGCGGGCCGCGACGAGCTAAACGAATACAGGTTCAACAGCGGCGTGGCCCGGCACTTCTTCTGCGCCATCTGCGGCGTGAAGTCTTTCTACGCGCCGCGCTCCCACCCCGACGGCATCGACGTCAACGCGCGCTGCCTCGACGCAGCGGCGATCCAATCCATCGATGTCACGCTGTTCGATGACGGCGACCGCGCAAACGCAACGGCCGCTATCGCGCACTTGGCGCGATAGCAAGAGAAAGTGCGCGCGCACTTGGCGCGATAGCAAGAGAAAATGTGCGCGCACTTGGCGCGATAGCAAGAGAAAATGTGCGCGCACTTGGCGCGATTGCAAGAGAAAATGCGCGCGCACTTGGCGTGATAGCAAGAGAAAATGCGTGCACTTGGCGCGATAGCGAATCGCAAATAGCCGCGCACCGGGCGCGATAGCAAAGTCAAAAATTCCCGCGCACTTGGCGCGATAGTTAAATCAAGAGTTCACGCACACCTGGCGCGATAGAAAAATAAGAAAGCGCACGCACCTGCGTGTAAAAAATCAACATGCACGCAGGTCTCGCGCGGCGGCATGTTCAAGATTCACGCGCTCGCGCAAATCGCAATCGCGAACGCCAAAATAACGAATCGCGTGGCGGCGGCTCGCGGGTCCGCAGCCCTTCTGCGCGATTGCGCGTCAGCCGATCACGAAGGCGAACAGGAACACGCCGAGCATCGTGAAGCAGAGCGCGAGCTTGGCGAGCGTGCCGAACAACAGCCCGAGCCACGTGCCGACGCCGACGTGCGCGGCGCGATCGACGCGGCTGCCGGCCGCGAGTTCGCCCGCGACCGCGCCTGCGAATGGCCCGAACACGATGCCGGGCAGGCCGAAGAAGAGGCCGACGAGCGTGCCGAGCGTCGCGCCCCACAGCGCGTACCGACTCGCGCCGACGCGTCGCGCGCCCGCAAGCCCGGCGATGAAATCGATCGCCATCGCGACCGCGCCTAGCAGGCCGAGGACGACCAGCGTGATTGGCCCGACGTGCGCGAACCGGTCGGCCCAGGCCGCGAGCAACATGCCCGCGAAGACGAGCGGGACGCCGGGCAGCGCAGGCAGGATCGCGCCCGCGAGGCCGGCAAGGATCAAGATCGCCGCAACGATGAACCAGACCGTCGATGCGACGATCACGCGCGTCCTCTCATCTGCGCCGACTCAAGGGGTCGCGAGCGGCTTGCGCGAGGCGGCGTCCATGTCTTCCTTGTCGACCGCGAACGCGTCGCGGAACTCGGGTTTGAGCTGCGCGTAAAACACCCGTGCGGGCACCGCCACCTGCTGCGGTCCGTCGGCATAGCTCGCGACCTGCGCCGCGGGGAAGATCAGCGTGATGCCGATCGCCTTGCCATCGACGCCGTCGACGAGGAATGCCGCAAAATCCTCGGCCTTGGGTTCGGTGCCGCCCTCGAGCAGGTCGCGCAGGTTCTTCTCGCGTTCCTGGAGCAGCTTGTCGGCGAGGTTCTCCGCGTGCAGCCTGGCCTCGAGATCGGGTGCGAGGCGGCGCCGCGCCTCGACGCTCAGCGCCTTGAGCGCCGCGTCGGCGTCGCTGAACAGGTCGGTCAGCGTGAGGATGCGACCGCTCGCGAGGTGCTGGTTGAACGTCGCGCGCAGCGGCAGCGGATGCGCTCCGCCGAAGTCACCTTCGCCCTCAGCGAGTGCGCTGACGAAGTCCTGGGTCTGCGTCGCGACCGTGAAATCGAGGTCGAGGCGCCCGGGTTTCTCCCGGCGTTCGGCGGCGGGCACGGTTTTGTCCATTCGTGCCGCGAGCGCCGCCCTCTGTGCGTCGGCGTAGGCGTGCATCGCACGATCGAGCGGCGCGAGCTCGTCGCGCAACGCGGGGTAATGCACCTTCGCGTCGATGTTGCGGGCCTCGGAGACGTCCTGGCGATCCACGGGCATCGCAGCGGGCGCCGCGCTGGCGACCGCTGCTGGCACCGCAGCGGCTGGCGGTGCGCGCTCGCTGCACGCGGTGAGAATGAGCGCGGCGGCGAGGACGGACGCGCCTTGCAGCGCCGCCGCGCGCTGGCGCGGCTGGAAGAAAGTAGGCATGCAACAAGTTTTCAACGGAACGGCGCGCAAGTCTAGTGCCTGCGACCGTCCGTGCGCACGTGCATGTATCCGCGCATCGCGCCCCGCGCCGAAAGGGTCGTGCGGCCTGCAGGGCGCTAGTCGAGGCGTTTGCGCGTGCGCATGACCGCGATCGTCAGCGTGACGAGGCAGAACAGCCCGAGCGCGACGAGCTCGCGCCAGAGTTCGCCGATCGGCGCGCCGCGCAGCATGATGCCGCGGATCAACCGGATGAAGTGGGTCATCGGGAAGATCTCGGCGAGGTACTGCGCGGGACGCGGCATGCCCGCGAACGGGAACATGAAACCCGACAGCAGGATTTGCGGCAGGAACGTGAAGAACGCGAGCTGCATCGACTGGAACTGGCTCTGGGCAAGCGTCGAGATGAACACGCCTAGCGACAACGACGCGATGATGAATGCGAGTGCCGCGGCATAGACGTCGATGAGGTGCCCGCGGATCGGCACGTGGAAGATCAGCGCGCCGAGCAGCAGCACGACGGTCACCTGGAGCAGGCCGATGCCGATGAACGGGATCACCTTGCCGAGCGTCAGCTCCGCGGGGGACACGGGCGTCGCTATCAGGAACTCGAGGTTGCCGCGTTCGCGTTCGCGCACGATCGCCATCGCGGTGAACAGCACCATCGTCATCGTCAGGATCACGCCGATCAAGCCGGGCACCGTGTTGACTGGCGCGCGCCGTTCGGGGTTGTAGAAGTTGACGATCTCGACCGTCTTCGCGGGCTTGACGCGGCCAGGATTGACGAGCGCCTGCAGCGGCAGTTGCGCGAGCTGGGCGGCGGCCTGCTGCACGACCTGGTCGGAGCCGTCGACGACGATCTGCAGCGGCGGTCGCGGCAGCGGCATCGTGTCGGTGTTCTGCTCGAGCAGGCGACGCTCGAAATCGGGTGGAATCACGAGCGCCGCGCTGATCTGTCCGCCGCGCAGCAGCGTGTCAAGTTCCTGCGGCGTCTTGAGGTAGTACTTGAAGTCCATCACGTCGGTCTCGGCGAGCGCTGCCACGACCTCGCGCGCGTTCGCGGTCTGCGCCTGGTCGAGCACGGCCGCGGGCAGGTTGCGGATGTCGAGATTGATCGCGTAACCGAACAACAGCAGCTGCATCGTCGGTATGCCGACGATCATCGCGAACGTCAGGCGGTCGCGCCGCAGCTGGCGCAGCTCCTTGACGACGATCGAGCGCAGGCGGCGCAGGTTCACGATGGGTGTTCCACTGCACCGTGCCCGGGCTTCTGCGTCGCCGCGACGAACACGTCTTCGAGGTTGGCCTCGACCGGCTTGAGCTGCGCGTCGATGCCTTTCTCATGCAGGCGCGAGGAAAGACTATTGGGTGCGTCGCCTGACTTCTGCGTGAGCACGCGCAGCTGCGCGCCGATCTGCGCCATCGCGATGATGCCGGGCATGCCCTTGAGCGCCGCTTGCGCCTCGCGCGCACGCTCGCACTCGACGAGGAAGACCTGCGCCGGCAATCTCGCGCAGAGTTCGCGCGGGCTGCCGTCGGCGACGAGCCGGCCCTGATCGAGGATCGCAAGGCGATGGCAGCGCTCGGCCTCGTCCATATAGTGCGAGGAGACGAGGATCGTCGTGCCGGCGTCCGCGAGCGCGAACAGCGACTCCCAGAAGTCGCGGCGCGACTGCGGGTCCACCGCCGAGGTCGGCTCGTCGAGCAGCAGGAGGTCGGGCTTGTTGAGTACCGCGGCCGCGAGCGCCAGACGCTGCTTCTGCCCACCCGACATCGTGCCCGCGAGCTGGTCGCGCTGCTCGGTCAGCCAGTAGATCTGCATGAGTTCGTCGACGCGCGCGCGCGCGGCCGCACGCGACAGCTCGTGCACCGCGGCGACGAAGTCGAGGTTCTCGTAGACGGTGAGGTCGTCGTAGAGCGAGAACTTCTGCGTCATGTAGCCGATGCGGCGCTTCAGCGCTTCGGCCTGCTCGGGGATCTTGAAGCCGAGCACGTTGATCTCGCCCTCGCTCGGCAGCATGAGGCCGCAGAGCATGCGTATCGTCGTCGACTTGCCGGAACCATTGGGCCCGAGAAATCCATACACCTGCGCGCGCTCGACGGTGAGGTCGATGTGATCGACCGCGACGAGCTTGCCGAAACGCTTGGTCAGGCCGCGCGCGACGATCGCTGCGCCGTCGCCGCGATCCACGTGCGCTGCAGCGGCGTGCGCCTGCATCGTTGCGGCCATGCTAGTCGTGCTTCGCATTGGGCGGCGACGCGAGGCGAGCCTGACACGGCATGCCGGCCGGCAGGTCGGCGGTCTTCGCGTTCGGCTCGAGCGCGAGTTCGGCACGCCACGCGAGCCGGCTCGCGTCATCGCCCGAGAGTGCGTAGTACGGCGTGAAAGTGGGCTCGCTCGCGATGCGCGTCGCGGTCGCGGCGAAGTCCTGCGCCAGACCCTCGACGTGAACCTGGAAGTGCGCGCCCTGCTGCAGGCTCGCGCGTTGCGGCTCGGGCACGTAGACGCGCGCGTATGGCGCGTCGCCTACCAGCAGACTCACGACGCTCGTGCCGCTCGCAGGCCGGTCGCCGAGCTTGAACGGCAGACTGTCGATGCGGCCTGCGCGCGGCGCACGCACGGTCAGGCGCTGCAGCGTCACCTGCAGTTGCGCGACCGTCGCCTGTGCCTGCGCGAGCGCGGCTTCGCCCTGCGCTAAGTCTTCGGACCGCGTGCCATGCAGCAACTCGGCGAGATTCGCTCGCGCCGCGTTGACGTCGGCATTCGCGGTGCGCAGCGCGGCATTCGCGTTGTCGAGGTCGGCCTGGCTGTTGAGGCCTTTCGCGCGGATCTGCGCCGCGCGATCGCGCGCCACCTGGGCATTCGCCGCGGCCGCCTGTGTGCGCGCGAGCGCGGCGCGCGACGCGTCGATCGTCTCGCTGCGCGCGCCGTGGCGCAGTTCCTCGAGCGCGGCCGTGAGCCGCAGCGCGTCGGCCTGCGCCGCGTCCGCCTGCGCTTGCGTGCGCCGCGCGTCGAGCACGAGCAACTCCTGGTCGGCCGCGACGCGCTCGCCCTCCCTGACGAGGATGCGGGTGATCGGCTCGGACACCTCGGCGGGTACCGCGATGCGGTCCCATTCGAGCGTGCCGAGCAACGCCGCGGGTGCGGTATCGCGCGCACAGCCGGCGAGGCTGCAGAGTGCGATCGCGGCGAAGGCCGCGCTAGCGTTTCGATTTCGCATGGGGCTTCTCCAGAGCGCTGTCGAACAGCGCAAGCGTGTGTGCGATCAGTTCGTCGTCGCTCGGCAGGCTCAGCGCGGCGGACTTCACCGCGCCGCGCCATACCGGCGCCGCGGCGAAAGGAAACACCGCGAGGCTGATCAACGAGAGACCGATCAGCATCGGGTTGAGGTCCTCGCGAATCTCGCCGAGTCGCTGGCCGGCCGCGATCAGATCCATCACCGTCGGCGCGAGGACGTTGCTGAATTGCGCCTGCACACGCGCGCGCAACATGCCACCTTCGCTGAGTACCTCGCGCGCCATGAGCCGCGGCATCCAAGGATGCGCGGCGATGTTGCGCATGTGCGTCTCGAGGAACCTGCGCAGCGTCGCGCGCGGACTCGCCAGCGGCGCGCGCAATGGCGCCACCGAGACCGCGATGATCGGCGCGACGCGCTCGTCGAGTAGCGTGTCGACGAGCAGGTCCTTGCCCGCGAAGTAGTAGTGCATCAACGCCGGCGTGACGCGCGCCGCCGCGGCGATTGCACGCAGCGGCGTCGCCGCGACGCCGCGCTCGGAGAACAGCGCGAGCGCGGCATCGAGCATGAGTTCGCGCTGGTCCACGCGCGAAGCCGCACCGGGACGGCCCGGAGCGCGTGGCTCGCCCCTCAACGTCTGCGGCTTCTGCGACTTCTGCGACTTCTGCGACTTCTGCGGCTTCTGCGGCTTCTGCGGCTTCTGTGGCTTCTGTGGCTTCTGTGGCTTCTGTGGCTTCTGTTCTGACATTAACTTAATTTATTTGAATATTTAATTAATTGCAATCACACCATGCCGGCGACGAGTGCGAGCCCTCTCTCCCGCGCTTGCCAGGCCGGGTTTTGGGTGGGCACTCTGGGCTCGGCGTTCGGGGCCCGGGCTCGACTTGGCGCCGGGATCGGGATCGGGATCGGGCCGGGGTCGCGGTTGGCGTCGGCGTGCAGTCGGCCGGACCTGCGCACCCGCGGCACGAATATGTCTCAGGACATCGGCGCGGCAGGCTTCCCTGCGGACCAAGGCGTCGACTCGTCGCGAATCCGCCCGCGCGCCTATGCGTCGGAACGATCGAGGATGGCCGCGCGGATCGGCGTGGCCGCGCGCAGTCGCTCGATCAGGAAGTCGACGAATGCGCTTACCTTCACCGGCACGAAACGCGCGCTCGGATAGACCGCGTAGATGCCTTGCTCGTCGGTGGCCCAGCCGGGCAACACGCGCCGCAGTGCGCCGTCGCGCAGGTCGGTGGTCAGCGCAAATTCGGGCAGCAGCGAGATGCCGAGGCCGCTTCGGCACGCGGCGAGCAGTGCGACCGCATTGCTCGATCGCAGCGGGCCGCGCGCCTCGACGCTCGCGCGCTTGTCACGGTGCTGCAAATCCCAGCGATGCGGATGCGGGCCTATCTCGAGCGCGAGGCAGGCGTGCTGCGCGAGCGCCTCGACCCTGCGCGGCCTGCCCGCGCGCTCGAGATACGTCGGACTCGCGACGAGGATGCGCCGACTCGGCGCGAGGCGCCGCGCGACGAGACGAGAATCGGCGAGCGTGCCGACGCGTACCGCGAGGTCGTAGCGCTCCTCGATGAGGTCGACGAAGCGATTGCTGAGCTGCAGGTCGATCGTGACATGCGGGTGCGCGGCAAGAAAATCGGGCACGAGACGGATCAGGTGAGTCAGGCCGAACCCACTCGCGGCGCTCACGCGCAGAATGCCGCGCGGCGTCGAACCCAGGTCGCGCGCAGCGTCGTCGGCGCCGTCGAACTCTGCGATCAGCATCTCGCAACGCGCGAAGTACGCGCGACCCGCCTCGCTGAGCGCGACGCGGCGGGTCGTGCGCTGCAGCAGGCGCACGCCGAGCCGCGCCTCGAGCGCCGCGACTGCGCGACTGACCGCCGACACGTGCCGGTCGAGCTGCCTCGCGGCCTGCACGAAGCTCTGCCGGCGTGCGACTTCGAGGAAGGCGCTGAGCTCGTCGAAACGGTCGGCCATGATTATTGCTCTGGAAGCAACAGTGATTTGCACTCTATCCTGTTTGTCGCAAGACGCACACCGCGTATCGTTGCGTCATTGACTTGCGATAGTCTCCCCGCGGAGTGACCGCCATGAGTTGCGAAACACTGAGCATGCCTTTAGCCGACGCGCGTACCCAGCCGTTCTGGAAAATGCCCGTATTTCTCGGCGGCGCATTCGTGCTGCTCTGGTGCACGGGCTATCCGGTCGGCAAGATCGCGCTGGCGCACGCGGCGCCGTTCACGCTGCTGGTTGCGCGGTTCGGCATCGCGGGAATGATCTATCTCGCGCTCGCGCTCGCCGCGCGTCAGCCCCTGCCGCGCGGCCGGGACGCGATCGGCAGCGCGCTCGTCGGGGTGTTCTCGCTCGCGCTGCAGTTCGGCGGCGTCTACCTCGCGATCGCGCTCGGCGCGAGTGCGGGCATGGCCGCACTGATCATCGGCATCATGCCGATCGCGACCGCGCTGATCGGACTAACGCTCGGCGAGACGATCAGGCCGATGCAGTGGGCCGGTTTCGCCCTCGGCGTCAGCGGCGTCGCGTTCGTCGTCGCGGACCGACTCGGCGGCAACCCCGTCGGCGTCGGCGCTTACGTCGCCCTCGTCGTCGGCCTCGCGGGCATCAGCATCGGCACCGTCGTGCAGAAGCGCCTGGGTTCCGTCATCGACCTGCGCAGCGGACTCGCGATCCAGAACCTCGTTGCGACGCTGCTGCTGCTGCCGATCGCGTGGCACGAAGGTTTCCGCAGCGACGGCTCGACCGCGTTCGTCCTCAGTATCGGTTGGCTCGTGGTGATCAATTCGCTCGCGGGATTCGCGTTGCTGTTCCTGCTGCTGAAGCGCGGTGCGACGGCCGAGGTCGCCGCGTTGTTCTTCCTGATGCCGCCCGTGACCGCCGTGCTCAATTACTTCGTCGTCGGCGAGGCGCTGACTGCGATGAAGATCGCCGGCTTTGCACTCGCGGCATTCGGCGTGTATCTCGGCACGCACGCCGCTGCGACGAACTCCGCGCGCGCCACATCACGCTCCACTCGCGCCTAGGCGTCGATGGCGCGCTCGAGCACGCCGTCGATGATCGTCCACGAACGCCCGCCGACCCAGACCGCGCCGTCGGGTTCGATGCGGATGTCGATCGTCGCGTCGTGGCCGATCTCGCGGCCCTGGCTGACGCGATAGCCGCCCGCGAGACTGCCGGCGCCGTCGCGCTGTGCGATGTAGGCCGCGATCAGGCCGTTCGCCGCGCCCGAGGCCGGATCCTCGACGATGCCGACGCCCGCGGGAAACGCGCGTACCACGAGTTGATAGGGCGCGCCTCGCGCGGCGCGCGCGAACACGCAGAGGCCGAGACTGTCGCTCGCATGCGCGAGGTCGCCGATCGCGGCATGGTCGGGATGCCACGCGCGCAGGTCGGCCTCACGCGCGAGCTCGGCGAGCCACCAGCGTCGGCCTCCCTCGACGAACGCGGGCGCGAGCGCGCCGAGCGCCAGAGGTCCGAGGACCCCGCGCAGTGCGTCGTTGGCGCCCTCGCTGACGATGCGCGCGGCCGGCGCCTGCACATAGATGCGCCGCGTGCCATCGTCGCCCTCGACGCGGATCGGTAGCAGGCCCGCGGCGCATTCCTGCACGAGCAGGCCGTCGCTCGCGACAACGCGTCCGACCGCGAGCGCCGCATGCGCGCTGCCGACGGTCGGGTGACCGGCGAACGGGATTTCCCTGGCCGGCGTGAATATCCGCAGTCGATAGCTCGCGTCTTCGCGCGTCGATGCGAGCACGAAGGTCGTCTCGACGAGTCCGGTCCACGCGGCGAAGCGCTGCATCGCCTCGCCAGTCCACGCATCGGCACCGAATACCACGCCGAGCGGATTGCCGCCGCCCGCGTGTTCGGAGAAGACATCGACCTGCAGGTAGCGGGGTTTCGACATTCGCGCGGAATTTCTGAGGGCTGCACACGCTGCCCGTCGCGCCGACCGGTGTCAAGGCACGATCGGTGATGTCGGCATGTCCCCGGACGCGGTGCGCGCTTGGCCTGCGCACTCGAACCGCGACTCGCGCCACGCAAGCCGCCGCAGGCGCGTGCAGCACACTGCTCGCGCGCGATATCGCCGTCGTCGCGACCGACATACAATGTCCGTCTCGTCGCCGAAGTCTCTTGCCCATGCCTTCCTCGCAGCGCAGCACGGTACTCGTCGCAGGCTCAGCCAATCTCGACTTCGTCGTACGCGCCGACCGGATCCCGCTGCCCGGCGAGACCGTGCTCGGCCACGACTTCCGCACGTTCCCGGGCGGCAAGGGCGCAAACCAGGCCGTCGCGTGCGCGCGCGCGGGAGGCGTCGCGACGCGCATGCTGCTCGCACTCGGCGACGACGCATTCGCGGCGCCGATCGAAGACTCGTTGCGCTCCGCGGGCGTCACGCTGCAGATCGTGCGCGTGTCGCAGCCGACCGGCACGGCGTTCATCTGCGTATCGAGCGACGCGCAGAACGCGATCACGGTCGCGCCCGGTGCGAACAGCGCGCTCGGCGTCGATCACCTGCCGACGCTCGACGGCGTCACTTGCCTGCTGATGCAACTCGAGACGCCGATCGAAAGCGTCGCCGCCTACGCGCGCGCGGCGCGTTCCGCGGGGGTCAAGGTCGCGCTCAACGCCGCGCCCGCGCGAGCGCTGCCGCGCGCGCTGCTCGACGAGGTCGACATCCTGATAGTCAACGAGGGCGAGCTCGCCGCGATCAGCGGCATCGATGGCGACATCGCCGCGGCACTCGCGACGCTCCCGGTGCCGACCGTGATCGTTACGCTCGGCGCACGCGGCGCGTGCCTGCGTGAACAGGGGCGCTTCCACCTGCAGCCCGGATTCGCGGTCGATGCGGTCGATACGACGGCCGCAGGCGACACGTTCTGCGGCGTGTTTGTCGCGGCGCTGACCCGCGGCCGCGACGCCGCCGCCGCGCTGCGCGAGGCCTGCGCGGCCGCGGCGCTCGCGTGCACGCGCGCGGGCGCCCAGACGAGCATCCCGACCGCCGCCGAGGTCGCCGCGCTCGAACAGTCCGCGGCCACGCAGCCCGACGACGCCGTCGCCGCGCTCGCGCGGCATTGCGGCATCGCGCAGGGCTGAGTCCGCGCATTCGCGTGAACGGCTTCGCGTCGCGCATCGAATCCGAAAGCGAACCCACCCATGTCGAACCTCAGCGAAACGCGACGGACGAGCACCCCGGATCAGCCACCGCGCCACGCTCTGCGCGCACGCGCACGCGCGCGCGCCGCGCTCGCCCTGCTCTGCTGCGTCGTCGCGGGCATGCCGCATCATGCGGCGCATGCCGAGGGCACGACGCGGCCGCCGTTGCGGCTCGTCCGCGCCGACGCCGATGCCGTGGAGATCGCCAGCGGCACCCTACGTGCGCGGCTGCGCCGCGGCGAGCGCATCGGTGCCTGGACGCTGATGGATGTCGGCGGCGGCGGCCAAGTCGCGGTGCTCGAGGACTTCACGCGTCGCGACGGGCATCTCGTCTTCGTCGATGCGCACGGCGTCCGCGACGACTGGCCAAAGACGCTCGAGTCGAGCGACGGCGCTGCGCCTGCGCGCTACCTCGGCCACTCGGCACAGGAGATCCGCGGCAGCGACCACGACCTGCTCGGCGAGCAGATTCTGGCGCGGCCCGGCGATCCCGACTACGAGACGATCGCGCAGGCGCTGCCGCCGATTCGCAAGATCTACGGCGACACGCTCGACTTCGTAGGCGCGCCCGACACGTTCGACAAGATCGGCTTTGGTTTCGACGGACATTCGCCGAATTTCGATCCGCGCATCTTCGCTCCCACGTTGCAGCAGGCAAGCCGGGACGGAAATGTATGGAAGGGGCTCGTCGGCGGCTGGCTGCCGGTGATCCGTTTCGTCTACCCCGAGGCGAACGGCGACTGGATAGAGATGATCGCGTTCGCGCCGCTGCGCGTGGCCAACGACAATCCGCGCATCCAACCCGCGTGGTATCGCGTGAGTCGCATTGAGCGCGGCGTGCTCAAGTGGAGCCGCTACGTCGACACCTACCTGCCGTTTCCGCCGCGTTCCGTGGACGATGCGCGTCTCGCGCCGGCGTTCTACGCCGCGCTCGACGCGCTAAGGCAGGACTGGGAAGCGCAGCTCTCCGAAGGCATGCAGATCGACCTGCCCGATGCACGCGTCGCCGATATGGCGCGTTTCGGCCTCGTCCGCGCGATCATGACGCGCATCGGCGACTTCCCGAAGTATGGCGTGCTCGATCGCAACTATGGCGCGGCCGAGCACGACGGATTTCCCGGCACGTTCAACGTCGAGACGACCGCGATGCTCGACTGGGGACTCGTCGGTCGCGCGGGCCGCTACATCGACAACTACCTCGGCAGGTTCGTGCGCGACGACGGCTCGCTGATGTATCGCGGCCCCGAGACCGGCCAGTACGGGCGCATGCTGTCCGTTCTCGCACGCTACGTCGACACGGGCGGTGACGCTGCACTGCTGCTGCGCCATCGGCCCCGCATCGACGCGATCACCGACCTGCTGCTGCGCCTCCGCGACGACGCGCGCAAGTTGCCGGGCGACGACCCTGCGTTTGGCATGCTGCGCGGCTGGAGCGAGGCCGATTCGGTACTCGAGCCCGATCCCGAGCGCTACATGCAGCCGTATTTCTCGAACAGCACCGAGGCCGCGCGCGGCTTCCGCGATCTCGGCCGCATCTGGCGGGCGCTCGGACTCGCGCGCGCCGACTTATCACTGCAGGCGCGCGGGGCGCAGCTCAGTGGCGAGGCCGATGCACTGCAACGCGACATCGCGACCGCGACCGCGCGTTCGCTGCTCGACGTCGGCGGCGAGCGCGTACTGCCGGCGATCGCCGGCGTAACGGAGCCCTTTCACGTCGCCGTCGCGCGCGACCGCAGCGACCCGCAGTACCGTTCGTATCGTGCCTACATGGAAATGATGTACTCGGGCATCCTGTCGGCGCAGCAGATCGGCATGATCGCGGACTACCGCGCGCATCATCGCGACGTCGTGCTCGGCATGCCGACCGCGTATGGCTACGGCACGACGGAGCTCGCGGGTTTTCTTGCCTACGGCCATGGCTACGGCCTCATCGAGATCGACCGCGTCCGCGACGCGCTGCTGATGATGTACAGCGACATGGCGCACCAGTACACGCGCGGATCATGGCTCGCGCCCGAGACGCGGCGGCCGTTTCCGCCCGAGGACGCGGCGCCCTATTGCACGCCGTCCCAGCTCGTCGTCACGCTGATGACGCGCTGGCTGCTCGTCTTCGAAGATCCGCAAGCAGAAACGCTCTGGCTCGGCAAGGCACTTCCGCGCGCGTGGCTCGCGGATGGCAAGACGACACGTGTCGCGCGTGCCCCGACACGCTGGGGCCGCATCGGCTATGTGCTCTCCTCGCACTTCGCACGCGGCGTGATCGACGCGCGCGTGTCGCTGCCGCCAGGCGGCATCGACGCTGAGACGCGGCTGCGCATGCGTGCACCCGACGGCGCACGCATGCAGTCGGTGCGCGTGAACGGCAAGCCGTGGAGCGTGTTCGACGCGACGGCCGAGACCGTGACGCTGCCCGCGCGTATGCCGGGCAACGTCGACGTCGAGGTTCGCTACTGATCCGCTCTCATTCGACCTGCTGCGGCAGGATCACGAGCTTGCCGATCGCCGCGCGCGCGAGCAGCATCTCCAGCGCCTGAGCCGCATGCGAAAGCGGAAAACGCTGCGAGATCAGCGGCCGGATCTTGCGTCCGTGCAGCCACGAAAATAGCAGCGTCATGTTCTGCGCGTTCAACGACGGTTCGCGCCGCACGAACTCGCCCCAGAACACGCCGACGAGCGAGCTGCCCTTGAGCAGCAGCAGATTGATCGCGACCTTCGGGATGTCGCCGGCTGCGAAGCCGACGACGAGATAGCGGCCGCGCCAGCTGACACAGCGCAGCGCGGTCTCGGTCAGCTTGCCGCCGACCGGATCGTAGACGACGTCGACGCCGCGCCCGCCCGTGAGCTGCTTGATCCGCTCGCGCAGATCCTCGTTGACGTAGTCGATGGTCTCGTCTGCGCCGCGTTCGCGCGCGGCCGCGCGCTCGTCGGCGCTCGCGGCGGCGGCGATCACGCGCATGCCGAGCAGCTTGCCGATCTCCACGGCCGCGAGTCCGACGCCCCCACCCGCCCCGAGTACCAGCAGCGTCTCGCCCGACAGCGCCTGCGCGCGATCCTTGAGTGCGTGCAACGACGTGCCGTAGGTGAGCACGAAGCTGCCCGCGAGCTCAAGGTCTGCATCGCCGGTTTCGGGCGGCAGCGCGATGATGTTGGACGCATCGACGAGCACTTCCTGCGAGTACGCACCGAACATCGTGATGCCGACGACCTTGTCGCCTACCGCGAGGCGGGTGACCTCGCTGCCACAGGCGATGATCTCGCCCGAGAGTTCGCCGCCCGGCGAGAACGGCAGCTCGGGCTTGAACTGGTATTTTCCCGCGACGATCAGCGCGTCGGGGAAGTTGACCGCGGCTACGCGCGCACGCACGAGCACCTGATTCGGCGCGGGCGCCGGCGACGGCAGCTCGAGTAGCCGCAACGACGAAGGCGGGCCCCACTCCGTACAAACGATGGCTTTCATACAACTCCATGATTGTCGCAGTCGTCGACGATACCGCGATCTCGAGGGCTCGGTGGCCCCAATTTCGCATGACGAAACTAGGCCGCGCGACATGCCGTATCGTAGAGTAGGGAGTCGTTGCGTCTCACGGCCGCCGCCGCTATGGCAGGATCACGGTGCGGCCCCCATCTCCAATCGCTCGTTGACTGCACGCATGGCCGCCACGAGGGAGTAGCCGATGCAGGTGATCGAAAATCTTGACGGTCTTTCGCAGTGGGTGGGACGCGAAGTCGCGTGCAGTGGCTGGATGCTCGTCGATCAGGCGCGTATCCAGCGGTTCGCGGACGCCACGGACGACCACCAGTGGATACACATCGATCCGGCGCGCTCGCGTTCCGAATCGCCGTATCGCGCGGCCGTCGCGCACGGCCTGCTGACGCTGTCGCTGCTGCCCGCGCTGCTCGAGTCATGCATGCGCATCGATGGCGTCGCGGTAGCGATCAACTACGGCTTCGATCGTGTGCGCTTTCCCTCGCCCGTGCTCGCGGGCAGCCGAGTGCGCGCGCGCGTGCTGCTGGAGCGTCTCGAATCCGTCGCGGGCGGCGTACAGGCACACTGGATCGCAACCGTCGAAATCGAAGGCAGCGACAAACCCGCTTGCGTGGCGCAGATGCTGGCGCGCTACCTTGCCGCCCGCGACGACGAGTCCTTGAGGCGCCAACGCTAGACGACACTCACAAACGTATGGAGACCGGCGTCACCGGGGCCGTCGGCATACCGAGCCGTCGGCGTGCCGAACGAACCTGACCCGAGAATCAGACGAGGAAGCCCAAGTTGGATGTCGGGAAATTCTTCACATAGGGGAAGATCGTCGCGATGTCGCAGTCCTGCACGCCTAGCCAGCGCGCGAGCGTCGCGGCGTACTGGTCCGACGACACGGTTGGGATCATCTGGCCGCGCGACAGGCAGTCGACGCTATTGAGCGCCTGGTTCGGGAACATTCCGCCGCTCACCGCGGGCGCGCCGTAGAAGCGGCCACCCAGCACCGATCCGCCCATGACGTACTGGATGCCGGCCCACGCATGGTCGGTGCCATCGCCGTTCGAGTTGAGCGTGCGCGCGAATTCCGAGACCGTGAACGTCGTGACCGACTGCGGAATCTTGAGATCGTTGACCGTGCAGTCGTAGAACGCCTTAAGCGCGTCGGAAATCGTCTGGAAGAGTCGCGGCTGATCGGTCGTCTGGTTGTCGTGCGAGTCGAAACTGCCGTAGCCGATGTAGAAGATCTGCCGGTTGACCTTGAGCTGGTCGCGCACAGAGATGATCTTGGCGATTTCCGCGAGTGCCGAGGCGACGGAATTGTTGGCCGGGAAGACCGTGGTGAGCGCGGGCGCCGTGGCCAGCGCGGCGGACATCGACTGGTAGTAGCCGATCGAGTTGGTCATCGTGCTCGCGTAGGTACGCGTGAACGGATCCGGATAGGTCTCCGCGAGCATCTGTTCGAGTACGTTCATCTTGGCCACGCCCGCGGTACCGGTGTAGCCGGACAGGCCCGAAGGACCGCTGCTCGACATCGTGTACGGCTGAATGTTGAGCCCGGCCTGGAAGCGGTTCTGCCCGCTCAGCGAGATCGACATCGGCACGGTCGCGTTCGGGTTGAGCACGTGCAGGCGGTCGGCCGTGAGACCGCCCCAACCGGTCACGCCATTCTGCTGCGGTTGACCGTAGGCCCATTGCGCTTGCTGGTCGGAATGTGAATAGAGCTGCGGAGGCAACGGATAGCCTGAAGTCGAATACTGCGTCTTCGTCGTCTGCTGCAACGCCGTGCCGACATTGAGCACGAAGGCGCCGGCGCCGGCATTGAAGATATCGCCGATGCCCTTGAGCTGGTTCGGCACGGCGTAGGATTCGCCGCTTGCCGCATTCGATGGGTTGATCGGCGACGTGGCCGCTGCCGCGATCGCTACGCTCGATGTGCCACCGCCGCTGCGCGCGGTGTAATAGGTGTTGTAACGCGCGGCATCGGTCGGGATCACCATGTTCCACGAGTCGTTGCCACCGAGCAGGAACAGGCAGATCAGCGCCTTGTAGTCGCTGACCGGGTCGTAGACGCCGCAGCTCTGTGCGAGCGCGGAGTTCATCATGCCGAGCTGCGTCATCAGCGCACCGCTCGTGGACATCGCGAGGCTGCTGCAGGCGGCGTTGCGCAGGAAGTCGCGGCGCGAGCGTGAGAAAGGTCCGGGCATGGTCATCTCACTTCTGGATGGCGAATTCGGGTGAGGCCAGCACGAGCTGCAGTGCGGCCTGGGTGCGGCCCAACGGGTTGCTGGCCACGATCGAGTTGACCTCGCCGACGAGATAGGACTTCGTCGTCGCACTCATCTTGCCGTACAGCAGGTCGTGATTGATCTGATCGACCAGTGTCGTGGCATTGCCCGCCAGACCGTTCAGATACGAGAGGTTGATCGCAATCGTCGTCGTCGTGTTGCCGGTGTTGCCGACGTATGCGTTGAGCCGATTCGTCAGGTCGTTAGCAGTCGTGACGACGCCCGATTCGCTCATGATCTGGAACTGCGGACCATAAAGACCCGTGTCGCCGAGTTCGCCCGGCGGCAGGTAGGTCGGTGAGTAATAGTTGAATACCGAACCTGCGCCCTGTGGCCTCTCGGCGTAGTTGCTCTGCGGGCTGTTGTAGATGTAAAGACCGCTCGTCGATGCGGCACCGTAGTAGCGCCACAGCGCGGTCAGCTTGAGCAGAGGCTCGCGCGCCTTGCCGAACAGGTACGTCGGATACTGCGCGGGGATCGTGCCCGTCATCGCCTGGGTATCGGTAAGGATCGCCGTGACGACCTTGCCCAGGTCCCCGCCGCTGCTCGTGAACACGGCGGCGACGCGCGATACGTAGTCCGGCGTCGGATTGCTCGTCACGAGATGCTGGATTAGCTGACGCGAGATGAATGGCGCAACGTTCGGATGACTGGTGATGATCGCCAGACCTTGCTGCAGGTCGACCGCACAGGTGTTGTTCGCGGGCAGCGTCTTCGCATCGCTGCCGGTGCCGTAGTTGCCGGTGTAGCTCAGCAGCGTCTTCGCGCCAAAATCATGGTAGGTGTCGTAGCAGATCAGCGGCTGGTACTCGGCCACGGACCAGGTCGTCGACGACGCGGGATTCGAGTAGAACCCCGTCGAGTAGCTCCAGCCCGTGAAGACGCGCGCATACGCCGAAACGACTCCCTGGTTGTAGCTCGGTATCGGATTGCTGCTCGAATCGAGCTTGCGCGTTCCGTCCTGATTGAGCAGGTCGAGACCGATCGTGAACAACTGCATGACTTCGCGCGCATAGTTCTCGTCGGGCGACAGGCCTTTCGCGACATTGCCCTTCTGGTTGCGCAGGTACGTCAGCATATGCGACATAGCCGGGCTGACCGTGACGTCGTACATGAGGTTGTAGTAAGTGGGCTGGTGGACAACGCCGAGGCCGTCCGTATAGCCGCCAACGTCACGCGCGAGCGCATCGTAATACTCTGCGAGCGAGATAGGATCCTGGTCGAGCCCGGCGAATTGGTCGGAGACCACCATGATCTGCGACAGCGCCCACGCGGCGCGCTGACGCAACTGATCGGGCGCGGTGATCGCGTTGTTGAACCAGGCCTCCATACGATCGTTCTGGCCCGGGTTCGACACGGCCTTGTCGAGCGCCTCGACGTACGGTCGCTGCAGGCTGGCCGGTAGCGCGAGCTGCTTGGCGATCCACGCCTTGTATCCGATCGATCGGACGAGATTGATGTCGGCCTGCGTCGGGCCGAAGGTCGCCATCGTGAGGAATCGTGCGGCGGCGAAATCGTCGGCCGGCAAGTCGGTCGCGGTCGCGGGGAACCAGCCGACGACGTCGCCGATGAGGTCGGTCGAGCCCGCCGAATTGAACAGCGAAATCTTGCCGTTGCTGCCGACCTTGGCGATGACGAGGTTCGACAGCGTCTGGCCGCGATCGACGTTGATGTTGGAGGCATTGGGACGCGCGCTGCCGGACGGCCATACGGTGACGAACGCCGGGGTCGTCGGGTTGACCGCTGTCACGTTGACGACCACCGCGCCGACGCCGGTCGCGGGCACGCCGCCGCGCCCGACGATCGTGAGGTCGACGAATGACTGTCCTGCAATCGCGCCACCGCCGCTGAACTGGCCATCGATCGTCGTCGCACCCGCACGCGTGTCGAGCAATCGGGCCGGCGCGACCGGGGTCAATTCGGACTGCGCGGGAAACCAGCCCATCACGTCGGCGATGACGTCTGTCGTGCCACGCGAATTGAACAATGAGATTTGGCCGTTGCTGCCGACCTTTGAGATCACGAGGTTCGGGATCGTCTGGCCCGCAGAGAAATTGATCGACGAAGTCACGGGACGCGTCGTGCCGCTCGGCCATGCGCTCAGATAGCCCGTCCCGGTCGGCGCGACGGCCGTGAGGTTCATCACCACGGCGCCGACGCCGCTCGTCGGAACGCCACCGCGACCCGTGACGGTCAGGTTGAGGATGCCGCCGGCAGCGAGCGAGCCCGTCCCGGCGAATTTGCCGTCGATGGTCGTGAAGCCCGGGCGCGAATCGAGTATGCGCGCCGGCGGCTGCGAGCTGAACGTCGCGGTAGTCGTGAAGTAGCCGACGACGTCGGCGATCAGGTTCGTCGAGCCGGACGCATTGAAAAGCGATACCTGGCCGCCGCTCGACACTTCGGCGATGACAAGGTTGGAAATCGTCTGCGCGGGCGTGAAATTGAGGTTGGAGGCGTTCGGCCGCGTGCCGCCGGTCGGCCAGACGGTGATGTAACCGGGTGCCGTCGGGTTCGTGACGGTCACATTGAGAACGACCGCCGTGACGCCGCTGCTCGGCACGCCTCCACGCCCCTTGACCGTGAGGTCGAGCGTCGCGCCGCTGCCCATCGCGCCGGCACCCGCGAACTGCGCGTCCACGGTCGTGTAGCCTGGCCGAGTGTCGAGTAGCCGTGCGGGTACGAGGGAGGTAAAGCCGGGGACTACCGCGAGGGCATCGCGCGGGACGACGAAAAACAGACAGGCAACGAGAGCGAGCCAGCCGACTGGTGAACGCATGATCGATATCCCCGGGGGAGAGGCGCCGCGTGAACGTATCCTGACTATGGCAAACCGACTGCGATCTCCGTCACAATCAACCGGCTGGATCAGGAGGCGCGCGCAACGCCTAAAGGTATCGCAACCGTGGGCTCGCGTCGATGCGCGTCCAACGGCCGTGACGGCTCGGGAATAGCGCAAGTCCTAAAGACTCGCGCTTCGGGACACCTGCTTGAACGAATTCATCGAGCGACTCAAACAGCGCAAGCTCATCCAATGGGGGCTCGCCTACGTCGCCGCGGCGTTCGCGCTGATCCAGGTGCTGGATATCGTCGCGCAGCGCTTCGCGTGGCCCGAACAGACGATCCGAGTCGTGATCCTCGTGCTCGCAGTCGGATTCTTCGTCGCGCTCGTGGTCGCCTGGTATCACGGCGAGCGCGGCGTGCAGCGCGTCACCGGAACCGAGTTGCTTATCCTCACGCTGCTGCTCGCGATCGGCGGCGGAGTGGCCTGGCGACTCGCACCCGGTCCGATCGCGTCGCCTGCTACCGCCGGCGCGGACGCCTCGATCAAGTCTGCTGACGGATCGGCAACGACTCCGGTCGATCCGCATTCGATCGCCGTGTTGCCATTCGTCAACATGAGCGGTGACAGCGACAACCAGTATTTCTCGGACGGCATCAGCGAGGAAATCCTCAACGTGCTCGCGCGGATTCCCGACCTGCGCGTGGCCGCACGCACCTCCTCGTTCTCTTTCCGCGACGGCAGGAAGGAAGCACCCGAGATCGGCCGCGAGCTGCGCGTGCGCAACCTGCTCGAGGGCAGCGTGCGCAAGCAGGGCGGCAGCGTGCGCATCACGGCGCAACTGATCGACACGAGCAACGGCTACCATCTGTTTTCGCAAACCTACGACCGCGAACTCAAGGATATCTTCGCGGTGCAGGACGAGATCGCCAGGGCGATCGCGGGCGAGCTGCAGGTGAAGATAGGCGGTGGCGCCGATCAGCCGGTGGCGAAGCGTGGCACCCAGAACCTGCAGGCCTACGACTTCTACCTGCGCGGCCAGTCCTTGTGGCAGGAGCGCGGAAAATCCGAGCTCCTCGAGGCGCTCCGGCAATTCACACGAGCGGTCGACGCCGATCCGAAATTTGCCGACGCCTACGCGGGACTGTCGCTCGTCTATTCCATCCTGCCCGACTACTCGGCGCAGATCTCATACGCAGAAAGCCTGGACCTCGCGCGTGACAACGCCGAGCGCGCGCTGGCGCTCGATCCGGCCCTGCCCGAACCATACGTCGTGCTCGGCTATCTCGCCGACGGCGATCGCCGACGCGACACCGCGGTCGCGCTCTACCGGCGTGCGATCGCGCTGCGGCCTTCCTCGGCGACGGCCTATCAGTGGCTCGGCAACTCGCTCTGGAGCGGTGGCCAGCTCGATGCCGGCGTCACCACACTCGAACACGCGTCGCTGCTCGATCCGCGCTCGCCGGTCATCGCCAACAATCATGCGATGGCGCTGATCGCCTCTCGCCGCTATGGCGAAGCCGTTGCCGTGTGCGATCCGATCTTCAAGTCGATACCCGACAACGCGATCTGCGGCGAATCGACCGGCTTGGCCAAGTTGATGCTCGACGACCTGCCCGCGGCGCGAATCCAGTTCGAGAAATATGCATTGGCGCGCAGTCCCGGCGCGCTCGGCAATGTGCGCAGCGTCTTCGACGCGCTGCAGGGACACGGCGACCGACATGCGATTGCTCTGCAGCTCGCGGCCTACGGGCCGCAGAGCGCCAGCGACCCGAACAGCGGCAACATCTTCCAGCCGTATGTGCTCGCCCCGCTGCTCAGCCTGCTGGGCGAGCCGCGCCTTGCGCTCTCGAGTATCGAATCGTTCGTCTACACCGATCGCACCGGAATGTCGGAGTGGGCGATCATGCAACCCGCACTCGGCAAGTTGCGCTGCGAGACGGCTTTCGTCGCGATGGTCGCGAAGATCAAGGCGCATGACCCCTATTACGCCTCCGTTTGCACGGGGAAGCCGTGAAATGAAGCAGCGTCGATCGCGGTCGGGTTCGCCGGCGCCGGCGCCGGCGCGATCGCGATCGCATGCCACGCGCAATCCGCTGCGGCGGCCTCGCATCGAAGTGCGCGAAGGGAGGCTGCGTTGACCTCAGCGTCCTTCCTCGCCGAACTCAAGCGCCGCAACGTGCATCGCGCTGCCGTGTTTTACGCGGGCGCGGCGTGGCTCCTCGTGCAGGTCGCGACGCAGGTGTTCCCGTTCTTCGACATCCCGAACGCGACCGTGCGCGTCGTCGTGATCGCCGCGCTGATCGGCTTTCCGTTCGCGATGGCGTTCTCGTGGTTCTACGAATGGACGCCTCAGGGCATCCGGCGAGAAGCAGAAGTCGATCGCAGCGCATCGGTAACGCGGCACACCGGCAAGAAGCTCGACCTCGCGATCATTGGCGTTCTCGGCCTCGCAGTCGTGCTGCTGCTCGCGGACCGCTCTGTGTTGCGCAAGCCCGTTCTTGAAGTCGGCGACAAGTCGGTTGCGGTGCTGCCGTTTGCGAACACGAGCGGCGACGCGGGTAACGAATACTTTTCCGACGGCCTGTCGGAGGAACTGATCTCGGTATTGTCCCGGCTGACCGACCTCAAGGTAATCGGGCGCACGTCGTCGTTCCAGTTCAAGGGCAAGACCGACAGCAGCAAGGCGATCGGCGCTGCGCTCGGCGTCAGCTACCTGCTCGAAGGCAGCGTGCGCAAGTCGGCCGATCGTGCGCGCATCGCGGTCGAACTGCTGAAGTCCGCGGATGGCGTCAATGTCTGGTCGCAGTCCTACGATCGCGAACTCAAGGACGTCTTCGCCGTGCAGTCTGAAATCGCGCAGGAGGTGGCCGCAGCGCTGCAGGTGAAGCTGCTCGGCGGCGACAAATTGCCCGCGACCTCGACGACGCGCAGCGTCGAAGCTCACAACGCGTACCTCAAGGGCCATGCGTACTTCGAGCGCCGCAACGACGACAGCTTCCTCAAGGCGATCGCGTTTTTCGACGAGGCCATCAGCGTCGATCCGGCGTATGCACTGGCGTACGCCGAGCGTGCCGAATCGCACAGCTGGTTCGCCGACCAGACCGGCAAGGATGTCGCCGCGCACCGCGCGGCCGCTCGCCGTGACGCCGACAAGGCTGTCGCTCTGGCGCCGGGTCTGGCCGAAGCCCACGTGGCGCTCGGCTGGGTGCACTTTTTCGACGAGCGCGACATCCGCGATGCCCTCTCAGAGCTGCGCACCGCGCAGAAGCTGTCGCCCGGCAGCGCCAAGATCCAGGCGATCCTGGCGCAGGTGCTCGGAAGCTCTGGACAGATCGATGCCGCGTTGGCAACCGCACGCAAGGCGGTCGAGCTCGACCCGCTCTATTTCTACGCCCACGCGATGCTCGCGCGCAGCCTGATCGGGGCCGGCAAGCTGGACGAGGGTGCCGCCGAAGGCCGGCGCATGGCCGAGCTGCAACCCGATGCGACGCGCAGCCACGTCAACCAGGCCATCATCGCCGCGCTGCGCGGAGACGGCGAGACCGCGTTGCGCGAGGCACGGCTCGAGCCGTCCGAAAGCTATCGCCGTTTCGTCCTCGCCCTCGCCTACCAGGCGCGCGGTGATCATGCCGCGGCCGACGCGGCGCTCGCGGAGCTGATCGCGCGCGATCGCGACATCGCGACGTTCCAGATCGCGACGGTCTACGCTTTCCGCGGCGAAAACGATCTCGCGTTCGAATGGCTGCAGCGCGCCTACGACAATCACGACACCGGCATATTGAGCATCCTCGTGGACCCGCTGTTGCAGCGCGTCCGTTCCGATCCGCGCTACGCTGCGATGCTCGCCAGGCTCGGTCTCGAGTTGCCGAAGACGCCATGATCGTCGCCCATCCTTCACGGATATTCAAAAACGACGTCGTCGATGGACGATTCGTGATCGCGCGCTCGGGTGGCGCAGGAACATGACCGACCTCTTGCAGCGGCTGCGTGAACGCAAGCTCGTGCAGTGGGCGCTCGCCTACGGCGCCGCGGCATTCGCGCTCGTCCAGATCCTCGACATCGTCGCGCAACGCTTCGCGTGGCCCGAGCAGGCGATGCGCGGCATCCTCATCGCGGTCGCGATCGGCTTGTTCGTCACGCTCGTTCTCGCCTGGTACCACGGCGAGCGTGGCGCGCAGCGCGTCACCGGCACCGAACTGCTTATCCTCGCGCTGCTGCTCGCGATCGGCGGTGCGGTCGCCTGGCGGCTCGCGCCGCCGGCCGCGGACCGACCCGCCGCCGAAGCCGCAGCGCAGATCGCGAAGAACGCCGCGGCCGAAGAGACCGCCGCGTCCTCCCGGTCGATCGCAGTGTTGCCGTTCATCGACCTGAGCCCCGCGCACGATCAGGAATATTTCGCCGACGGGCTGTCCGAGGAGATCCTCAACTCGCTCGCTCGCATCGACGGCATGCTCGTCGTGGGTCGCACGTCGTCGTTCCAGTTCAAGGGCAAGAACGAAGACCTGCGCACGATCGGCCAGAAACTCGGCGTAGCGCACGTCCTCGAAGGCAGCGTGCGCCGCGACGGAGATCGCGCCCGGATCACCGCGCAGCTGATCCGCGCATCCGACGGCATCCACCTGTGGTCGGAGACCTACGATCGCGCGCTCAAGGATACGCTCGCGGTACAGCTCGACATCGCAGAACAGGTCGCCGGGGTGCTCGATGTCGTGCTCGACGACCGCCAGCGCAAGCGCATGCGCGACGCGGGGGTGAAGAACGTCGATGCATTCATCGCCTACCAGAAGGGCTGGGTGCTCTATACCGACGCGCATCGCAAGCCCGGGGCGGGGCTGATCGAGACGCTGCGCAAGGCCAACGACGAGTTCGCGAAGGCCACGGCACTCGAGCCGAATTTCTCGTTCGCTTATTTCGCACAGACCGATCTGTATGAGCACCTCATCCAGGCCGACGGTCACAGCCAGGCCGAACGCCTCGAAGCGCAGCGCGAAGCCCTGCTTTCACTGCAGCGTGCCGCGGAGACCAGCCCCGATACGCAGCAGCGCGAACTCGCGCTCGCGGAGCGGCAGTTGCTCAGCGACGACTGGCACGGCCTGTCCGCGCGCATCGACAGCGCCTTGAGGCAACCGGGCTGCAGCGCCCCGAACTGGATGCCTGTGTTCGCGAGCGCCTTCGGCTACGGCGACCTGATCGAAGACCTCGGCGCGCGCGTGAACGCCTGCGATCCGCTCAACACGATCAACTTCAACACGCGTTCGTGGGCGGCGCGCGCGAACGGTCGGCCGGACCGTGTGCTGCAGATCCAGGCCGCCCTCGAGCGTGTCCGCGGCGGCGTGCCGTCAGTCACCGCCGATGCCGCCATCGCGACGGCCATGCTCGGACGCGCCGACGAGGCAAAGAAGCTGCTCGCTTCGATAGAGCGCCGCGACGAGTCGTTTGCGATGGCGGTGGCGGTCGTCGAGCGTGCGGCCGGCGTCGACGCCGCGCAGATCAGGAGCGATCTGCAGGCGATTCCGCATTCGGGAACGCTGCTGAAGATTTGGGACATCGCCGACGCCGCCACAGCGGCCGCGATCGGCGATCGCGCCGAGGCCAACCGTCGCGCCGCCGAGCTCGACGCGCGTCCCGCCGGAGGGTTCCTGCTCGCGATCGTCGTCGCGAACTGCGGCTGCGGCGCCCCGTTCGATCTCGATGCGACGCCGAACTTCAAGGCGCGGCTCGCCGACTCCGGGCTGCCGTGGCCACCCGCGCGCACGATCGCGCTTGCGGTGGGATCCGCACAGCCGCATCCATGAGCGCGGGCGCGCGACGACGGCTGGCGCATGAGCGAGGGGTCTTTTTTCGCAGAGCTTGAGCGCCGCAGTTCAGCGCGCGGCGATCTTCTACGCCGGCGGCCGCGCGACGTCGCGTGCTGCTCGCGACGCAGGTGTTCCCGTTCTTCCGCGCGCCAAGCGGCGTTCGAGATGCTTTCGCGCGCCTATGCGAACGCTCCAACCCGATGCTGAAGATCGCATCCAATCCGTGGTTCGATCCGATCCGCCACGATCCGTGTTACGCCGCGCTCGTGGCCAAGATCTACGGCAGCGCAGGTGTGGCGAATCGCATTCCAGGCCCTGAGGCACGCCCCCATCCGCCGCGCGATGCAAACCGGCATCCGGGTTTGCGTCCTTGGTGCGGATGCCGTCGACGCCAGGTCGCGCCTGGCCAACGGGCGCTCAGACGACGAACGGCACGACGCGGTTGCGGCCCCGATCCTTGGCGCGAAGCAGTGCGCTGTCCGCCGCGCGGAACAGGTCTTCGACGGTGCGAAACTCGCGGTCGCGACTGCTCGCAACCCCCACGCTGATCGTCACGTCGGCGTCGGTGCGCTCCTCGACCGTGCGCCGCAGCGTCTCGGCCCTCGCCTCGGCCTCGGCGCTGTCCTCGCCCGGCAGGATCAGCGCGAATTCATCGCCGCCGTAGCGGCAGACGCTGTCACCGGGACGCACGCCGCTGCGCAGGTGTTCGGCGACGAGCCGCAGCACCGCGTCGCCGCGCGAGTGTCCGTGGCGGTCGTTGAAGCCCTTGAAGTTGTCGATGTCCACGACGAGCAGCGCGAGAGGGTCTTTGCTGCGCTTGGCGCGATCGAATTCGCTCGTGGCGACCTCGTCGAAGAAACGCCGGTTGGGCACCTTAGTCAGCGTGTCGGTGAGGCTCTGCCTGCGCAGATCGCGCAGGCGGCTGGCCAGCGCGAGCGACAGCAGCACCATCTCCATCAGCGAGCCGACCTGGAACGCGTTCTGGGTGAGCATGTTATGCGGCAGCAGCCCGAACACCTTGAGCATGTAGGCCATGACGCCGACGAGGAGTACGCTCCATGCGACCATGAAGAAGCGTGCCGGCTGATAGGCCTTGATCAGGCCGATCGCACCCATCGTGAAGATCATCGTCGTGACCGCCACGGTCAGCAGTGCGAGCGGGACGATCAGCGTCGAATAAGGCACGAAGAACGACGCGCCGAGACCGAACACCGCGAGCACCTGCAGCCCGATCGCGATCTTGTCGAGGCGTGGCGTGAAACGCGGCGTGTCGAGGAATGACCGCGTGAACTGAATGCCGAACAGCAGCGTCAGGGCGAGCATCACGAGCAGCGACTGGTTTCCCCATGCGGGAAGGTTCGGCCAGAGGAATTCGAAAGCGAGCCCGTTGTGGATCGAAAAGTACAGCCCGTAGCTGACCGCGTAGAGGAGATAGTAGAAATAAGCGCGGTCACGGACGACCATGAAGATGAACAGGTTGTACAGCACGATCACCATGAATCCGCCGAAATAGACGCCGTATGCGAGTTGCTCCTCGCTCAACGCACCGACCAGCGCGTGCTGCTCATACAATGCGAGGCTCAAATCGACCGGCCCGCCCGAAGCGGCGCGCACGTAGAACACGCGCTCCGACGCCGCCGGCACGACCAGATCGAAGAGGAAATCGCGATGCTGGTACTCGCGCGTCGAGAACGCGGTGCGGTCGCCGGTCGGTGTGTGCCGCCATGCGCCTTCGCGGTCTTGCGCCCACACGTCGAGATGATCGATCAACGGATAGTCCTCTCGCAGGATCAGCGAGCGGTCGACAGCTGCGGCATTGCCCACCGCGAAACGCACCCACCATGCCGATCCGGTGAAGCCGAAGTTGGTGCCGACTGCAGGCGCGGGCGTGAACGCATTCGATGCGCGCACCACGTCGAAGTCCAGTTTTCCGCCGACATCCTCGAGGACCTCGACGTTGGCGCCGAGTGCGACCCGCGAGAACGCAGGATCTATCGCCGTCGGCGCGGCGCGCAGGCCCGTAGCGAGCACGGCCAGCACCAGCGTCGCCAGAACCAATGTCAGTCGGAACCCGTGCATGTTCCCGATTGCGCCCCCCGCTGATCGTTGGCCTAGCCTAGCAGGCCTGCACGCCGCGCGAGCGGCTTTCACGGAGTCGAAAATTCTCCCTCGACCGGCGTTGGCCGCCAACGATTCCGCGGCGCGTGCGCGCCGACGGCCTGGGCGCGAGCGCAGCGGCTTGCGAGCTGCGTGGCCCCCGGCAAGTGCGTTACCGCAATTGAAGCGTCACATACGCGCCTTGGCCTGGCTCGCAACAAGCCCGCGCTGCGCTAGGGTGCCGGGTTGGACGACGAACCGCCCCCTGATGGCAGGCGCACTTCGATCAATGTCGCTTCCACGAATCGTTCTGTACTCAGACTGGCAACTTATTGAACTTGCGCAAAGCTTTATCGACCACGCTTTCGGGGAAGAAACGGCGCAGGAATCGCACCTGGGTTGCCTGTTTTCCAGCAGGGTAGCGTCTCTTCGGCACCGCGGCCGTTGCCGCTTTCACAACCGTATCGGCAACCACTTCGGGCGCATCGCCGGTTTCGATCCAGCCGCGCATCAGCGCTTCCTGGCGCGCGCGCACCGACGCATAGAGCGGAAGCGGCTGATCGGGCCGCGTCAGGTTTTCTTCGAACGCCGTGCGGGTCACGCCGGGCTCGACCAGCGCCACGCGAATCCCGAAAGTGCGCAGCTCGTGGTCGAGTGATTCGGAATAGCCCTCGACGGCATGCTTCGTCGATGCATACAGCGCGTTGTACGGCGCTGGGATCAGACCCAATATGGAACTCATGTTGACGATCCTACCTTTCCCCTGGCTGCGCATCGTCGGCAAAACGGCATTCGTGACTCGCGTGATACCGAAGACGTTTACATCGAACAATCTCTGCGCCTGCGCGGTAGAAGATTCTTCTGCTGCGCCGAGAAGACCGACGCCGGCATTGTTGACCAGGACGTCGATCCGCCCCGCCTGCTTCAGAAGCTCGACTACCATCGCCTGCACCGAGGCGTCATCCGTCACGTCGCAGACCAGCATCGTGACGCCGTCTGCGCTTTGTACGCCGGACTTGCGACTCGTTCCGAAGACGCGGTAGCCGGCGCGCCTCAGAGCTTGGGCTGTCGTGCGGCCGATGCCTGACGATGCGCCCGTGACCAGCGCGACGCCTTTGTCGTTCTTGCTCATGTCGATTCTCCTGATTGGGTGGATTATTGGTTGTCCGGATGTTACTATCGTTTCGAAAGTGATGTTACTATCATTTCGAAAGTTTGTCACTATCTAAATAGTATGAACAAATCAAAACCCAGCGATAGCAGCCACGGTCGCAAGAAAACCACGCTCGGCGACACCTGCCCGATCGCGCGCAGTTTGGCGCTCGTCGGCGACGCGTGGAGCATGCTGATCCTGCGCGACGCCCATATCGGCCTTACCCGCTTCGATCAGTTCCGCAAGAGCCTCGGCATCGCGCCGACGATCCTGACGCGGCGGCTCGCGATGCTGACCGCTGAGGGATTGTTCGAAAAGCGGCTCTATTCGGAGCACCCTCCGCGCGAGGAATACCTGCTGACCGACGCCGGCCGGGATTTTCTGCCGGTGCTGTTCATGATCGGCGAGTGGGGTCGGCTACATCGTGGCGGCGGCAAATTGACGCGTTTCCTCGATGCCGAAACCGGGACCGAGATAAAGGCGGTCGCCATTGACCAGAGCACGGGAGCGAGGATCGGTACCCGGCCGATCCGCATGATCGGGCCGGATGGCGGCTGACAACGATCGCCTGTTCATGCCCCGCTACGATGGGCGCCGTCATCAATGCCGCGCCGCAGAAATTTTTCTGTACGCCATTGGCGGAGCAGCGCCCGAGCGCGGAAACCCTAAATGCGAAAAGCAAGCGTGGTGATATTCTTTCGCAATGCTTGAACCGTTCGGTCCCTCTCTTTACGTCGCGGATGGGCCAACGGTTTCATTCTTCGGCTTTCCGTATCCCACGCGCATGGCGGTCGTGCGTCTGCGCGATGGCGACGTCTGGGTGTGGTCCCCCATTGCGCTCACGCGCGACCTCGCCGACGAGGTGCAGTCCATCGGACCGGTGCGCTACATCGTCTCGCCGAACAAGCTTCATCATCTATTTCTGCAAGCATGGGCCGACCGTTGGCCCGAAGCGCGCCTGTACGCGCCGCCGGGCCTGGCCCGCAAGAAACCCGCGCTGCGCTTCTATGCCGAGCTCGACGACGAACCCAGCCCATCATGGGCAGCGGATATCGATCAAGTCGTTTTCCGTGGATCATTTGCGATGTCAGAGGTCGCATTTTTCCACCGCGTCTCGCGCACCGCGATCATCGGCGACCTGATTCAGCGCTTCTCCGAGGACAATATTTCTGGCTGGAAGGGAATGGTCATGCGACTCGGCGGCCTGGTCGGCGAGCGTGGCAGTACACCATGCGACTGGCGCGCCAGCTTTGTGCGGCGTGGGCCGGCGCGCGCCGCACTACAGAAAGTGCTGGAATGGAATCCGGAGCGGTTGCTGATCGCGCATGGATCGTGCGCGCAGACCGGAGCCACCGAAATAATCGCGGCGGCATTGAACTGGATCTAGAGTCTTGCTGGCGGCAACTGTCTATTCGTCTGATGGGGCAGCGCTGAGCGGTCTGCAGCGCTGTGAATGTTCCTGGATCCACGTGCTCACAACCCGTTGTTCCGGCACCGGCGCGGTCAACGCCGCAAGTTCGGTTTGCAGGTACGCCAAGTCGTTTGCCGTGTCGACGTCGGTGAGTACCGATAAATAGGCGATGCTTCCGAGCGTGCCGAGAGCATGGCCCATTTCGTCTGCCGTGTTTGAATCGGAGTAGCGGACCGATTGCCATACTTGCTTAGGAATCGCGGCGCGCGAACCCAACAGCCAGAATCCGCCATCGCGCGCGCGCCCCATCGTGAACGGGTTGCCTGGATCGTGCAGCGCGGCGAGCGCCTCGGCGAGGCGGGTGCTGCTGATTTGTGGCGAGTCGGCGCCGATCAGCAACACGCGCCCGTGTCGCGCTTGCAGTTCGCGGTGCACACGCTCGAGGCGATCGCCGAGTTCGCCGTGCCCTTGCCATACGGTGGGAAATTCACGCCAGTCGGGGTGGCCAACAGCGGCGTGTTCGGCGACAGCCCAGTAAGGCGTCAGCTCCGAGCCTGCAGCAATCGCGTCGTGCACGACAGCGGCTGTAGCGGCGACAGCGAGGCGATAGAATTCGCCGGCTGCGTCGGCGCCCATAACCTGCGCCAAGCGTGTCTTGATCGGCGACAGACCAGGTGTTTTGACGAAGATGGCGAGTGCCGCGCTCAGCGGCGACCCCTGCGATGCAGACGCCACCATGCGGGCAGCGCCTGGCGCAAGGTCAGTTGCCAGTGGCGCAACGTCGTGCGCAACCAGCCGCCCGCGGCATACTTGCGGGCGCTCGTGAAGACCGTCGCGCCGATCGGAAGAACCGCCAAGCCGCCAGCACGCGCGGCCCACACGAACAGATGATCCTCACCATATCGTACCGTCTCGTCGTAACCGCCCAGTTGTGCGAACGAGCGCGCAGGAACGACGAAACCCTGGTCCCCGAACGGCAGTCCAAACCAGCGCGAACGCCAGC
>JBDTYX010000103.1:0-11253 GCA_040005435.1 Rudaea sp. | reverse complement strand
GCGCCGAGGACGGCGACGTTTCTCATCGTGCTTGCGCGGCGCCAGCGCGCGAGGTGCCGGCGCCGCGCATGCGCCGCACGCGAAACGCCGCAGTCGTCTGACCGCCGGGTGGCCGTAGCGCTGCCGTCATAGCCCGAGCATGGCCTTGCCGAGCGCGAAGATCGGCAGCGCCGCGAACACGCCATCGAGGCGGTCGCAGACCCCGCCGTGTCCGGGGAAGAAGGCGCCGGAATCCTTGACGCCGGCATGCCGCTTGAGCAGGCTCTCGAACAGGTCGCCGATCACCGAAAAGCTGACGCTGACCAACGACACGACGACGAGCAGGAGCAGCGTGACGCCGCGCACATCGAGCAGCCAGCCGCCGAGCGCCGCGACGAGCGCGACTCCGGCGAGCGCTCCGTAGACGCCTTCCCGGGTCTTGCCGGGGCTGATCTGCGGCGCGAGTTTGTTGCGGCCGAAGCTGCGGCCCGCGAGGTAGGCGAAAGAATCCGCCGCCCAGACGATGAACAGCGAATACAGCGCCCAGGTGTGCGGCGTGTCCTGCGTCAGCTGGATGCGCATGAGGCCGGCCCATGCGGGCAGCACCGTAAGCGCGCCGGCGACGAGCTTGATCGCAGTGTGCTCGTTGGTCGGCGAGGCCGCGAACGAAAAGCTGCGCAACCAGAAGAACGCGACGACCCACCAGACGCAGCCGATCGCGATGAAGCTCCACCACACGGGCAGGCTCGCGCAGCACCAGAGCGCGATCATCGTCAGCGCGGCGAGCGCCACCATGACGGCGCGCAGCGGCCGCGAGCGCATGCCGGACAGGCGCGTCCACTCCCAGGCGGCGATCAGGCACAGGCCGCCGATGATCGCGGCGACGAACTGGACCGGCACGTAGAGAATCAGCGCGATAGCGAAGGGCGTAACCAGCAGGGCGGTGATGATGCGTTGCTTCATGGGTTGGGTTTTTCCACCTGTGGGCTGGTCTTGCCGTAGCGGCGTTCGCGTCCGGCGAAGTCGGCGAGCGCCGCGTCGAGGCTGGCGGCGTCGAAGTCCGGCCAGAGCACGTCACTGAAATACAGTTCGCTGTAGGCGAGCTGCCACAGCAGGAAGTTGCTCACTCGCTTCTCGCCGCCGGTTCGTATGAAGAGGTCGAGCGGCGGCAGGCCTGCGAGCGAGAAATGCGCGCCGATGCTGGCCTCGTCGACGTCCGCGATCGCGATCTCGCCCTCGACGACTGCTCGCGCGATCGCTCGCGCCGCCTGCACGACGTCCCAGCGGCCGCCGTAGTTGACCGCGATGTTGAGTGCGAGGTGGGTGTTGCCCTGGGTCCTGCGCATCGCCGCGTGCATGCGCTCGCGCAGCGCCGGCGCGAACGCGTCGAGCTCGCCGATGAAGCGGATGCGGACGCCGTGGCCATGCAGTTCATCGACTTCGCGGTCGAGTGCCTTCAGGAACAGTTCCATGAGCGCGCTCACCTCGTCCCGCGGGCGCTGCCAGTTCTCCGACGAGAATGCGAATAGCGTCAGCGCCTCGATTCCGCGGCGCATGCAGGACTCGATCGTCGCGCGCACTGCCTTCTGCCCCGCATGGTGGCCGAAGCTGCGCGGACGGTGACGCAACTTCGCCCAGCGGCCGTTTCCGTCCATGACGATGGCGACGTGGCGTGGCACGCGCATTGTGGACATTTCCACATTGTGTATTTCGGTGGCGGGCAGAGCTTGGGTCAGAACGGTCTCCACGGATCTATGCTGGCGCCGTCTTTTTCCCCCGTCGGCGGAGGGCGCTGCCCATCGACGTGTACGTTGGCACGCCGACGGCGATTCTGACAGGTCTTCGCCGCCCGGCCGCTGCGGCCAGGGCGGGGCTCCGCTCGTCGCGAGATGCGCGCCGCAGCAGACTACATCGACAGCAACTCGTCTTCCTTACTCTTGACGACGCCGTCGATCTCCTTGACGGACTTGTCGGTCAGTTTCTGCATGTCGTCTTCGGCGCGGCGCTCCTCGTCCTCCGTGATCTTCTTGTCCTTGAGAAGCTCCTTGATCTGATGCAGCGCATCACGGCGCACGTTGCGGATCGCGACCTTCGCGTTCTCGCCTTCGTGCGACACGTGCTTGGACAATTCCTTGCGGCGTTCTTCGGTCAGCGGCGGCATGTTGATGCGGATGATCGTGCCCGCCGTCGTCGGCGTCAGTCCGAGATTTGCGGCCATGATCGCCTTCTCTACCGGCTGCACCATCGTCTTCTCCCACGGCGTGATCGTAAGCGTGCGGGCGTCGGCGACCGCGATGTTCGCGACCTGGCTCAGCGGCACGTCGGAACCGTAGTAGCTGACCTTGAGATGTTCGACGAGCGCGGTGCTCGCACGACCGGTGCGCAGGCGCTGCAAGTCGTGCTTGAGCGCGTCCACGCTCTTGGTCATGCGCACTTGCGTGTCCTGTTTGATCTCGTTGAGCATGGCGGCCCCGTGTCGCTGGCGGAAGGGTGCAAAGTATAGCAGCGTCGCTGCGGGCTTCACTGCGCCCGGATCGGGCGCAGGCGCCGTCTTCGATCGGTGTGATCCGGCGAGCTGAACGCCGCTGCCTCGAGAGGCAGCAGGTGCTCGCGAGACGGCGACGCGAGTAAGCAGGCCAGCGGCGCTGCGGTTCGCGCCGGGCACCGGCGCGATCACTTTTTTGCCGGCTGAATGTCCGCCGCGACGCGTCTGTCGCGAGCACCCGCGTTGATTTGGGGATGGCGCTCACGGCGTTTCCGGCGCGGCGCGCCCGCGTCGACGGACCGGCCGCTTGACGGCGATTTCGCAAGCGAGGATGGATCGACGCGCCAGGTACGCGACACCATCCCGCCCTCGAAGATCCTCTCGAGCCGCTCGTAGTCGCCGAGGTTGCGCTGCTCGGCATCGCAGAGGTCGAGCACGAGCGAGTCGCTGGGCATCAGCGCGAGAGGCTGAGAGCTGCTCTAGTCCAGGATTGTGCTGCGCGACAACGAACCGAACACGAGGTAGGCGAGGGCATCCGTCGCCGCGCGTGTGTCCAGTCCTGCGCGTCTGCGCCTATCGGCGCGGGGAGGCTCAATGGCGCTCACGGGGTTTCCCGCGCGGCGACTTCCGGTCAAGGCATGTTTTTTTCGAGCGTCAGCGCGAGAAACAGCAGCCCCGGGCTCGCGTGTGCGGGCGCCCCCAGCGATATCGCCTACACGAGCCTTTGCGGCTCGGGATTTTCCAGGCGCACGATATAACTTCGCGAGACGGTTGCATCGCCGCTGATCGCCGCGCCGTCGGAATCGTACTGGCCGGCAAATGTGCCCAGCCAGCCGATGCGACGCTGCGCGGCACCCTGCGTCCGGTCGAGCCAGTGCGCGACGATCATCGGCCCGTCGCGGATCGCAAGCACGCTCTCGCCGCCGTCCGCATAGTGAAGTCGCACGCTGCCCACCTCGTCACGCGTCGGCAGGAACTGAAGCGCGAGGACGTCAATCGCCGCGACCACCTGCGCCGGGATCGTCAGTCGCTCCGAGTTCGCGGGAAACTCGGTATCGAGCCTGCTGTAGGGCGCGCCCGAAAGCTGCACGGCGCGATCAAGATAGAAGTCCACGCCATCGTAGCGTTGCATTCCACGCGGCAGACTGGGCAGGCTCTGCGGTTGCGGAGGCAGCGAAACGACGCGGTTCATTCGGGCACGCGGATCGACGTTGGCGATCGTGCGCAGATCGAGCGGCACGAAACGCGGATCAGCATTCGGCGCCGCGTTTCGGTTCCGCACGATCGCGGGCGGGGTAGCTTCCCTCGGCACTGGATCGGAGGCACGCATCCCGCGCCGTTCGTCCTCCGATGGAAAGGCCACCGGGTCGCTTCCGGTGCGTTGCGAGGATTCGCGAATCTGCAGCTCTCTTTCGATCGCGACGACCGGGCGCATGTCCGTCGCGACATGAAACAAGAACCAATTGCCCGCGATGGTCCGCCCGACGATATGCTTGCCGTCCGGGGAGAATGCCAGCTGCTGCACGGCATCATGATTGGGAATCGCGAGCTTCAACGAAGGGACCACGCGCTGGTTGCTCGAGATGTCGATGAGGTCGATGCTCGCCGGAGTTGCCCGAGCGAGGATGCTGCCGTCCGGGCTCACTGCGCCGACGCACAGCGGATTCGCGTCGAGCGGCGCCAGCAACAATCGCGGCTCGCCGTGGACGGGAACCAGCAACGGCTTGTGGATCAGCGAGACCGCGCCTTTTGACTGCGGCAACATCGTCAGCGCGGCGACCGCGTCGGTCGGCGTGCGCGCGAGCAGCGCGCCGGAGGGGTCCCAGTGGGCGACATGGCTGTGCGTCGCATTCGCATCGTCGGCGTCGTTCCAGTTCGGGCCGATGCTCGCCCATATGCTGGCGTCGTCGGCAAACTGGGCGTCGATGATCGCATGCCCCGGATCCTTCTCGCCTTCCGCGAGATTCACGGAATTGCCGTCCGCAGTGGCGACCAGAAATAACTGGCCGGATTCCGCGTATGGGGTCTCGTTGTCGAGCCATGCGAGCAACTTGCTGCCGTCGGGCGAGAGCCGGATCGCACCGAGCGGTCCACGCAGAGTCTTCGGATTGCCTATGCGGCGTCCGTTCGAAAGATCGACAAACTCGATCGTTTCCTCGAATCCATGGATGCCGTTGGCTCCTGTCGAGACTGCCGCGATTGGAGCACGCGCGGCGAGACTGATGTGCAGCGGCGAGTTGGGCAGCACGCGAGGCGGCCAGCGCGGTAGACCGCTGCGCCAGTCCCACGCGGTGATCTCGCGACCCGCCGCGGTCACGAGATCGTCGTTGCCGGCGAGTGCCGCGAAGGTTGCGGGCGCCGATAGCGTGAGCGTTGTTCCGACGCCCATTCCGGACGCTGCATCGAATACGTTGACCCGCTCGCCTTCGACGCCGACGAGGTGGCGGCCGTCGAAGCGCAGCAGGTCCGCGACCATCGGGGCCGCACGCCGATCCACCAATGCATTCGGCTGCAGGCGCAAGATCTTGATCAACGCATTGTCCGAAGTGACCAATAGTCGCGTTGCGGGATCGTCCGCAAACAGAAAGCGGCCGAGGCTCGCGTTCATCGGCGCAAACGCCGGCACGGGCGCGCGCAGTGGAAAGCCCTGCTCGGCAATCCGCCAGAGTTGCGCGCCGCTGTCGGACGGCGAGCGTGTCCAGAAAGACTGCCCATCGCCGGCGAAGCCTGCGACGTCGACCGCTCCCAGCGCCACGCTCATCGACATAGCGGCCAGCGTCCCTGTCGCGAGATCGAACACGCGGACATCGCCGGGATTTTCCGAGGCGACGAGCAGGCGCGCCCCGTCCTTGCTGAACTCGAGGCGCAGAATCGTCCCCGTGGAGCTCGGCTGCAGCCAGCGCGTCTCGCGGGTCTCTGGCGTCCAGATCGCGACGTGCCCGGTCGCCGTGCCGACAGCGACTCGCGAACCGTCCGCGTCGAGCGCCCACGCGACGGCCGCGCCGTATTCGAGCTTGAGCGAGCTGCGAACGTGCAGATCCAATGGGTCCAGCGCGCGCAGTTCGAGGTTTGCATCGTGCGCCTGCAGGATGGACTTGCTGTTCGACGCGAACAGGAAGTCGGTCTGGATGGGCCCCGTCAGCTCGTCGCCGTCGTTGGTGCCCGCGACGACGCTCAGCTCGCCCGCCGGCGACCACGGCAACGTTCGCCAGCGCTGCGCGCGTCCGTGCTTGTCGAACAGCAGCGCGAAGGTCCCGTCGGTAGCGTAGGCGGCCGCCAGGAAATCGTGGAATTCGGGTGGAGGATGCACGACGCTGCCGTGTTCGACGTCGATCAGAACGCTGTCCATCAGGTGCGGAAGCAGGACGGACAGCAGACCCTTGAAACCGCCCGGATCGAGGCTGCCGACGATGCGGCGTCCGTCCCGCGAGAATTCGAGATGCTCGATGTCCTGCGCGTTGAGGTGGACGTAGCCGACCATGCCTGCAGACTCGACGCCCACGCCGACCTGCCAGCGTTGCCTGCCGGTCTCGAGATCGTACAAGCGCACGCTTCGACCTTCGGAGACGGCGAGCGCCTTGTGGTCGGCCGCGAGCGCCATCGTCTCGACCTTTCCCGCGTTGAAGGCGTCGATGAGGGCTGGCGAATTCGCGAGCGTCGTCCCGATCCGCCGGCGTTGCAATGCGACCTGGTCGCCGACGCCCGCGCGCTCCATCTCGCGCACGCTGGCCAGCGCGTTGCCGATCGCTCGGTACGAATCACCCTGCGTGATCTGGCGACGGATGTCGGACTCACGCGACTCCCACAGCGTGCGTTGCGCGAGCCCGGCGTTGGATTCCGCGCGCCTCCATTGCTGTGTCGTCGTGAGCAGGCCGAACAGCAGCGCGAGCGTTCCGAGCGTCGCCGATAGCGCGAGACGAGGTTCGCGGCGAGCCCAGCGCTCGACGCGTTGCGCCGCGTTGAGCGGACGCGCACTCACCGCGCGGCCTTCGACGAAGCGCCCAAGGTCGTCTGCGAGCGAGCGCGCACTCGAATAGCGCGAGCTCGCCTCGTGCGCCATGCACTTGACGATGATCGCTTCTAGGTCGCTCGGCAGTTCTGGCGTGTGGCGGCGCGGCGAGCGCAGCGTGCCGTCGAGCACGAGTCTCAAGGTGTCCTGGGCCGAGGCGCCGAGAAACGGCGGCACGCCGGTAACGACTTCGTAGAGAACCGCGCCCAGACCCCAGATGTCGGTAGCGGCGGTGATCTTCAGGCTGCGCACCTGCGCCTGCTCGGGCGCCATGTAGCTCGGGGTGCCCGAGATCTCCTCGTTGTCGGCCGCGAGCGTGTTGTCGAGCCGCCGCGCGAGGCCGAAGTCGGCGACGTGCGGCGCACCGTCCTCGTCGAGCAGCACGTTCGCAGGCTTGAGGTCGAGATGCAGCACGCCGAGGCGATGCGCGTAGTCGACGGCCTCTGCGATCGTGCGAAGCAGCGTGGCCGCCGCCTTGGCGGCCAGCTTGCCGTCGCGCTTGATCTTCGCCGCGAGGCTGCCGCCGTGGATCAGGCGCATCGAGAAGAAGTGCAATCCTTCCGCGCTGCCGACCTCGTAGATCGCGACGATGTTCGGATGCTGCATGCGTGCGGCGTTCTGCGCCTCGCGGCGGAAGCGCTCGATGTATTCGAGCGACGCCCATGGCCCGGCAGCGAGCAGCTTGAGCGCGATCTCGCGGTCGAGGCTGCGCTGGCGCGCACGATAGACGACACCCATGCCGCCTTCGCCGATCTGTTCGAGCAGTTCGTAGTCGCCGAACTGGCGCTGCTCCGCATCGCTGAGGTCTAGCTCTAGCGCGGCGGTCGGCAGAAAGGCGAGGTTGCGCATCGAGTCCGCCCCGGGAATCGCGGTGCGCGACAGCGAGCCGAAGACGAGGTCGGCGAGCGCGTTGGCCTCGACGGCATCGATGTTCGTGCCGGTGTCGTCCGTGTCCTTGTCGCGTGCGATGTTCACAGGAGGCGGCACTCAGAACTTCTGACGGTAGCTGGCATAGAGGAACCGGCCCGGCAGATCGTAATCGGGGAAGAACGAGTTGTTGAATGCCGAATACGCAACCGGAGGCGAGCGATTGAGAGCATTGCGCACGCCCACCGAGAAACGGCCGCGCCAGGGGGCATCCCAGCTCGCCTCGATGTCGGTGAAGGTGACGCTGCCTACGCGATTGGCCGGCACCAGTTGGCCGCCGATGCTGATCGGCTTGTCCGGGCTGGTGCACAATTTCAGGTAGCCAGGATCGTTCAGTTGACCGGCGACCTGTACCACGGCGCTGCAGTCCTCGTCGATGCGCGAGAAGTAGCGTCCCGCGAGCGAGACGGTCCAGGGCCCGCGCTCCCAGGCCAACTGCATGCTCGAGCGCCAGCGCCAGACGACGCCGAACAAGCCCGTCGTTGCGCTGTTGATGCCGACGATGTTGCCGATCGCGGTCGAGCCATCGGGCAACGCCGCGCCCGGCCGCGGCCTGCCGATTTCTCCGTAGTAGTCGACGTAGTTGGTGTTCCAGCGCCAGCTCACGCGACCTAACGACAGGTCGCGCTTGTAGAGCAGCGCAATGTCGTAGCCCGCCGTTTCGACGCCGCCGGGCGCGTTCTGCAGCAAATCGGTGACCCGATAGATCGTGCCGTTGGACGAATCGCGCACGATCTGCGCGCAGTCCGCGTCGCTGTTGCGCTGATAGCAGGCCGAGACGACCGCCTGGTATCCGGGATCGTAGATCGCCGCCTTGAGGCGCACGTCGTACCAGTCGATGCTGAGGTCGAAACCCTGCAGCCAGCCGGGGGTGAATACGAAGCCCAGCCCGCGCGAGTTGGAGGTTTCGGGCTGCAGCTGCGGATTGCCCGCGAAGTCGATGTTGCCTATCTGCAAGGCCGAATCCACGTTTGCAGGCACACCGAGCGTTCTGCAGCGGGCCAGCGTCGCTGCGCTGGGTGGTGGATCCAGCGCAGCGTCGCAGGGGTCGCTGATGCTGTTGTCACGGAAGCGCGTCGCGCCCGCGAAGAGCTCGGAGACGGCCGGGGCGCGAAAACCCTGCGCGTAGTTCGCGCGCACGAGCACATCGTCGAACGGCTTCCAGCGCATACCGAGCTGCGAGTTGGTCGTACTTCCGAAATTCGAGTAATACGAATAGCGCGAGCCCACGCTGACATCGAGCTTGCGCGCAAATGGCTGGTCGGCGAGCAGAGGCGCTTCGAACTCGACATACGCCTCCTTCACCCAATACGCCCCCTTGGTCGAATCAGTGGTTACGCCGTTGCCGTTGGCATTGCCGGAGATCTCGAGCGGATCGCGAATCGCGGCGGCGCTCTCGCGGCGGTATTCGAAGCCGGAGGCGAATGCGAGGCCCCCGGCCGGCAACGCGAACAGTTCGGTACTCGTCACGTGGATGTCGGCGTTGCGTGTCTGGTCGTTCTCGCGATTCGTCTCGAACGCATCGACGTAGTCGAGCATCGTCGGCGTGAGCGAGCCGGGCGGGCCGAAGAAGTTGAGCGGCACGCACCCCGCGACGATCGCGGTCGGCGTGCCGCACCGCGCGACGCCCGATGCGTCGAGGAACGACGGCCCAACTGCAAGCGCGAGTCTGCTGTTGTCCGCATACGGCCCGGTATGCTCGGTCTCGTTCGATCGCGTGAGCGAAGCATTCGCGCTCCAGCTGAAGTCGCGCGCCCCGATCGCGAAATTGCCGTCGAGGCCCGCGTGCACGCGCAGCGTGTCCGCCGTCTGCTGAGAAATGCGCGGACCCGCTTCGACGATGCGCCTTATGGCGGCATCGATCGGCTCGCCGAACGGGTTGTAGACATTGTCGGCGGCGATCGCGAATGCATCACTCGAGCCGATGTCCCCGATGTCTAACGAGAGGTCCGAAGGCGCGAGTTTCTGGCCCGAATGGCGCTGGTTGAAGAGCACGTCCAGATTCACCGCGAGGCTCGCGTTGAACTCATAGCGCGCCTGGGCGAATAGCGCGCGCCGTTCCTGCGGCGTCTGCAGATAGTTACGCGGCTGGTAGTTATAGAGATCCTGGGTCGTATCGACCGGACGGAAATCCGCAGGAGAAGTACCTGCGGCGCCGGCATTCAGGCGCAGCAGGCAGTTGTCTGTGCAGCTCGCATAGTCGGAATCGCGCTCGAGCCAGGTGTAAGGGGTATAACCGGATCCGGTCGCGCCGGGCGGGAGCCCATACAGGGGTGTCGCCGAGATCGCGCGTCTGCCGGCGAATATCGGATCGTCGCGACTGTATTCGATGCCAGCCGCCACGCTCCAGCCATCGCCCTTGTGGCCGAAACTCAGGTCGTACGCATGGCGCATGCCGTCGTCGAAATCGGTCTGGCTGTAGTAGGCGCTCAGCTCCGCGCCATCGAAATCGCGCCGCGTGATGATGTTGATGACGCCCGCGATCGCGTCGGACCCGTAGATCGCCGACGCGCCGTCGAGCAACACCTCTATGCGCTCGACGATCGCGGTCGGAATCGCGCTGAGGTCCACGGCGCCGTTGACGTCGCTGACGAAGCGCTGTCCGTTGAGCAGGACGAGCGTGCGGTTGAAGCCGAGGCTGCGCAGGTTGATCAGCTGCTCGCCGTTGCTGCCGTTGTTGATGTTGCGGTTGGCTGTTTGTCCGTTCGCGACGATCGACTGGATGATATCGGAAATACTCGTGAGGCCCGTGCGCAGGATTTCCGCGCGGTCGAGGACGAGGACCGGGTGCTGCGTTTCGATGTCGACTCCGCGAATATGCGAGCCGATCACCTCGATCGCGCCAAGCGAAGGGGTGTCCGTCTCGTTTGCGACCCTGTCCTGGCCAGTCGCGACTCCGGTGACCGCCCAAACGAGCAGCGCGAGCCAAATGCGCGTCGATGATCCTCTGCGAGCCGTTGCGGCGCGACGGACGCGGACATGGCTTGCCACGCAGGGGGCGGTCATTGCGGCGTCCGGCGCAGGATGGAATGCAGTGCGGACTGCTCGGCCGCGAGCTCCTCCGGTGAGGTGACCGTGTCCGCGAGTTCCTCCCCCACGAGTTCGCGCAGCCGCTGGCGCAGGCGCTTCAGCGCGACGATCAGGGCTAGCGGCCGCGAACTGAGTTGGCCGGCGATCTGCTCATATTGCGCGGGACTCGGATCGCGCGCGAGGAATGGCTCGAGCGCGCTGAACATCGGCAGGTGCGCCGCGCGACCGGCCTCCGAACGCAGGCGCTTGAGCGCGCGGCTGATCACCTCGAGTGCGAAGCTGCGCTCATAGGCGGCGGAAGGCGAAGCGGTGTCGGCGTTGTCGCGGCCGTAGCGCGGCTCCAGGTCGGTCGGGGGGACGAGGTCGGCACCCTCCTGTGCGTCGACGGTCTCGCGCCAGTCGCCGCCGAGAAACTTGTCGAGGCGATCGAGCAAAAAACGGCGAAAATGCCCGTGGCTTTGCAACTCCGTTCCGCCACGGAAATCCTCGACGAGCAGGCCGAGAAAACTGCGCGCGATCTCCTCAGCGATCTTGGGCGTGTGCCCCGAACGACGCGCGTAGGCGTAGACCGGATACCAGTAGCGCTGGACGAGTTCAGCCAGGGCCGTGCGCGCGTCACCATCCGGCGCAGTCGCAACATGCATGACGACCGACCAACGAGTGGTCGAGAAGCGGCCGTGAGAGTGACTGGGCGACGACATCATGGGCATTCCCCTGGGGTAGGTTTAAAAACCAATTCAGGATCTGCTGGCGGCGATTACACGGGCCCCGCCGCGATGCACGAAATAAATTCGTGTCGTCTACTGCATCGCCGCGCCGAGCG
>JBDTYX010000309.1:0-3340 GCA_040005435.1 Rudaea sp. | reverse complement strand
GACATCCTGCGCGAGCTCGTCGCGGTCGGCAGCCAGCAGCTCGCCGAAGAGCCCGAGCTGATCGGTCTCGACCGCTTCGTCGGCGACTGCGTCGAGCGCTTCCGCCTGCTGCGGCCGGCCGTCGAACTCTCCGTCGACATCGACGGCGTTGACGCGGCGCGGCCGCTGCGCATCGTGCCCGGCCTGCGCCACGCGGTGATCAACCTGCTCAACAACGCCGCGGACGCCTCCGCTTCGATGCACAATGCGCGCGTGCACTTGAAAGCATCTCACTCTGGCAAGACGATCGACATCGAAGTTCGCGACTTCGGCCCCGGGCTGCCATCGGCGCTGCGCGAAACCGCCGGACGCCGCTTCGTGACCGCGAAACGCGATGGCCTTGGCCTCGGCCTCGCGCTCGCCGACGCGACGGCAGAACGCCTCGGCGGCACGCTGCATGTGACCGGCGCCGACGGCGGCGGCACGCGGACATCGCTGCTGCTGCCTCTGCCCAGCTTGGAACATCCATGAATGCCACCGAGTCCCTGCAACGATTGCTGCTGATCGACGACGATGCCGTGTTCACGCGCGTGCTCTCGCGCGCGCTCGGCACGCGTGGCTTCGTCGTCAGCGTCGCACACGATGCCGCCGAAGCCCGCGCGCTCGCGCGCAGCGCCCAGCCGCACTATGCGGTGCTCGACCTCAAGCTCGGCGCCGACAATGGCCTCGCGCTCATTCCCGAGCTGCGCGAGATCGTTCCGGGCCTGCGCATCCTGCTGCTGACCGGCTATGCCTCGATCGCGACCGCGGTCGAGGCGATACGGCGTGGCGCGCACGACTACCTCGCCAAGCCGGTCGATGCCGACGCGGTCGCGCAGGCCCTGCTCGGCATCGAGACCAGAGCGACGCAGCCGACGCCGTCCGTGCCTGACTCGCCTGCACCTCTCAAGCGCCTCGAGTGGGAGCATATCCATCGCGTGCTCGCCGAGACCGCCGGCAACATCTCGGAAGCCGCGCGGCGCCTCGGCCTGCACCGCCGCACGCTGCAGCGCAAGCTCGCCAAGCACCCGGTGCGCGAGACCGAAGAACGCGAGGATTGAACCGTGGTGCCGCGTTGTGCAATCTACGCCACGGTGTCCGACTGCGGCGGCATGCCGCATTCGTCCGCCGCGCGCTGCCAGTACCCTGCACGCGCCAATCGAGGAAAAAATGCGCAATGGACTATTGATCGCAGCCGCGCTGGGCTGCATCGCGGTGCTCACGACTCAGGATGCATGCGCGTGTTCCGCGTGCGGCTGCACGCTGAGTTCGGACTGGAGCAGCCAGGGACTCGCTGCGACCGGCGGTTGGCGTGCCGACCTGCGCTTCGATTTCTTCGACCAGGACCAGTTGCGCGCGGGCAGCGACAGCGTGTCGCGCGGCGCGACCGTGATCCCGAACGAAAACGAGGTGCAGCAGTTCACGCTCAACCGCAACTACAATCTCGCGCTCGACTACAGCCCGAACCGGGACTGGGGCGTCAGCATCGCGCTGCCGTGGTTCGACCGCTCGCATGCGACGATCGCCGAAGGAGACAGCGCTGTTTCCACTTCGCATGACAGCGGCATCGGCGACCTGCGCGTGCTCGCGCGCTACACGGGCTTCGACGCGCAGCGCAACACGGGCATCGAGTTCGGCCTGAAGCTGCCGACCGGCCACATCGACGATACGTTCGAGACGGGGCCGCGGGCCGGCGCTATCGTCGACCGTGGGTTGCAGCTCGGCACCGGCACGACCGACCTGCTGCTCGGCGTCTATCATTTCGATGGACTCACGGCCGACTGGGGCTACTTCGCGCAGGCGCTGCTGCAGCAGCCGCTCGCCTCGCGCGACGGCTTCAGGCCCGGCACCGGACTCAACCTCAACGCCGGCCTGCGCTATACCGCGAGCACGACCTGGGTGCCGCAACTGCAGGTCAACGCGCGCGTCGAGAAGCGCGAGAGTGGCGTCAACGCCGACGTCGAAAACAGCGGCGCGACGCTCGTCTACCTGAGCCCCGGCATCAGCTGGAACGCGACGCGACGCCTGTCCGCGTATGCGTTCGCGCAGCTACCCCTGCTGCAGCGCGTCAACGGCCTGCAGATCGAGGCGCGCTGGACCGCCTCGGTCGGACTGCATTACATCTTCTGAATGGATCGTCCGGTACGACGCGGGCGGGCTGCGACTGCCCCCGTGGCAGAGTCGATCGCTGCGGTGCGGACGCGTGCGGTCAGCGGGCGCGTCGCTGCGTTGGTGTGAGGCCATCAAGTCGCATGCGATTGCACCACGATCTCCCAGGTCGACATCACGCGTCGCACAACTTCTACTTCTTTTTCTTTTTCGCGGCGGCGCCCTTGGCTGCAGGCGCGTCCTCGTCCGGGCGGTAGTCGCCGATCACCGACTTGACCGGGCAGACGCTGAAGATCGGGCATTTGCGGCAGCCCACGGCGAGCGCGACGGGACACAAGACCATGACGACTCTCCAGGCGGGCGGAAAACGCTACTGTACGCCTGTCGCGCCGCGCGCGGTTCGACCGCGGGCGCCGCGCGACAAGGCCGCTCGTGCCGCGCCTGCGATGTCGCCTCGAGCCGGAACGACTCGCGCGTGCGCAGGCGCGCGCGATCCGCTCGAAACGCGGCGGAATGCGCGCGCTCAGAGTCGCCTATTTTTCGGGCAACACCGCGATGTGCATCTTGCCGTCGCGGTCGATCCAGCCGCGGAACATGCCCTCGGTGTTGAACGGCGTCGTGAAGTTGCCGTCCGCGTCGAGCGCGATCACGCCGCCGTCGCCGCCCATCTTCGGAATCACGCCGAGCACGACGTCGGCGGCGGCCTTCGCAAGCTTGTCGCCGCGATACTCGACGCGCGCGCAGATGTCGCGTGCCGCGGCCGCGCGGATGTAGTACTCGCCCCAGCCCGTCGCCGAAACCGCGCAGCGCTCGTCGGCGTAGGTGCCGGCGCCGATGATCGGCGAGTCGCCGACGCGGCCGAAGCGTTTGTTGGTCATTCCGCCGGTCGAGGTACCCGCGGCGAGGTTGCCGCGCACGTCGAGCGCGACCGCGCCGACCGTGCCGTGGTGCGGCGTCTTGGCCGGATCCACTGCCTTCGAGTGTTCGTCCTCGAGCGCCTGCTGCAGCGCCTGCCAGCGCGCCTCTGTGTAGAAATATTTCGGGTCGACGAGCTCGATGCCGACCGCCTTGGCGAACTGCTCCGCGCCGTCGTCGATCAGCATGACGTGCTCGGATTTCTCCATGACCGCGCGCGCGAGCAGAATGGGATTTTTGACGCGGTGCACGTTCGCGATCGCGCCGGCCTTGCGCGTGGCGCCGTCCATGATCGAGG
>JBDTYX010000308.1:0-3346 GCA_040005435.1 Rudaea sp. | reverse complement strand
CGGTCGCGTGTTCGAAGCTGCCCTTGGCGAGCTGGCTCAGCGCTTCGCTGGTCTTCACGGTGATGCCGAAGACTTCCTGGCTGTTCGCGTAGAGCTTCTCGGCGGTTTCCTTGACGAGGTTGACGCCCTTCGGCCAGATCGTCTTGAGATCGTCGAAGTCACGCGCTTCGCTCGCTTCCGAGAAGAAGTCGGCGGCGGCGGTGACGCGGCTTTCGATCGCCTTGAACTGCAGGGAGGTCATGCGCTCGAGGCTCTCGAGAGCCAGCGTGTGCGCCTTGAACGTGGTGTCGGCCATGCTCTTCGAGAGCGCCAGTGCTTGCGTGTTGAAGTCGGACATAATGTTTGCCTCATAAGAAGTTGGTTGACTATGGATCGACTATAGCGCAAAGATTGGTGCGATGCAACATATTTATCGATCAAAAATCCTTACGATCAATATCAATAAGTTATAAGTTAAATTCCGACTCTGGTGATTGATGCTCGCTCGCGGAAATCATGCACATGCACATGTCACGCGAGTCGCCCATCTAGCTGCCCGCGTAACTGCAGCCCGATGTGCAGGTCTCGTGTACGACGACGCGGCACAGCGGCGGCAAGCCAGGCTTGAGCGCCTGCCAGATCCACATCGCAAGACGCTCGCTGGTCGGATTGTCGAGGCCTTCGATGTCGTTGAGGTAGTGATGATCGAGCCGCGCATAGATCGGCGCGAAGACGGACTTGATCTCGGCGAAGTCCATGACCCAGCCGGTGTGCGGATCGACCTCGCCCGACACGTGGATCTCCACGCGAAACGAATGTCCGTGCAGACGCGCGCACTTGTGTCCAGGCGCAACGCCGGTCAGGCGATGCGCGGCTTCGATGTGGAAGACCTTGAAGATATCCATGGGCAGAAGGTCCGAGTGAGTCGCGGCAGCGTCATGATAGTCGATAGGCAGAGCGCGGACGGGTCTGCACGATCTCGGCGGCGGCGCGACGCTGGGTTATACTCAACTGCTCGGCCCGTCGCTGCACGCGCGACGATGCGCCATTCCTATGCGACAACGCGCCCGTAGCTCAGCTGGATAGAGTAGTGGCTTCCGAAGCCATTGGTCGGGGGTTCGAATCCCTCCGGGCGCGCCAATTTCCGATGACGCGCCGCGATCAGCCGCGTCGATGCCAGCCCAGCAGCCGGTTGTTCGCGGGCATCGCGAGGTCGTCGCACAGTTCGAAACCGGCGCCTGCGGCGAGTTCGTTGAGCATCGCGAAGTCGCGGATGCCCATGTGCGCCGCGCGCGCCTTCAGCGAAGCATCGAAGGCGGCATTGCTGGCGCTCGTGAATCGGCCGCCGTAGTTGAACGGTCCGTAGATCGCGAGCTTCGCGTCGGGGGTGGCAATCGACGCGAGTCCTGAGAAGAACGCCTCCACTTCCGCAACACTCATGATGTGCAGCGTATTCGCACTGAATATCGCATCGAAGCGCTGCGCGGGCCATTCCGCTTCGGCGACATCGAGCACGAACGGCGCGGGCGTATTCGGCAGCGCTGCGTCGGCGAGCCATGCACGGATTCCGGGCAGGTTCTCCGCGCGATCCGACGATTGCCATGCGAGGTGTTTAAGTTGCGCGGCGAAATGCACCGCGTGCTGGCCGGTGCCGCTGCCGACTTCGAGCACGTGCGTGCGATCGGCGAAGAACGCACGCAGCGCCGCGAGGATCGGCTCGCGGTTGCGTTCGCAGGCGGGAGAGGACGGCTTGCCGGGCATGCGCGGATTCTGACCTATTGATGCGAAGCGTTCATCTAGTCGATGGCGCTCGCGCGCCGAAGGCATCCCCGAGCGCCGGGCACGGCGCTTGAGGCCCGGCTCGCTCGCGTGGGCCCGACGGGGTAATCGTTCTCCCCGCCCGGGCAGATCGTCCCGCCTTTAGAGCTTCGGTGGTAGCGGCACGGGATCGGGCACGACAGGCGCCGGATGATCGTGATGCTCGATCTGCTGCCAAGCTGGCGTTTGCGCCGCGAGGCGCTTCTTGGTCTCGACGAGTTCCCACAGGTGTTTCGCGGCAAGCTTCTTGCGCGCGTCCGCCGACAGCATGTCGCGCTTCGCGGGCTTCGCCGGCGCTTTCTCGCGCAGCGCTGGCGCGGACGACGGCTTGGGCTTCGCGAGCGCAACCCGGGACGGCGGCGGCGCCTTGCGCGCTAGCGGCTTTGCGGGCGCCACCTTCTTCGCGGGGACCTTGGCCGCGACCTTCTTCGGCGCGACGGTGGCGCGCTTGCGCGCGGGTGGAGCCGGCGCGACCGTGCGCGCTTTGCTCTTGGCCGACTTGCGCGCTTTGGCCTTGACCGAGGCTTGCGGCGTCGCGCCCTTGCGCGCCGCGTGCTTGGCTTTCGCCTGCCGCGCGGTAACCTGCGCAGGCGCCTTGCGCGGCGTTCGCTTCGCGGCAGATTTGGCGGCGGTCTTGCCGGTCTTTCGCATGGCCATGATCGATCCTTTGCTTAAGAAGGGGTGTGCTGACGAAGACGTCGCAGCCAATCTCGCCCAGCGCGCGTGAACCTCACCTTTATGTCGGTCGATCGTCAGCGGCTGAATGCAGCCACGCCGCGTTTCAGCGTGTCGCCGCGACGCTCGCGCACCTGCCGCCGTCATCAGATAGCTCACGCCAGAAGACGCGCGGCTTCCTCCCAAGCGAACCGTCGCAGCTTTTGAGACTCCTTCCTGTGAGCATGCGATTGCCGCGCGTGAGCGCCGCGTTTCGAGGATGCGTTGGCCAGGGAGTGGCCGCTCCCACGAAAGACCACCGGCGCCGCGCCGTCCGCAACACGGCCGGCGCCTTTTCGCCGTCTGTCGAATCGATCGAACGGGAGTGCCAGCGAGTCGGCCGGCGACGTGATCGCGGAGTTGTCGTGCCGCGGCAGCGTGCAGGCGCCGGCGATCGGAACGTTCGTGGCCGGACCTGCTCCGGTGCGGGCCGATTGAACCGCTGCCACTAGCCGGCCGCGTTCAACCTCCAGATCGAATAGTTCAGCAGCGTCGCGAAGGCGATCCAGGCGAGATAGGGCACGAGCAGCCATCCCGCGAGGCGGTCGCGACGGAAGAACACCGTGCTCGTCACGAGTACGAGCGCGTCCATCAGCACGATGTCCGCGAGCGCCAGCGCGATGCGATGCGCGCCGAAGAACAGCGGCGACCAGGCAGCGTTGCACGCGAGTTGGACGAGCCAGAGTGCGATCGGCGCGCCGAGGCCGTCGACTCGCCAGACGCGCCACGCGGCGACGGCCATCGAAACATATAGCGCGGTCCATACGGGTGCGAAGATCCCGTTCGGCGGATTGAACGACGGCTTCGCGAGCGCGGCATACCACGCGTCGGGCAG
>JBDTYX010000102.1:0-11320 GCA_040005435.1 Rudaea sp. | reverse complement strand
CTGTTCGTGATGATGGTGCCGAACCAGCAGGTATTCCTGCTCGGCCTCGCGCTCGTGATCATCGGCAACGGGCTGTTCAAGCCGAACATCTCGACGATGGTCGGAGAACTCTACAAGCAGGGCGACTACCGGCGCGACGCGGGCTTCACGATCTTCTACATGGGCATCAACGCGGGCAGTTTCTTCTCGCCTATCATCACGGGCTGGCTCGCGAGCGTCGTGACCAACACGCCGATGGCACAAAACTACAAGGTCGTATTCGCCGCCGCCGGCGTCGGCATGGTGTTTAGCTACCTGTGGTTCTGGTTCGGCCGGCGCCAGCTGCAGGGCATCGGCGAGCCGCCGCAGAACGCCAGCGGCTCGCTTGCGCTCGGGCTCGTCGCGGTTTACCTCGTGCTCGGCGTGCCGATCGTCTATTTCCTGTTCACGCTCGGCGCCACGGCGATCGCCTGGATTCTCGGCGTGCTGTTCATCGGTCTTGCCGCGATACTGCTGGTCGAGGGCGCGCGCGAAGGCAGGGTCGCGCGCGACAGGGTGATCGCGATGCTGATCATCTTCGTGTTCAACGTGCTGTTCTGGATGTTCTTCGAGCAGGCCGGCAGTTCGTTCAACTTCCTCGCCGAGAAGATCGTGCATCGCGACTTCGGCAGCTGGGAATTCTCGATCGCATGGTTCCAGGCGGTCAATCCGCTCGGCATCATCGTGCTCGCGCCGATCATCGCCGCGATCTGGGTGTGGATGGGCAAGCGCAACACCGAGCCGTCGATCCCGCGCAAGTTCGGCCTCGGTCTGATCTTCAACGGCCTCGCGTTCCTGCTGCTGATGTATGCGCTGACCTACCTCGTCGACCTCAAGCAGATGATCCCGTTCTGGACGCTGTTCATGGTCTACGTGATCCAGTCGGTCGGCGAGCTATGCCTGTCGCCGATCGGCCTGTCGATGGTGACCAAGCTCGCGCCGTCGCGCTACGTCGCATTCGCGATGGGCGGGTGGTTCCTCTCGGTCGCCAACGGCAACAACCTCTCGGGCCTCTTCGCGAGCGAGGTCTCCGGCGAGACCGGCATGACGACGGCGTCGGCACTCAGTGGCTACACGTTCGGCTTCTGGTCGCTGATGGGTGCGGGCGTGCTGCTGTTTCTGATCGGGCCGCTGATCAACAAGTTGATGCACGGCGTGAAGTAGGGCGCTGTGCAGTCGGCGATGGACTGCAAAGTGCGCCGCAACGGCTAGCGCGCGATCTCCTCGAGCTCGGCCTGCCACAGCTTGTCTAGGATCCGCTCGAGCCAGCGTTGCTCGTCGCTGTCGAGGTGGGCGAGCAGGCGACGCTCGTGTTCGAGCGCGAGCGGCGCGACCTCGTCGTAGACCTTCCAGCCCTTCGCGCTGAGGCGCAAGACCGACTGACGCTTGTCGTGCGCGGCGATCTGGCGGCGCACGCGTCCGGCATCGATCAGGCTGCTCAATGCACGGCTGACTGCGACCTTGTCCATCGCCGTGCGCTCGGCGACTTCGCGTGCCGACACGCCTTCGTAACGACCGAGCACGGCCATCGCGCGCCATTCGTTGACGGACAGAGCGAAACGGCGCTCATACAGCTCGGCGATCGCCTGGCTAACCGTGTTCGACAGCACCGAGAGCCGGTAGGGAAGGAAGCGTTCGAGCTCCAGCACCTGATGCGTTGGCGTCCGCGCCACGGGTGTCTTCGCCTCGCTTGCAATTGGTTTCATTTGAAACTATCTTATTGGATTGGGCGCCAATTGCAAGCGCGAAGACGCGTGCGGCGCGACGCTTGGGAGAGACTCGATGAGTGCACAACCAGTTTCCGCTGCGGGCACCGCGCCCGAACAGTTCGAAAACCCGATGGGTATCGACGGCTTCGAGTTCGTCGAATTCGCCTCGCCCGAACCTGCGAAGCTGCACGAGCTGTTCCGCAACATGGGTTTCACCCAGGTCGCGAAGCACAAGACGCGGCCGATCTACAACTATCGGCAGAACGACGCGACGTTCCTGATCAACGAGGATCCCGATTCGTTCGCTGCCGACTTCGCGGCCGAACACGGACCGAGCGCCTGCGGCTTCGCGATACGCGTCAACAAGCTCGCCGAATGGGTACGCGTGCAGGCGCTCAGGAACGGAGCGCAGTCGATCGCGAACAAGGAGACGAGCAAGGCGGTCGCCGCCCCGGTGATCGAGGGCATCGGCGGCTGCATGCTCTACATCGTCGATCGCTACGACGCCAAGGGCACGATCCACGATCCGGACTGGGAATGGCTGCCGGGCGCGGAGATGATGCCTAAGGGCTTCGGCCTCACGTTCATCGATCACCTGACGCACAACCTCTATTTCGGCAACATGGCGAAATGGTCGGACTACTACGAGCGACTGTTCCAGTTCCGCGAGATCCGCTACTTCGACATCAAGGGCGCGAAGACCGGGCTCTTGTCGAAGGCGATGACGGCGCCCGACGGCATGGTGCGGATTCCGCTCAACGAGTCGGCCGACCCGAAAAGCCAGATCAACGAATACCTCGACCAGTACAACGGCGAGGGAATCCAGCACATCGCGTGCTTCAGCGACGACATCTATGCGACGGTCGAGGCGATGCGCGCGCGCGGCATCGCGTTTCTCGACACGCCCAACGCGTATTACAGCGTGATCGACGAACGCATCCCCGCGCACGGCGAGGACCTAGCGCGCATGCAGGCCAATCGCATCCTGATCGACGCCGACAAGGAGACGAAGCAGAAGCTGCTGCTGCAGATATTCACGAAGAACTGTGTCGGTCCGATCTTCTTCGAGATCATCCAGCGCAAGGGCAACACGGGCTTCGGCGAAGGCAACTTCCAGGCGCTGTTCGAGTCGATCGAACGCGAGCAGATGGAGCGTGGCGTCCTGTGAGCGCGCAGCGTTACCAGTCCGGCTTCGGCAACGAGTTCGCGACCGAGGCGATCGCGGGCACGCTACCCGAGGGGCGCAACTCACCGCAGCGCGTCGCGCATGGCCTGTACGCCGAACAGATTTCCGGCAGCGCGTTCACCGCGCCGCGCCACGTCAATCGGCGCAGCTGGCTGTATCGGATTCGGCCCGCGGCGATGCATCGGCCGTTCGCGGCGCTCGCGACGACGAGGTTTCACAACCGCTTTGACGAGGCGCCCGTGTCGCCCAACCAGCTGCGCTGGGACCCGTTGCCGTTGCCGTCGGCGCCGACCGATTTCGTCGATGGACTCGTCACGATGGCCGGCAACGGCGGCGCCGCGGCGCAGGCCGGCATCGGCATTCATGTATATGCCGCGAACCGCTCGATGCAGGGGCGCTTCTTCTACGATGCCGATGGCGAACTGCTGATCGTGCCGCAGCAGGGTCGCTTGAGGATCGCGTCCGAGCTCGGCGTTCTCGTCGTCGAGCCGCAGGAAATTGCGGTAGTGCCGCGCGGCATCCGCTTCCGCGTCGAGCTGCTCGATCTCGTCGATGGCTGGGGCCAGGCGCGCGGCTACGTCGCCGAGAACTTCGGCGCGGCGCTGCGCCTTCCCGAACTCGGACCGATCGGCGCGAACGGGCTCGCGAACGCGCGCGACTTCCTCGCTCCGGTCGCGGCATTCGAAGACGTCGATGGCGACTTCGAGCTCGTCGCGAAATTTCAGGGCCTGCTATGGTCCGCGCGGATCGACCATTCTCCGCTCGACGTCGTCGCCTGGCACGGCAACTACGCGCCCTACAAGTACGACCTACGTCGCTTCAACACGATCGGATCGATCAGCCACGACCACCCCGATCCGTCGATTTTCACGGTGCTGACCTCGGCGAGCGACACGCCGGGCGTCGCGAACCTCGACTTCGCGATTTTTCCGCCGCGCTGGCTCGTCGCAGAAGACACGTTCCGCCCACCGTGGTTCCATCGCAACGTCGCGAGCGAGTTCATGGGGCTCGTGCACGGCGCCTACGACGCGAAGGCCGGCGGGTTCGTGCCCGGCGGCGCGAGCCTGCACAACTGCATGAGCGGCCACGGCCCCGACGCGGCGAGCTTCGCCAAGGCCTCGGCCGCCGACACTACCCAACCCGACCATATCGTCGATACGATGGCCTTCATGTTCGAGACGCGCGCGGTCATCCGGCCGACGCACCAGGCGCTCGAATCGGCGCAGCTGCAGCGCGACTACGTCGACTGCTGGCAGGGCCTGAAGAAGAATTTCCGCGCGCCCCGATAAGGAGCGCGCTTCGCTCGAGGGGAACCTGCAACGATGAAACTGGCGAGTCTGAAGGAAGGCGGCAGGGACGGCACCCTGATCGTCGCGAGTCGCGACCTGTCTCGCGGCGTGTGCGTACGCGACGTCGCGGCGACGCTGCAGGCCGCGCTCGAGAACTGGACAGCGGCGGCGCCGCGCCTCAACCGCGCGTATGAGCTGATCAACGACGCCGCGAAGGCGCAGACGATCAACGGCGAAGACGTGTTCGCGCTCGACCTAAACGCGCTCGCCGCGCCGCTGCCGCGTGCCTACGAGTTCGTCGACGGCAGCGCCTACCTACCGCACGTCGAACGCGTGCGCCGCGCGCGAGGCGCCGAGGTCCCCGCGAGCTTCTACGTCGACCCGCTGATGTATCAGGCGGTCAGCGCGGGTTTCTATGGCCCGCGCGACGCGGTGCGCGTCGCCAGCGAGGACTTCGGCATCGACCTCGAGGCCGAGATCGTCATCGTCACCGACGACGTGCCGATGGCGGTCGGCGCAACCGCCGCCGCCGCGCACATCCAGCTGATCGGCCTCGTCAACGACGTCAGCCTGCGCAACCTCATCCCTAACGAACTCAACAAGGGCTTCGGGTTCTTGCAGTCCAAGCCGCGCTCGGCGCTGTCGCCGGTGTTCGTCACGCCCGACGAACTCGGTGACTCCTGGCGTGACGCGAAGGTGCATCTCGCGCTGACGACGCACATCAACGGCGCCTGGTTCGGCGCGCCCGAGGCCGGCGACGACATGCAGTTCAGCTTCGCCGATCTCGTCGCGCATGCCGCGAAGACGCGTCCGCTGTCGGCGGGCACGATCGTCGGCTCGGGCACGATCGCAAACCAGGACGAGGGCAGGGGCGCGTCCTGCCTCGCCGAGCGGCGCACACTCGAGACGCTCAAGGACGGCAAGCCCGCTACGCCGTTCCTCAAGTTCGGCGACACGGTGCGCATCGAGATGTTCGACCGCGCGGGCGCGACGATCTTCGGCGCGATCGAACAACGCATCGAACGAGCCTGACCTATGACGACCAAGACCCTCAAGCTCTACAGCTACTGGCGTTCGAGCGCGGCCTACCGGGCGCGCATCGCGATCAACCTCAAGGGACTCACCTGCCAGATCGTGCCCGTGAGCCTCGTCGACGAGGGCGGCCAGCAGCACTCGGCGAGCTATCACGAAGTGAATCCCCAGGAGCTCGTGCCGACGCTCATCGACGGCGAACGCGTGATCCGCCAGTCGCTCGCGATCATCGAATACCTCGACGAGATGTATCCGCAGGGCACCGCTCTGCTGCCCGCGGAGCCGCGCTCGCGCGCCCGCGTGCGCGCGCTCGCGCTCGCGGTCGCCTGCGACATCCACCCGCTCAACAACACGCGCGTGCTCAAGTTCCTCGAGCACGAGATGGGTGTCGCGCAGGCCGGGCGCGAGCGCTGGATTCGCCACTGGATAGCGCTGGGCCTCGCCGCGCTCGAGGAACTGATCGCGGACGACGTCGTCGCGGGCGAGTTCTGCCATGGCGATGCGCCGACGATGGCCGATGCGACGCTGATTCCCCAGCTCTACAACGCGCGCCGCTGGGGCCTCGATCTCGCGGCGTACCCGACGCTCGCGCGCATCGAGTCCGCCTGCCTCGCGCTCGACGCATTCGAGCGTGCGCGTCCCGAGCGTCAGGCCGACGCGCCGGTTACCTGAACGCTTAAATGAAGACTCCGCCGGTCGGCGGAGTCATTCGCAGCAGCAGGTGCGATCGAGCGCGGCTCAGAGCGCCGGCAGGCCGAACGCGTCGATCATCGGCATGTCTTCCTCGGTGCCTTCGCCGAGGCGGATCTTGAGCGCGAGACCATCGCGCGAGTCCGCCTTCGACAGACATTCCTCGAGGTCGATGCGGCCGCTGCGATAGAGCTTCATGAGCGACTGGTCGAATGTATGCATGCCCTCGGCGAGGCTGCGATCCATCGCTTCCTTGATCTCGTGGATCTGGCCGCGGCGGATCATGTCGCGGATGTGCGGCGTGTTGAGCAGCACTTCGGTGGCGGGGATGCGCCTGCCGTCCTTGCCGATCACGAGACGCTGGCTGATCACCGCGCGCATGTTGAGCGCGAGGTTCATCAAGATATTGCGATGCGCGCTCTCGGGGAAGAAGTTGAGGATGCGCTCGAGCGTCTGGTCGGCGTTGTTCGAATGCAGCGTCGCGAGACACAGGTGGCCGGTCTCGGAGAACGCGATCGCCGCCTCCATCGTGTCGACGTCGCGGATCTCGCCGATCATGATCACGTCGGGCGCCTCGCGCATCGCGTTCTTGAGCGCGTCGTGATAGGTGTGCGTGTCGAGGCCGACTTCGCGCTGGTTGACGATCGACTTCTTGTGCCGGTGCAGGTATTCGATCGGATCCTCGATCGTGAGGATATGACCCGGGCTGTTCGTGTTGCGGTGGTCGATCATCGAGGCGAGCGTCGTCGACTTGCCCGATCCGGTCGAGCCGACCAGCAGCACGAGGCCGCGCGGCTCCATGATCAGTTCCTTGTACAAAGGTGGCAGCTGCAGTTCTTCGATGCTCGGGATCACGCTCTTGATCGCGCGGATCACCATGCCGACTTCGCCGCGCTGCTTGAACACGTTGATGCGGAATCGTCCGGCATCCTTGACCGCGGTCGCGAGGTTGAGCTCGAGGTCGCGTTCGAACTGTGGCACCTGGCCTTCGTCCATCAGCGAGTACGCGATGCGCTTGACCATGCCGTGCGGCAAACCGGTATTGCCGAGCGGGTAGAGCTTGCCCTCGACCTTGATGTTTACCGGCGCTCCGGTCGACAGGAACATGTCCGAGGCACCCTTCTCGGTCATGAGCTTGAGAAAATATCCGATGTCCATTGCTGGTCTTTTGGTCTGGTAAAGATTACATAGGGGTAGCGACTACCGGTTGCCTTGTGCGGTCCGGTTTACCGACAATAGCAGGCGCGACCCCTCCCCATGGTGCTAACAATCATATGACAGTCTTGCGGCGAAACAACCTGTTCGTGCTCATTTTTTTTTGCGTGAGCCAGTTCACAGGCTGCGCCGAGACCAAGCCGCCACTGGGGTTGCTCGATGACGCGGGGCACCGCGTCAGCGCGGCGCGGTCGGACGGGGCCCAGACCTATGCACCGCTCGAACTACGCGGCGCGGAGGAGCGGCTCGGCTTCGCGCGCACGGCGATGAAGGCGCAGGAATACGAAGATGCTACCCGGTACGCCGCGGAAGCCGGCATCGCCGCGGACCTCGCCCAGGCGAGGGCGCGGCTCGGCAAGGCGCGCGAGCGCGTGGCTGCGCGGTCGCGCGAGAACGCGCAGCTGAAGGTCGATCTTTCGGTCGAACCGGACGTGCAGCAGGGAGGCGGGCAATGATGAGCTCTTTCCTCAAGTCACGCGGGCGGACGGCCTTGCGTGGCGTGATCCTCGTGATAGCGCTCTGCGCCTCGCTCGAGGCATCGGCCGCGAAGGCCGATCTCGACTACGAGCGTCTGCGCAACAGCCTCGCGCAGCTAAGGGCCGACCCTGCGCTCGGCGAACTCGCTCCGGCCGAGATATCGCTCGCCGAACAGGCGCTCGCGGTGCTCGCCGAACAGGGCGGCAAGGGCCGCGACCACGACCACCTCGTCTACATTGCCGAGCGCCGCATCGACATCGCGACCGCAGCCGCGCAGGCGGTCGAACAGGAACGCAAACTGCAGCGCCTCGACCGTGAGCACGACCAGATCCTCATTGCGGCGAGCAGGCGCGATGCCGAACAGGCGCGCCTCGAACTCGAGAAACAGCGAATCCAGAGCCTCGCCCAGGCCGAGGAGAGCGACCGATTGCGCGTGGAGGCCGACGAGGCCCGCGCGCAAAACGAACAGTCGTCGCAGCAGGCGGACACCGCGCGCAAGCAGGCGGCGCAGGCGCGCAAGCTCGCCGATGCGCAGGCGCTCGAGGCCGAACTCGCGCGCAAGGAGGCGCAGCTGCTGGAGGCGAGCGGCGCGGCGCCGACCAAGGGCGCCAAGCCGACGGCACCGGCTGCGATCACGCTCGGCGACAATGCGTTCGCGCCGGGCCTCGCCGTGCTGCGGCCCGCAGCGCAGGCGCTGATCGCGCGTATCGCTGCGGCGGCGGGCAGCGAACTCAAGTTGCGCATCGAGGCGCACGCCGACGATGGCGGCAGCGTGAAGGCCAACCTCGCGCTGTCCGAGCAGCGTGCCCAAGCCGTGCGAGGCGCGCTAGTCGCCGCGGGCGTCGCGGGCAAGCGCATCTCGACGGCCGGACTTGGTGCGAAGGGCGCCCATGCGCGTGAGGTGAAGGTCAGTTTCGCAGCGCACTAGCGCCCGTGCGGAAAGCGTCTTTGAGTCGCGCAAGTGCATGTATTTCATGCATTTGCGCGGGCGTTCCTTGGGAGCGGACGGCATTTCTCGCGGTCGTTCCCGGCCGCTGCCGCGGCGCCGCGCGGCGCCGTCGCAGGCGGTTGCGGTGCGAGCCATTTTCTTAACGAAAACTTCGCACCTTTTCGGTTGCGAACCCAAGATCATGGGAGTAAGTTCGAATCACCGCGCGCGCTCCCTTACGACGGCGCGGCACCCGAACCCATGAGTGCAGCCGACGCAAACATCGAAGCCTGCAATTCACCCGATCTGGTGAAGGTGAGGCCCGATTGCCCGACTCAGAAGTTCGATTCCCTTCCCCTGCGACACCCGAATCGTCCGTGCTCTGCCAGCGGCCGATGCGAAGTCGTGCGCGTTTCATGAGAGGAGGTAGGCTGATGTTCGAGAACCAGCAGAAAGATGTCGACGTGCTGATAAAGAGTGATGCGGAGTTCCGTAGCCTGTACCAGAGGCACAAGGAACTCGACAGCAAGGTACGCGATGCCGAGCTCGGCGTCCTGCCGATGGACGACACGACCCTGCACAACATGAAGAAAGAAAAGCTGCGCGCCAAGGACAAGCTCACGATCATGTGGGAGCGCTACCACGCCGTACACTGAATCTTGACGCGCGGCGCCGCGTGCTGCGGCGTCGTGCGCATCCGCGATCGTCATATCGATCGTGCGATCGCGAACCGCCTCGCCGGCGCCCCGCCGCGCGACTGCACATCCGGGCGCACCGATTCGCCGACTCCCGCGGATCGACCGTTCCTGAACGTCCTGTATCATGCGCAGACTTGGCGTCGCTGCCGCGCATCGACGCATCCCCATTTTTCGGAGTCTGCATGAGCGTCCAACGCAGCGTGCTTGAACTGATCGGCAATACGCCGATCGTCCAGGCACAGCGTCTCGATTCAGGCGTGTGCGATTTGTTCTTCAAGCTGGAGAGCGCGAACCCCGGCGGCTCGATCAAGGACCGCATCGGCCTTTCGATGATCGAGGCCGCCGAACGCGCCGGCAAGATCAAGCCCGGCGACACGCTCGTCGAAGGCACCGCGGGCAACACCGGCATCGGCCTCGCGCTCGTCGCCCAGCAGAAAGGCTACCGGCTGACCCTGGTCGTGCCCGACAAGATGAGCCGCGAGAAGATATTCAATCTCAAGGCGATGGGTGCCGAGGTCGTGCTGACGCGTTCCGACGTCGCCAAGGGTCATCCGCAGTATTACCAGGACATGGCCGAGCGCCTCGCGCGCGAGACGCCAAATGCGTATTTCATCAACCAGTTCGGCAACCCCGATAATCCGCGCGCGCACGAGGAAGTCACGGGTCCGGAGATTCTCGCGCAGATGGATGGCGACCTTGACGCGATCGTGTTCGGCTGCGGATCGTCTGGCACGATGACCGGGCTGTCGCGACATTTTGCTCAGGCCGCACCCAATGTAGAGCTGATCCTCGCCGATCCGGTCGGCTCGATCCTCGCCCAGTACATCAACGAGGGAACGCTGTCGACGAAGTCGGCTAGCTGGATGGTCGAAGGCATCGGCGAGGACTTCCTGCCGAGCATCTCCGACTTCAGCCGGGTTAAGAAGGCCTATGCGATCAGCGACAAGGAAAGCTTCCTCGCCGCACGCGAGCTGCTCGCGAAGGAGGGCATATTCGGCGGTTCGTCGACCGGCACGCTGCTCGCCGCCGCGCTCAAGTACTGCCGCGAACAGACGACGCCCAAACGCGTGCTCGTGTTCGTCTGCGACACCGGCAACAAGTACCTGTCGAAGATGTACAACGACTACTGGATGCTCGACAACGGCTTCCTCGAACGCGAGCACCACGGCGACCTGCGCGACCTGATCCTGCGGCCGTATTCGCAGCGCGACACAGTCGTCGTCGGCCCCGCCGAGCCGCTGATGACCGCCTACCAGCGCATGAAGCTCTACGACGTGTCCCAGCTGCCGGTGGTGGAGGACGACAAGATCGTCGGCATCGTCGACGAATCGGACGTGCTGCTGCACGTCTACGGCGATGAAGCGCGCTTCCGCGATCCGGTCTCGACCGCGATGGTTGGCAAGCTGCAGCTGCTCGATGTGAAATCGCCGATCGAGTCGCTGATCCCGTTGTTCGACGCGGGGCACGTCGCGATCGTCATGGATGCGGATCGTTTCATCGGCCTCATCACGCGTATCGACCTGCTCAACTACCTGCGTCGTCGCGTGGCGTGATTTTTGCGATCATCCGTGATAGCGGGCATCAGGCGGCGGCCCGCGGCCACACTTTCCTAAGAAGCGAATCCATGAAGAAATCCACGAAGTCCCTCGGCCTGGGTACGCGAGCAATCCACGCGGGCCAGTCTCCCGACCCGACGACCGGCGCGATCATGACGCCGATCTACGCGACCTCGACCTACGTGCAATCGAGCCCCGGCGTGCACAAGGGCTACGAGTACAGCCGCACGCAGAATCCGACGCGGATGGCCTACGAGCGCTGCATCGCCGACCTCGAAGGCGGCACGCAGGGCTATGCGTTCGCGTCGGGCCTGGCCGGCGCGAGCACCGTGCTCGACCTGCTCGACTCGGGAAGCCACGTGATCGCGATGAACGATCTGTACGGCGGCAGCTACCGGCTGTTCGAGCGCGTACGCCGGCGCAGCGCAGGGCTCGATTTCACGTTTCTCGATCTCAACGACGCAAACGCGCTCAAGCGCGCGCTCAAGCCGAACACGCGCATGATCTGGGCCGAGACGCCGA
>JBDTYX010000307.1:0-3365 GCA_040005435.1 Rudaea sp. | reverse complement strand
CGCCGCCGTGCGGCGTCGAGAACGTCTTGTGCAGGTTCATGTGGATCGCGTCGAAGCCCATGTCGCCGGGACGCACCTTGCCGAGGATCGCGTTGAGGTTGGCGCCGTCGTAGTAGAGGAGTCCGCCGGCCGCGTGCACGAGCTTGGAAATTTCCATGATGCGGCGCTCGAATACGCCGATCGTCGAGGGGTTGGTCAGCATGATGCCCGCGGTCTTCGGTCCGAGCACCTTCTGCAGCGCGTCGAGATCGATGTCGCCATCGCCGAGCGTCGGGATCTCGCGCACCGTGCAGCCGCACATCGACGCGGTTGCCGGATTCGTGCCGTGCGCGGCGTCGGGGACGATGATCTCGGTGCGTTCGAGGTCGCCGCGATGCTTGTGGTAGGCCATGATCATCGCGATGCCGGCGAACTCGCCCTGCGCGCCGGCCATCGGCGCGAGCGACACGCCGCCTTGCATGCCGGTGACGTCGGCGAGTATCTCCTGCAGGTCGTGCATGCACGCGAGGAAGCCTTGCGACTTCGATTCGGGTGCGTACGGGTGGCGCGCGATGAAGCCGTCGAGCAGCGCCAGCGAATTGCAGGCGCGCGGGTTGTATTTCATCGTGCACGAACCCAGCGGGTAGAAATTGGTGTCGATCGAGAAGTTCTTGCGCGACAGGTTCGTGTAGTGGCGCACGACCTGCAGCTCGGAGACCTCGGGCAACCCCACCGGCGTCTTGCGTCGCAACGCGGCCGGCAGGTCGTCCGGAATCGTGACCGCGGGTGGCATTTGTGCGGCGGCACGGCGGCCGGGCTGGGACAGTTCGAAGATCAGCATGGGAGGCGCTGCGACAATTAACTCGGGTGGCTTATGATGCCATAACGCCCCTCTACCGACCCACCTCATGCCCGATTTTTTCAGCGTGCTCCTGCTCGGCCTCATCGAAGGCATCACCGAATTCCTGCCGATTTCATCGACCGGCCACCTGCTCGTCGCCGAGCACTGGCTAGGGGCGCGCAGCGAAACCTTCAACGTCGTGATCCAGGCTGGCGCAATACTGGCTGTCGCGCTGATCTATCGCGCGCGGCTGTGGCAGCTGCTCGTCGGCTGGCGCGAGCCGGAGAATCGCGACTATGCGCTGAAGCTCGCGGCCGCGTTCGCAATCACCGCGGCGCTCGGCTTCGCGGTGACGCGCCTGGGCTTCAAGCTGCCGGAGAAGATCACGCCGATCGCCTGGGCCTTCGTGATCGGCGGGTTCTGGATGATCGCCGCCGAGCATTTCGCGGCGAAGCTGCCGCAGAGCGCGAAGATCAGCTGGACCGTCGCCGTTCTCGTCGGCCTCGCGCAGGTCGTCGCGGCGATCTTCCCGGGCACGTCGCGCTCGGCGGCGACGATATTCGTCGCGATGCTCGCCGGCACGAGCGACCGCGCGGCGGCGACCGAGTTCGCGTTTCTCGTCGGCATCCCGACGATGTTCGCAGCGTCGGGCTACGAACTGCTCAAGTCCCTCAAGGCCGGCCAGGCCCATGAAGACTGGTCCGCGCTCGCGCTCGGCTTCGTCGTCTCGACCGTCGTCGCGTTCGTCGTCGTGAAATGGCTGCTCGGCTTCATCCGCACGCATCGCTTCACGCCTTTCGCGCTCTACCGCATCGCGCTCGGCGCCGCACTGCTGCTGTTGATGCCCGCGGGCGCCTGAACCCGCGCGCGATCGTGCCCATCTCCGCCCTCGTCCTGCACGTTCGCACGCAGGCGGTGAGCAAATGTAAGCGTTTGCAAAATACGCCGCGCCGCCGCGACAGAGCAGGAACGCGCGGGTATAGTTGCGCGCATGAGTGATGCCAGAATCCTGCTCGCAGACGACGACGAGGAACTCGGCCAGCTGCTCGGCGACTTCCTCGAGCGCGAGGGCTTCAGCGTCGATCTCGCGATCGACGGAACCAGCGCTTTAAAGCGCATCGGCGAAAACGACTACGACGCGCTGATCCTCGACGTGATGCTGCCGGGTCGCTCCGGCATCGAGGTGCTGCGCGAGCTGCGCCGCGACTCGAAGTTGCCGGTGCTCATGTTGACCGCGCTTGGCGAGGACATCGACCGGATCCTCGGCCTCGAACTCGGCGCCGACGACTACGTGCCGAAGCCATGCAACCCGCGCGAGATCGCCGCGCGGCTGCGCGCGATCCTGCGCCGCACGCGTGGCGAGTCCGATCCCGCTGCGCGGCTCACCGATCTCGAGCTCGGGCCCGTCAAGCTCGGCGCCGCATCGCGCAGCGTCAGCGTGCGCGGCGAGCCCATCGCGCTGACCGGGACCGAATTCAACATCCTCGCGATCCTCATGCGCGACGCGGGCCACGTCGTCTCGAAAGACGTGATCGCACAGTCCGTCCTAGGCCGCACGCTGCGCCCGTTCGATCGCAGCATCGACGTGCACATCTCCAAGCTACGGCGCAAGCTCGGGCCCGCGGCCGACGGCGATTCGCTGATCCACACGATCCAGCGCGGCGGATACCTGTTCCGCGTCGTCGAAGAAAGCTGAGAGCGCCGATGCCGGCCTCGCGACAGCGCAAGCAATCCGCTGCGAGTGCGGCCACGACTTTTGGCGTTGCCGGCGCCTGCCGGTCCGGCGCGCGGAAGCGCTAGCCGATGCGGCGGCTTTTCTGGCGAATCTTCGCGTTGTTCTGGGCCGCGAATCTCGTGCTCATCATCGCGATTTCGTGGAGCACGTCCTACGCGTTCGAGAACGAGGCGGTGCCGGGCCTCGGCATCACGCGCATGGAGTCCGTGCTCAACGAGCAACTGCGCGGCGCCGAGCGCGCGCTGGGCGACGGCGGCGAGGCGGCGCTGCGCAACGTCGCCGCCGCCGCGCGCAAACTCGGCATCACGCTCTATCTGCTCGACGACGATCGCCATGACCTGCTCGGCCGCGACGTTCCCGCGGACGTGATCGACGCGGTCGAGCGCGCCACCGGCGACGCCCAGGGTCTGCACACCGGGCGAACGCGCGTGCGTCCGATCAGCCGCGCCCAGGGTACGCACCTGACGGGCGTCGCCAAATACGAATATCCGCCGCTGCTGCGCATGCTGTACCGGCGCCCGAACCTGTTCTGGAAGCAGCTCGCGATCGCGAGCGTCATCAGCGCAGCCTTCAGCCTGCTGCTTGCCGCGTTCATCGCGAGCCCCCTCTCGCGCATCCGCGCGAGCGCGCGCCGCGTCGCGCGCGGCGACCTCGATGCCCGCGTGGGCCCGCTGTCCTTCGGGCGCAGCGCCGAGATGCTCTCACTGGCCAACGAGTTCGACCAGATGGCTGCGCGCCTCAAGGAACTCGTCGAAGGCCAGCGCCGGCTGATCCGCGACGTCTCGCACGAGATGCGCTCGCCGCTGGCGC
>JBDTYX010000306.1:0-3379 GCA_040005435.1 Rudaea sp. | reverse complement strand
CACACGGATCACCTCTCTCACTGTCGGGAGAAGTCGGCGCGCGCAGCGCGACGGGTGAGGCAGCGCTCGGCTGAATCGGGCACGCGCGGATAGCGGCGCTCGAGCCGCGGGTTCGCTATGGCGCGTAGCCGAGAAAATCCAGACTCGCCTGGAGCATCGCCGCGGTGCCTATCGGCAGCGCGCCTTCGTCGAGGAAGAACTTCGGCGAATGGTTGCTCGGTGCGGCTGCGGCATCCTGTCCCTGCGGCGTCGCGCCGACGAAGAAGTAGACCGACGGCACGTTGATGCCCTTGCCGAACCAGGGGAAGTCCTCCGACGCGGTCCACCGCTCGGACTCGATCACGTGCTGCGTGCCGAGCGCTTTCTCGATGCTCGCGCGCACGCGCGAGGTCAGCGCGGGATCGTTGTAGTTGACCGGGTTGGTGCTGTCGGCCGAGGGAATCTGCGCGTCGACCGTCGCGCCATTCGCGGCGGCGATATGCTCGACGATGTTGCGCAGGCTCGCGAGAATCTGTGTGCGCATGCCCTCGTCAAAGGTGCGGATCGTGCCCGAAAGCTCGGTCGATTCGGGCACGATATTGAAGCGCAGGCCGCCGTTGAATGTGCCGAACGTGACGACCGCAGGCTGCTTGTTGAGGTCGAGCTGGCGGCTGACGATCGTCTGCGCGGCCATCACGATCTCGGCCGAGGTGACGATCGGGTCGATGCCCTTCCACGGCGTCGCGCCATGACTCTGTTTGCCGTGCACCGTGATGCGGAACGTGTCCGAACTCGCCATCGCACCGCCCGCGCGCACGCCAACGATGCCGACGTTGAGGGCGCTGACGACGTGCATGCCGAAGATCGCGTCGGGCTTGAAGTCCTTGAACACGCCGTCCTTGACCATCATCGGCGCACCGCCGTCCTCGCCCGGCGCGTTGCCTTCCTCGGCGGGCTGGAAGATCAGCATGATCTCGCCCGGCAGGTCCTTCCTCATGCCCGCGAAGATCTGCGCGAGACCGAGCAGCATCGCCGTGTGCGCGTCGTGGCCGCATGCATGCATGACGCCGACGCTGCGGCCGAGATATTCGCCCTTCACCTTCGATGCGAACGGCAGGTCGACCTGCTCGGTGACCGGCAGCGCGTCCATGTCGGCGCGGATCGCGAGCTTCGGTCCGGGCTTGCCGCCCTTGAGCACGCCGACGACGCCGGTGTGGGCGATCCCCGTGCGCACCTCGTAGCCGAGTTTCTTCAGCTCGGCGGCGACGATGCCGGCGGTGCGCACCTCGTGGTTGCTGAGCTCGGGATGCGCGTGGAAGTCGCGGCGCCAGGTCGTTTCCTCGGTGACGACGCGTTGCGCGCGTTGGGTGGCCGAGTCCGCGGCAAATGCCGGTGAGGCGGTCGCGGCGAGCAGCGCGAGCGAAACGGCAACATTGAGACGCATGCGTAATTCCTCGTCTTCGATCGAAGGGCGCGGCGCGGCGCGGTGAACACAGATCCGCATCGTGCCTGCAGCACAGCCGGAAATCAAAACATCAGTGCAGGCGCGGTGTTGGCGACGCGTTTGCCCCGCTTGCGCGACGATCGGGGCCGGACTTCGCGCATCGAGTGGATCGAACGCCTGAAACGACGCCGCTACAACCCGAGCACGAGGTCGTCCGCCTCGACGCGGTCTAGGCGGATGCGGTTGGCGAACAGCGAAAATGCGAGTGTGCCCGCGAGTCCATTCGCGCGCTGTACCCACGGCGGTATGTAGGCCGGTGGCGCGATGTAGCCCGAGTCGAAATACGGCTCGAGCGCTAGCACGTCGCGTAGCGTCATCTTGCCCGCGAATAGGCTTCGGCACAGCTTGAGCTTCTGGTTCTTGAGCGCCCAGCGGAAAAACGTGTGCACCGACAGCAGACCGTGCAGGTAGACGGTATCCTTCGTGAATGCCGCGCCGCCGCCGGTCGGCGCGCCGCGGAACACGCGCATCGTCGAGGTGAAGCTGTCGGTATCGCTCTGGCCCGCGCCGAGGAAGAACCGGAACACGTCGAGGAAGTCGGCACCACCGAGCGCCATGTCGATCGCGAGGATGCGCAGCGAGATGCGCTTCATCCTGCCGATGTCGATCGCCCCGGACATCAGCTCGGCGAACGTCGCGAGGCCCTCCTGGGTCGCGGTGATGCGCGGCGAATTGAGCGCGAGCGACTTGAGGTGCGGCTGCTCGCGGCCATTGAGCGCGGTCAGCGAGTGCACGAACGCCTCATGCTCGAGCAGCTGGTGGCGGTCGTACTCGGAGAAGCTCGTGCCCGAGCGCAGGCGAATGCGCGTCGGGCCCGCCGCCGCCTTCGCGATCAGGTTCGGGTCGAGCTCGACACTGATCTTGTCGTGGCAGAAGAACGCGCTGATGCGCTGTTGCAGCTCGGCGCGCAATTCCTCGGCAGGGATGCGCCGACTCTCGTCTTCGACGCCGATCTCGCGGCCGAGCTCGTCGGCGAGCTCGATGAAATGCCGCGCCGCGTCGAGGTTGCTCACGCTGCCGCCGGGAAGGCGGTCGCCAGGCCGGCCGAACAGCTGCACCGAGTACGCGGTGACGCCCATCGTGCCGGCCGCGTCGAGCAGTTCGGTCGCGACGCGCCAGGATTGCGCGGTGCGTCGCAAGTAGTCACCCACCGGATGCTGCGCGTCTGCGGCGGCGTGGATGTCGGCGAGATCGGAGCGCGTGCGGCTGAAGTCGACATGCGCGTACTCGACCTGCGGCAGCCGCGCGTCGCCGCGTCGCCAGCCATCGAGGAACTGCGTCTGCGTCGATGCGGGCCAGCTCACCGCGCCGAGCAGCTTGATCCCCTTCACCGTCGCGACGAGGCGGCGATCCAGTTCGCTCAGTCGTTCCAGCGCAGCAACCTCGTCGGCCATGCTCATCGCCTTAAGATGCTCGAACACTAGCGCATCCGCGCAGATTATCAACGGCCGCGTCGCGGCGGCCGCCGGTCAGCCCTGTGACGGCGGCATGTACGACGGCAACCCGAGCGCGCTACGCAGCGGATCGAGCAGCGCGGCATATTGGTCGGCACGCGCGGTGTCGCGGCGGATCGGCTCGCGCACCTGGCTCGCGCTGATCGTCGTGACGCGACGCGCGTTGGCATGAAACATCAGGCACGCCGCTTCGAAGTCGAGTCCGCAGAACGCGAGCAGCCTGCGCGTCTCGCCCTCCTGGTCGCGCACGAGATCCTCGTAGACGAGATCGAGCACGCGATCCGGGTGAAGTCCACGCCAGTGCGCGCACGCGCGATCGAAGTCGCGCGAGAACGCGGCCATGTCGTGCAGGTCGTAGCTGAAGGCCTGCTGGTTCTGGTTGAACCATTGGCGATAGCACGAGAACGCAACTTCTAGTGGATCGCGGTGACACAAGACGATG
>JBDTYX010000101.1:0-11449 GCA_040005435.1 Rudaea sp. | reverse complement strand
AGCAGGAACGCCGCGACGATCGACACGAGCGTGAGAATCGTGCGCGTCTTGCGCCGGAACAGCGCGGCCCAGATCAGATGCAGATATTTCATGTCACTGTGCTCCTGGATTTTCCGGGCATCACGCGTGTGCGACCTGCTCGACGAGCGTGCCCTTGTCTAGATGCAGCGTGTGTCGCGCGTATTCGGCAGCCTTGGGATCGTGCGTCACCATGACGATGGTCTTGCCGTGCTCCTTGTTGAGCATCTGCAACAGACCGAGCACGTCTTCTGCCGACTGACGGTCGAGGTCGCCCGTGGGCTCGTCGCAGACGAGCAGAGTCGGGTCGGACACGATCGCACGCGCAATCGCGACGCGCTGCTGCTGGCCGCCCGAGAGCTCGGTCGGCTTGTGCGTTGCGCGATCCGCGAGGCCCACGAGCTGCAGCGCCACGCTTGCGTTCTTCTTGCGCTGCGCCCCATTGAGCTTCGTCAGCAGCAGCGGCAGTTCGACGTTCTTCTGCGCCGACAGCATCGGCAGCAGGTTGTAGAACTGGAAGATGAAGCCGACGTTCGATGCGCGCCACTTCGCGAGCGCGCCCTGACCGAGATTGTCGATGCGCGTGCCGCCGACGCCGAGGCTGCCCTCGGTCGGTGAGTCGAGCCCACCGATGAGGTTGAGCAATGTAGTCTTGCCCGAACCCGATGGCCCCATCAGCGCGAGGAAGTCGCCCTGCGCGATGTCGAGGTCGATGTGATGCAGCACCTCAACCTTCTGCTTGCCGCGCTCGTAGACCTTGCTGACGTTGCGGATTTCAACGAGATTTGCCATGACTTCTCCCTCGATGGATCGATTGCCGGCACGTGCCGGCATGATTCGTTGGCTGTTGCGATCCCGGACCGCCGGTTCGCGCATTCATTGCGTTGTAGACGATCGAAAGCACCCGCTTTCGACATTCGCACTCGTGTCGATCACTGCGCCGCGGCCTTGATCGCGATTTTCGCGCCGTCGGTCATCTCGGCCTGCGGTTGCTTGACGACCTTCGTGCCGGCGCCGATGCCCTCGACGAGGCGCAGGTCGTTGTAGGTTTGACCCTGCGTCACCGGGCGCAGGCGCGCGTGATCGTTGTCGACCGCGAAGACGACGCTCTTGCCGTCGCGCTGCACGATCGCCGACGCGGGCACGAGCACGCCTTTCGGTACGGGTGCATCCGCTTTCTTCGCTTCCTCGAGGAACGACACGCGCACGCCCATGTCGGGCAGCACGCGCTGATCCTTCTGTTCGATCGCGACGCGCACCTTGACCGTCGCCTTGCCCCGGTCGGCGCTCGGGATGATCGCGATCACGTGCGCGGGAATCTTCCAATCGGGATACGCGTCGAGAATCGCCTGCGCCGGCTGCTTCGGCTGGACGCGGTTGATGTAGGACTCGGTGACGTCCACTTCGATCTCGAGCGATTCCATGTCGACGATCGTGCCGACGCCGGTGCGCGTGAACCCGCCGCCCGCCGACAGCGGCGAGACGATTTCGCCGACCTGCGCGGCTTTCGCCGTGATCACGCCGCTAAAAGGCGCACGAACGGTGCAGTAGTCGAGCTGCACCTGCGCGCCGCGCACCGACGCCTCGGCGAACTCGACCTGGCGCCGCTGCGCCGTGATCTGCGCGCTCTGCGTCTCGACCTGCGTGCGCGCCACTTCGACGGACTGGGTGGATACGAGCTTGCGCCCGACGAGGTCTTGCGCACGCACGAGATCGCGGTTGCTTTGCGCGAGCTGCGCCTGATACTGCACGAGCAACGCCGCCTGCGCACGCGCGCCGGCCTGCGCCTGCGCGAGCTGCGCTTCCTGCGCCGTGCTTTCAAGATGCGCGAGCACCTGGCCTTCCTTGACGTGATCACCTTCCTCGATCAGCACGTCTTTCATTGTCCCGGTGATCTGCGCCGACACGGTGGCTTGGCGGCGCGCCGTGACGTATCCGGTCGCCTGCAGGACCGCGGTATCGGCGCCACCCGCGCTCGGCGGTGCGGCGGTCGCCGCGTCGATCTCGAACGTCTTGTTGGCCGCGAGGAAATACCAGGCGCCACCGGCGAGAAGCGCGAGCGCGACGACGACGACGGCCGCGACCAGCGCGCCGCGGCTGCCGCCGCGTTGGTCGTCGCGTTGCGCCTTGTCTATGCGCAATTCCCTGAGCAATTCCGATTTGTCCACGAGCTCCGTTCCGAATCGATGCGTGTAATGGTCTGTAAGTTTGCCATAGACTGCCAGCATGCTGCCGCATGTGACAGAACGAATGCTCACGAAAGCGAGGTGACAGATGTCAGCTGCGTCCGCCAAGGCCCGCGCGATTTCCGTCGGCTACTCTCGCAAGCCGCTGTCGCAAAAGCTGGGACTCAAGGCCGGCATGCGCGTGAGCCTGCACGACGTACCCGCCGAATACCGGGAGTGGTGCGACCTTGACGAAGCCGGCATCGAAATCGTCGCCGCGAATGCGCGGGGAGTCGACTTCGCCCATATCTTCGCGGCCGAACGATCCAAACTCGAGCACGCGCTCAAGAAGATTGTGCCGCGTCTCGCGGCCACGGGCATGCTGTGGGTTTCGTGGCCGAAGAAGTCGGCGCGCGTCGCGAGCGACATCGGCGAGGGCACGCTGCGCGAAATCGTGTTGCCGCTCGGCCTCGTCGACATCAAGGTCTGTGCAGTCAGCGAGGTCTGGTCGGGGTTAAAATTCGTCTGGCGCGTCGAACGACGCGCGACCATCGACGCAGGGAAAAGAACATGAGCTTCTGCTTTCCGCCACACCCGCAACCGCAGGTCGCCATCGCAGGCAGCGACCTGACCTTTCCGGTCCACCGCATCTATTGCATCGGACGCAACTATGCCGATCATGCGAAAGAGATGGGCGCGACCGTCGACAAGGGGTCGCCGCTGTTCTTCTGCAAGCCGGCCGATGCGATCGTGCCCGACGACGCCTCGATTCCGTATCCGTCGGCATCGACGGACGTGCATCACGAGGTCGAGATGGTCGTCGCACTGCACTCCGGCGGCAGCGACATCGCGGAGTCCGACGCGTTGCGCCACGTGTTCGCGTACGGCGTCGGCATCGACCTGACCCGACGCGACCTGCAGGCTGCCGCGAAGGCCAAGGGCAATCCGTGGGACGTCGCCAAGGGTTTCGACCGCTCCGCACCGGTGTCCGCGCTGCACCTCGCGAGCGAGATCGGCCACCCGCAACACGCGGCGCTGTCGCTCGACGTCAACGACCTGCGGCGCCAGCACAGTGACATCGACCAGATGCTGTTCAGCGTGCCGCAGATCATCGCCGAGCTATCCAAATTGTTCGAACTGGCCGCGGGCGACCTGATCTTCACGGGCACGCCGGCCGGCGTCGCGGCGCTCAGCGTCGGTGACGCCTGGCATGCGCGCCTCGCGGGTGTCGCCGAACTGCGCGGGCGTATCGCCTGAGCCGCGGCTGCCTTGTGCGCGAACATCGTGTAGATTGAATTGAATACCGTTGCCTGCAATGTGCCGAGAACGTCAACAACCGAAGAGGTGACCGCATGAGCTTAGCGAGCGAATTCAAGGCCTTCATCCTGCGCGGCAACGTACTCGACCTCGCGGTCGGCGTCGTGATCGGCGCGGCGTTCGGCAAGATCGTCACGGCGCTGGTCGACAACGTGATCATGCCGCCGATCGGCCTCATGATCGGGGGCGTCGACTTCTCGGCCTGGAAGTGGGTGCTCAAGGCGCCCGGCGCGGACGGCAAGGGCGAGGTCGATCTCGCGATCGGACTGTTCCTCAACAGCATCATCCAGTTCGTCATCATAGCGGCGGCGATCTTCGTCGTCGTCCAGATCGTCAACAAGATGGTCAAGAAGGAGGAAGCTGCACCGGCAGCACCGCCCGAGCCGACCGCGAGCGAGAAGCTCCTCGCCGAGATCCGCGACGAGCTCAAACGGCGCCCCTGAGCGAGGCGCGTTGCCACAAGAAGGGGCGCTCGCGGCGCCCGATCTTTTGGTCGGCTGATCCGTCCCGCTCAGTCCCGCCAATCAGTCGCCGATGATGCGCAAGCCGAAGTACAGCGAGGCCTCGGAGACGTACTGCGAGCTACCCGACAGGTTGAGGTGCACGGTCGTCGCCTTCTTGAAGAACTACTTCGCCTGCGCGTCTCTGAGGCCGAATGTCTCGGTCAGCGTCTTGCCGCTGAGGAAACCCGCGATGCAGACCGCGGAGTCTCAGCCCGAAAGCCGCATGGCGTCTACCACGGCTTCCCCCTTCCAAGCCATCGGCCAATGAATTGCGCACTTTCCGCAGAAGCAGACGTAAAATCGCGATGAACCCATTCGTGACCACGGCAACGTGGTCGTCACAGCCTACGCGGCGATCGGCCGCAAATATCCGACGGAGCCCACGCTTGAAATACTCATTCCTATGCATCGCACTGGTGAACTGCAGCACGCTTTTCGCGGCCGGCGCCGATCAGGTCACGCGCATTCCCGCACCCGCGCTCGCGCAAGCCGGATTGCTGCGCGACGCCGCGCTCAAGGACGACACGGCCTACCGTTTGCTGGAGGCGCTGACGACCGAGATCGGTCCGCGCCTCGCCGCGGGCGAAAACGACGCGAAAGCACGCGAGTGGGTGAGCGCGAGGTTCAAGGCGCTCGGCTTCGACAAGGTCTATTCCGAACCTGTGAAGTACCCCAAATGGGTGCGCCGCCACGAATTGGGAGCGATCCTCGCGCCGTATCCGCAGCGCCTCGTGCTGGCTGCGCTCGGCCACTCGGTCGCCACGCCGAATGGCGGCATGAGCGCCGAAGTCGTACGCTTCGATAACCTCGCCGCGCTCAAGGCCGCGGATCCGGCCGCCGTGAAGGGCCGAATCGTTTACATCGGCTTCCACATGCAGCGCAGCCGCGATGGCACCGACTACGGCACGGCCTCGGCGATCCGCGTCACGGGCCCGGCCGCCGCGTCCGACAAGGGAGCCGCGGCCTACCTGCTGCGCTCGGCGGGCACCGATGCGAACGAGCGTATCGCCCACACCGGCGTCACCGAGTTCGGCAACGCGAAAGGCATCCCGGCCGCTGCGTTGTCGAATCCCGACGCGGACCAGCTCGAACGCGAACTCGCGACGTGCAAGCCGGTCAGCGTGCAGCTCGACATCGACGTCGGCTTCGATGGTGACTACGTCGGCGCGAACGTGATCGGCGAGGTCACCGGCAGCACGAAGCCCGATGAAATCGTGGAGATGGGTGGCCATCTCGATTCCTGGGATCCCGGTACCGGCGCGATCGACGACGGCGCGGGCGTCGCGATCGCGACCGCCGCGGCACACCTGATCGCGCGGCTGCCGGAGCACCCCGCGCGCACGATCCGCGTGATCGCGTTCGCCAACGAGGAAGCCGGGCTCTACGGCGGCAATGCCTACGCCGACGTGCACGCAACGGAAGTCGGCAAGCACATTCTCGGCAGCGAATCCGACTTCGGCGCGGGTCCGGTCTGGCGCATGAGCGCGAGCGTCAAGCCGCAGGCGCGCGCAGCGATCGCGCAGATCGCCGCGGTGCTCACGCCGCTCGGCGTCGCGTACGATCCCAAACGCGACGCCGGCGGCGGCCCCGACCTGTCGGCGCTGCACAAGAAGGGCATGGCGGCTCTGACGCTGACCCAGGACGGCACGCACTACTTCGACTGGCATCACACGGCCAACGACACGTTCGACAAGGTCGATCCGAAGGATCTCGCGCAGAACGTGGCGGTCTATGCCGCATGGACATACCTTGCCGCGCAGGCGGACGGCGACTTCGGCTCGGCGCCGGGCGCATTCAAGAAAGAAAAGGGCGAGGACTAGGCCACGCGACGATGAAGCGCTTCGATTTTCGCGTCTGCCAGGTGCAGAGCGCGTGCGTGACCTTCGTCAATGGCGAATGGCAGGGCAACCGGCCGCCGGTCGGAGACCGCGTCGAGGAATCGCTGCAGACCTGCTCGATGGAATGGGACTACCTGCGCTCCGCAGGCGAAGACGGCTGGCAGCTAGCTGCGATCGCCCAGGGCATCGGCGGCGACGCGAACGCGCGCATCCTGTATCTGCAGCGCGAACGCGACTGACGCGCCGCGACGCGCCTCGTTCGCCGCGATCGTGCCACGTCGCGGCGTCCCGCCGCGGCGTGGGCGCGTGCTAGGCTTCCGCGAGTACGGGCATCCCATCATCGTAAAAGGCATCCCGAGGGTGCGCAGCATGGCGACAACGAACTGGTTCTTCTGGGCGGTCGGCTCGGCGGTGTTCGCGGCGCTGACCGCAATCTTCGCGAAGATCGGCATCGAGGGCGTCGACTCCGATCTCGCTACGCTGATCCGCACCGCGGTCATCCTCGTCGTCCTCGGCGTGTTCGTCGCGCTCGCGGGCAAGTGGAGCAACCCAGCCGAACTCTCGTCGCGCACGTGGCTGTTTCTGGTCCTGTCCGCGCTCGCGACAGGCGCGTCGTGGGTGTGCTACTTCCGCGCGCTCAAGATCGGCAATGCGTCTCAGGTCGCGCCGGTCGACAAGTTCAGCATCGTCCTCGTCGCGGTGTTCGCATTCGCGTTCCTCGGCGAGCGTCCGGCGCCGCGCGAGTGGTTCGGCATCGCGCTGATCGCGGCCGGCGTGCTCGTACTCGCGCTGAAGAAGTAGGTGTTTGATCCGCGGGGAGCCCACATGATCGAGAGCCGAGCGCGAATCTGGAAGAAGATCGTCGTCTTCTACGCGCTGACGCTCATCTTCAGCGCGCTGTTCCAGTATCTCGATCGCCGCGCGCCCGGCAACGTGATCCTGATCACCGGCGTGATGTGGTGTCCCGGCGCCGCCGCACTGCTGACGAAACGACTGTTCGGCGAGAACGTGCGCGACCTGGGCTGGTCCTGGGGCAGCGGCCGCTATCAGGCCTGGGCCTACGTGATTCCGGTGCTGTACGCGCTGCCCGCATACCTCGCGATCTGGGGCAGCGGACTCGGCGGCTTCTACAACGTCGATTTCGTCGCGAAGGTCGCGCAGGAATACGGATTCGCGGGACTGCCGATGCCTGCCGCGCTGCTCGCCTATGTGCTCGTGTCGATGAGCGTCGGTCTGATTCCGAAGACCACGCGCGCGCTTGGCGAAGAGATCGGCTGGCGCGGCTTTCTCGTGCCGGAATTGAGCAAGGTTACGGGGTTCTTCGGCGTCGGCCTGATCAGCGGCCTGCTGTGGGCGGCCTGGCATTTCCCGGCGATCCTGTTCAGCGACTACAACGCGGGCACCCCGGCCTGGTATGCGCTGACCTGCTTCACGGTGATGGTCGTCTCGTCGTCATTCATCGCCGCGTGGCTGCGGCTGCGCTCGGGCAGCCTCTGGCCGGCCGCGATCTATCATGGCGCGCACAACCTGTTCGTGCAGCTGATCTTCACGCCGCTCACGACCAACACCGGCAACACGGCGTGGTACGTCGACGAATTCGGCGCCGGCCTCGCGATCACGACGCTGATCGGCGCGATCCTCGTCTGGCGCAAGCGCGACGAGTTGCCTGCGGCGCGCTGACCGCGCGGACACGACGCCTGGCTCAGCGCGGCGGATGCTGGCGCCAGAACTCGCCGAACACGACCGCGGCACTCGCCGACACGTTGAGGCTCTCGACAGCGCCCGTGCCCGGCACCGTGATGCGCAGGTCGGCCGCACGGATCAGTTGCTTCGACATGCCCTCGCCTTCCGCGCCAAGCACCAGCGCGAGGCGCGCGGGGAACGTCGTCTTGTACAGCGGAGTGCCATCGCGCGGCACCGTGCCGGCGACCTTGAACCCTGCCGCATGCAGCACAGCGGCCACGTCCTCGCCCTCGCGTGCGTACGCGAGGCGCACGCTTTCCGCACCGCCCTCGGCGACGCGCAGCGCGGCGCCGGACAGTTCGGAGTTTTGCGCGGGCAGGATCATGCCCTGTATGCCGAAATTGGCGGCGCTGCGCAGGATCGCGCCAACGTTGTGCGGGTTGCCGACGCCGTCCAGCCACGCCACGAGCGCGGGGCGCGCGCTGTCTATCGCCTGCAGCATCGCATCGACCGCGAGCGGCGGATGCCGCCTGACCTCGAAGCAGACGCCCTCGTGGTGCTGGGTCTCGGTGAGGCGTTCGAGGTCTTCGGCCTCGACGACGCGATAGCCGAGGCGATGCTTCACGCACCACGCCAGCACGGGCTTGAAGTCGCCGATGCGCGCCTCGGTTAGGTACACCTTGCGCACGTCGTCCGGCCGATGCGCGAACACCGCGAGGCAGGCGTTGCGGCCGTGGACGCGAAGCTCCTGGCCGCGGCGCTGCGCACTCTCCGGGCGACGCGGCGGCTCTTCCGCGGCGCCGCTCGCCGAGACGTTGACCGGCCCACGGAAAGCACGCGGCGGGCGCGCGGGCCGGTCGCCGTCCTTGCGTGCCGAAGGCGGCTTGATGCGCGCATTCTGCCAGGGGTTCTCGCCGGGTTTTTTCGTGTCCATGCGTCTATGCTACCTGCGCCCGCAGCGAAAAGCCGCCGCCATGTGGGCTGCGCCGCCCGCTTTGCGATTGCGCGCGACGGAACCCACCCGGAATAGAAAAGGGTTATGACGCTCATCGAGGTCGTCGAAGGGGACATCACCGCGTTGTGCGTCGACGCGATCGTCAACGCGGCCAACGAGACGCTGCTCGGTGGCGGCGGCGTCGACGGCGCGATTCATCGCGCGGCGGGCCCGGGCCTCATCGCAGCCTGCCGCGCGCTGCCGCAGATGCTTCCCCGCATGCGCTGCCCGACCGGCGAGGCGCGCATCACGCGTGGTTTCGAGCTGCCGGCGAAATTCGTGATCCATACGGTCGGCCCGGTCTGGCGCGGAGGCGGTGAGGGAGAGCCTGCGCTGCTCGCAGACTGCTACCGGGCGTGCCTTCGCATTGCGACCGAGCAGCGGCTCGCGAGCATCGCGTTTCCCGCGATCAGCTGCGGCGTCTACGGTTACCCCGTCGCGTCGGCGGTCGTCATCGCAGTACGCGAGGCGCGCGCGTGGCGAGAGGCTCGACCCGAGCGGTTGATCTTTTGTTGCTATGGCGAGGCGATGCTCGCGCACTATCGGCAGGCCCTCGAGTAGCGGCTGCGCCAGGCGTCATCGACACGCAGCTGCCGGTCGAAGGCAGCGAGGCGCGCACCGGCCGGAATGAAGCGCCTCGCCCCGGAGACTATGCGGAAAGTCCGGCGTCACGCAGGCTTGCTGCGCGACCTGCGCTGCTCGGCCTGTCTTTCCGCAAGACTCTGCTTGAGAAGGGCCCTCGCCATCCAGTGACTGATTTGCACTGCCTGTGCGGCCGACAAGCCGCGGATGTCACGCAGCACCAGCAGCGCCTCGATACCCATGGTCAGCGACAGCGCTGAGACCAGGCGGGCGTGCGCGGCAGCGCCGAGTCGCGCTCGCAGCGGCTGGGTCGCCGCCTCGATCCATTCGATGCGACGCGTGCCCCGGGACGGCCGCGTGTTGCCGGGCGGATGCAGCACGGTTTCGTGAATCATCGTGCGCAGCAGATTCTCGTTGGACAACGCGAGTCGCTGCATCTGTTCGACGAGCGCGTCGATGCGCGCTTCGATCGCTCCGACGGTCGTGCCTTTCGGCGCGGACTCCAGCGTCCCCTCCATCGTCGGCCGCAGCCCCTCGAGGGCCGCCTCTGCCATCAGCTTCAACTGCGTGGGGAAATAGCGATACGCGGTCCGCCGCGAGACATGCGCGGCATCGGCCACTTCGGCGACGGTCGGCCGCCGACCGCTCGCAATCAATTCGGCTGCGGTCACGAGCAGCGCGCGCCGTGTGCGCAGTTTTTGATTGCCACGGCCTTCCTGCAGCCCGGTGTGTGAGTACCGATTGGAATTTGTGGTTGACATATGCCGATCATAGCATTAGGTTTATGACACTGCAGTGCCATTACGACAAAATAATGTCGCGATGACACTTTCTCGCAAGCGTCTTTGGCCTGCACATGTGAAGCTGGCTCTTGTTGTTCCAATACACGCCGATCACCAAGCCTGCGACGGCGCCGCACTTCTTCATGTACAAAAGGAGCAAATCATGAACACGAAACATCTCGTCTCGCGGCAGCCGCTACTGCTGGCGAGTGCATGCGTGCTCGCATGCGCTGCGGCAACACCCGTGCGCGCATTCAACTGGCAAGCGGACTCCAATGGCCTGGAAGGTACCTGGCAGACGCAGGTGGCGCTGCACGACTGCCAGTCTGGTGCGGCGATCGGCGTACCGTTCTATTCCCTGCTCACTTTCGCCGACGGCGGTACGCTCGTCGAAACGACGGCCAATGCGCTGTTCTTCCCGGCGATTCGCGGACCGGGCCATGGGGTGTGGAGCCGCACGCAGCACAAGCGCCAATTTCAGGCCGCATCACTCGCGTTCGTCACGATGAACGGCGCGTTGGTTAAGACGCAGAAAATCAGTCAGACCATCGTGCTCGAGCCGGGCGGCGACGGCTTCACGACGCCGAAGGCGGATATCCAGTTCTTCGACCCCGCGGGCAACCTCGTCGCCACCGGCTGCGCGACCGCAGTCGGTGTCCGCTTCGATCCATAGTTTTGTTGGCCGACGATGGCGCAACGACGCAGCGGTTGATTTGCGTGACGACGTCGTTGTCGGCCACAGTGGCCCCACCTGATCCAGAGGAAATCGTCGATGACTACCAGAATCCTCGCAACGCTCGCACTGTGGGCTATGCTCGATTGCGGCGCGATGCCTTGCCGCGCAGATTCAGTCGCAGAACAGCCGCTCAGGCAATCGCTCGAACGCCTCGAGCGATCTTGGAACAACGCCGATGGCGCCATGTGGGCGGCCGAATATTGGCCGGAAGGCGAACTGATCAACATCCTCGGCGGAGTCATGCCGAATCCGGCGGCGATCCGTGACCGCACCAACGAAATCCTCTCGGGCCCATTCAAGGGCAGCCACTTCGAGAGCACGGTGCGGCGAATCCAGTTCCTGCGTGCCGACGTCGCCGTCGTCGAGACCGACATCCGCGTGACTGGAGCGCGCGCGCTGCCGCCTGGTGCCGTCGCCACCTCAGCGGGCCTGCTTCTGACGCGCATGAAACATGTCTACCAGCGGCGTGCTGGCGTCTGGCGCATTGCGGCGTCTCAGAATACGGCCGTATTGCCGGCTGCTGCTCCGGCGGCATCCGCCAAGTGAACTGCCGCGCACTTGCGCTCGCCCTTCTGGGCACTGGCGCCGTCGCGGAAGCGCGGCCTGTCTGCAGGTGAGTGGCGCGCCAAAGCAAACGGGCGCCTGGTGGCGCCCGTCGGAGTGGCGAACAGGTTCTCGCGCTGCGTTTTAGGCGGCCTTCGCCTTGCTCCACTGGCCGAGCGCGGCGAGGCCATTCGCGCGCGCGCGCGCGGCGACGACCTTCTGTGCATCGACGAAGTTCTTGGTCATGTCGATCGACCATAGCTTCAGTGCCGCCTGCTGCATCGCGCG
>JBDTYX010000100.1:0-11451 GCA_040005435.1 Rudaea sp. | reverse complement strand
GCAAGGTGCAGCCGCTCTCGGCGCGCCTGCCACGCATCGGCCAGGCTTACGAGATGCCCGACGACAAGACCGAGCGCAAGGTAGTGAGCTGCCCCGCGAGCGCGCAGCCCGTCGCGCCGCGCACGTTCACGCTGACGGCCGAGGAAGCCAAGGCCGTGCCGAAAGCGGCGCCCGGCGCGCCGCCGAAGCCGGCGCATTGAGGCGTACGGCCTGCGGATCGGCTCGCTGCTCGTCACGTCCACGTTTCAAGCCGACGCACGCACGGGGTCTCGGCGCGCCGGCGCGCGCACAATCCGATGCCGCCACCGCATAATGTCGAGATGAAGACCTATCTCGTCGGCGGCGCGGTGCGCGATCGCCTGCTCGGCATCGCGGTGCAGGACCGCGACCACGTCGTCGTCGGCGCCACGCCCGAGGAGATGCAGCGCGCGGGCTACCGTCCGATCGGCAAGGACTTTCCGGTGTTCCTGCACCCACAGACTAACGAGGAGTACGCGCTCGCGCGAACCGAACGCAAGAGTGGCCGCGGCTATCACGGCTTCGTCTTCCATGCCGATCCGTCGGTCACGATCGAAGACGACCTGCGTCGCCGCGACCTTTCGATCAACGCAATCGCCGAGGATGCGGACGGCACGCTGATCGACCCGTTCGGCGGCGCAGCCGACCTCGACGCGAAACTGCTGCGCCACGTCTCGCCCGCATTCGCCGAGGATCCCGTGCGCGTGCTGCGCATCGCGCGCTTCGCCGCGCGCTTCGCCGCACGCGGGTTCCGCATCGCCGACGGGACGCTCGCGCTGATGCGCCAGATGGTCGCCGACGGCGAAGTCGACCACCTCGTCTCCGAGCGCGTCTGGGCCGAGACGCACAAGGCGCTGGGCGAGGCGACGCCGAGCGCGTTCCTGCAGGCGTTGCGCGCATGTGGCGCGCTGCGCGCGCTGTTTCCCGAGATCGACGCGCTCTATGGCGTGCCGCAGCGCGCGGAGTACCATCCCGAGGTCGACACCGGCCTGCACATCGAACTCGTCGTCGACATGGCCGCGCGGCTCGCGCCCGGCGACGCGCTGATCGGCTTCTGCGCACTCGTGCACGACCTCGGCAAGGCGCTGACGCCAGCGGATGTTCTGCCGCGGCATATCGGCCACGAGCATCGCGGCCTCGCGCCGGTCGCGGCGCTCTGCGAACGGCTCAGGGTGCCCGCGGAATATGCCGCGCTCGCGCAGGCTGCCTGCAAGCTTCACCTGCTCGCGCACAGCGCGCTCGAATTGAAGCCGGCGACCGTACTCGGCGTGTTCGAGCAGCTCGACGCGTTTCGCCGCCCCGAACGCGTGGGCCAGTTCCTGCTCGTCTGCGAGGCCGACAAGCGCGGCCGACGCGGTCTCGCCGAGTCGGGGTATCCGCAAGGCGTGTATCTGCGCGCGGCGTTCGCCGCGTGCGCGCAGGTCGCCGCGCAGCCGTTCCTCGCGCAGGGATTGCGCGGCCCCGCGATCGGCGCGGCGATGCGCGAGGCCCGCATCGCGGCGATCGCGACGGTCGATCGCGGCTAGCGGCCCGCGCGAACGCTGCAGGCGCGAGCGCCACGCTCGTCCGACTTCGGAAAAGAACCGGTTGCTCACCTCTCCTGCCGGCAGGAGAGGTCGGCGGGTGAGGGTGGTGCTTCACCGCGCGCGAAGCGGCCGAGAGCTATCGCCCTGCGCGACGCAGTTCCATCACGCGAAAGCGCTCGCCCATCTCCGCGGGCAGCGTGAGCCGCTTCACTTCCTGCGCGAGTGCATAGCGTTCGCGCTCGTCGCTGCAGGATGCGTAGGCAGCCGCGAACACCTCGTCGAGCCCGTGCGCGACAAGGAACCTCGCTTGCGTCGCGTGCGCGGTCACGGCAAATCCGGCCTGCGCGCCCGCGCGCGCGAGCGCGTCGAAATCGACCCAGGCCGTAATGTCCTGCAGGCCGACGAGAATCAGCGGATCGTCGTGCGCGCGATGGCGGTAGTGGCAGCGCAGCGTGCCCGTGCGGCGCGCGGCGGCGTAGAACGCGCCGCCCGCGTAGCCGTAGTCGACGAACAGCGCGCTGCCGGTGTCGAGCGTGCGCGTGACTTCGGCGATCCAGGGCGACAGCAACGTGCAGACTTCGGAGAGGTACGGTCGCGGAAGCCGCGCGTGCTCGGCGAGGCAACCCGCGAGCGCGGAACGCAGCTCGGGATGGGCCTCGACCTCGCGCCAGCGAAAATTGCCCGCTTCGTCGAGAGCCACCGCGCGCGCGAACGACCCGGTTTCGCGCAACGCGAACAAGCTCACTGGCAATGCGTCGACGACCTCGTTGGCCACGAGCACGCCACGCCAAGGTTGCGCCGGCGGCGCGTCGAGCCAGCCGACGCGCGCGAGCAGATGCGGGCAGCGGCGCGCGAGCGTCTCGCGCTGACGCGCGCGCAGGTCGGCGCTGCGTTCGAGCAGCCGATAGCGCGCGGGCAACGCGGCGAGACCCTCGAGTTCGAGCAGCAGCTCGGCCGCGAGTGCGCCGCTGCCAGGTCCGAGTTCGACGACGTCGCCGCCTGCGCACGCGTGCAGGATCGGTGCGACAGCGCGTGCGAGGCAGCGCGCGAACACGAAGCCAAGCTCGGGCGCCGTGACGAAGTCGCCCGCGCGGCCGAACTTCGTCGCGCCGGCACTGTAGTAACCGAGGCCCGGTGCGTACAGCGCGAGCTCCATGTAACGCGCGAAATCGAGCGCGCCGCCCGCGCTCGCAATCTCGCCACGGATCAGCGCGACGAGGCGCTTGCTATGTTCGATTTCATCGGGGCTCGGCGTGGGCAGCTTGGCGTGCATGCTGGCAATTTACCCGCAAATCGGCTGCAATGGCTCGCATGAGCCGCAGCCGATGAACGCTTCCGCCGCCACGCCTCCCGTCGTGCTGATCAGCGGCGCCGCGCGGCGCGTCGGCGCGGCGATCGCGCGCCGGCTGCACGCGGCGGGCTACGATCTCGCGCTGCACTACCGGCACTCGCAGGCCGAGATGACCGCGCTATGCGCAGAGCTCGAGTCGCGGCGTGCGGCGAGCACGCTCGCGATCGCGGGCGAGCTCGCGGACATCGACGCGCTGCCACATATCGTCGAAGCCACCGTCGCACGCTTCGGCCGACTCGACGCGATCGTCAACAACGCATCGGCTTTTTTTCCGACCGAAGTCGGCGCGACGACGATCGCGCAGTGGAACGCGCTGTTCGCGAGCAATGTGCAGGCGCCCTACTTCCTCGCCCAGGCCGCGGCGGCGCATCTGAAGCACGCGCGCGGCTGCATCGTCAGCATCGTCGACATCTACGCGGAGCGCCCGCTCGCGGGTCATCCGGTCTACAGCATGGCGAAGGCGGCGCTCGCGATGATGACGAAGGCGCTCGCGCAGGAGCTCGCTCCCGACGTACGCGTCAACGGCGTCGCGCCCGGCGCGATCCTCTGGCCCGAGGCGGGCAAGGACTACACCGACCAGCAGGAACTCGTCGCGCGTTCGGCGCTCAAGCGCATGGGTACGCCCGAGGACGTCGCGGCGGCGGTGTTGTTCCTGCTGCGCGACGCGAACTTCACGACCGGCGAGATCCTCAAGGTCGACGGCGGACGCGCGCTGCTTATCTAGCGCTTCACCACGCGACGCGCTGCAGCGTGTCCGCTGCGGCATGCTCGGCCCACAGCTGCGCGAGCGTCTTGCCAATCAACGGATGCACTACCTGCGGCGCGATGTCGGCGAGCGGCCGCAGCACGAATGCGTGTTCGAGTTCGGGACGCGGCAGCACGAGATGGTCGGCTCCCTGCAGCACGAGATCGCCGAACAGCACGATGTCGACGTCGAGCGTGCGGCTCGAGAAACGTGGCACGTCGCGGCGGCGGCCCTGCCGGTCCTCGAGCGCGTGCAGCCAGATGTTGAGCGCAACGGCATCGAGCCCGCTGTCGATCGCGACCGCGAGATTGAGAAAATCGGGACCGTCGAAGCCGACCGCAGGGCAACGGTAGACCGGCGAGACGACGATGTCGCCGAAGCGCGCGCGCAGCTCGGAAAGCGCCGCACGCAGGTGCTGCTCAGGCTCGAGGTTCGAGCCCAGGCTCAGGTAGGCGCGCGTCATAGTGCGCTGTTGGCGGCATGCGCGACATCGCCGCGCTCGATCGCGACGCCGACCGCCTTCGATCCGCGCACCGCGCCGGGCTTGGACACCTTGAGTCGCAGCCAGCCCACCTTGAACTCGGCGAGGACGATCTCGGCGCAGTGTTCGGCGAGCGTCTCGACGAGCTGGAACGAGGCACCCTCGACGAACGCGATCAGGCGTTTGGAGACGGCCTTGTAGTTGAGCGTGTCGTCGATATGGTCGCTCGTCGCTGGCACGCGGTTGTCGAAAGCCATCTCGAGGTCGATCGCGACGACCTGGCGGATGCGACGCTCCCACTCGTAGATGCCGATCACGGTCTCGATACGCAGGTCTTCGATGAATACGGTGTCCATGGAATCCCAGGTGTTCGCCGGCAGTGTGGGTTATGGATTGTAAGAGCCGCGTGAGCGGCGAGCGCTGATGCTCGGCGATCGGCCGGCCGCGCGCAAGCGCCGGCGCTCGCATGCTTGACGCCAGTGCGGCGGTCAGCCGGTCGCGGCCTCGCCCACCGCCGGCAGCGATGCGAGGTCCCAGCGCGGCGACACCCTGATCGCCGCGTCGTCATGCAGGCCGGCCTGCAGGCGCAGCGCGCCCGCGAGCGCGATCATTGCGCCGTTGTCGGTGCAGAACTCGAGCCGCGGGAAGTAGACGCGGAATCCATCTCGTTCGGCCGCGGCGGCGAGCTGCGCGCGCAGCTGCCGGTTCGCGCCGACGCCGCCGGCGACCACGAGCCGCCGCGCGCCGGTCGCGGCGAGCGCGCGCCGGCACTTGATCACGAGCGTCTCGACGATCGCGTCCTCGAAGCCGCGCGCGACGTCGGCCTTGGCGCTCTCGTCGCCGTTCTGCGCCTGCCAGGCGAGCAGCACCTGGGTCTTGAGGCCCGAGAAGCTGAAGTCCAGCCCCGGCCGGTCGGTCATCGGCCGCGAAAAACGAAACCTCGCCGGATTGCCCGATTCGGCGAGCTTCGCGAGCGCCGGACCACCGGGATAGGCGAGGCCCATGAGCTTGGCGGTCTTGTCGAACGCCTCGCCGGCCGCGTCGTCGAGCGTGTCGCCGAGCAGCCGGTAGCGGCCGATCCCGGTCACCTCGATCAACATCGAATGGCCGCCCGAGACGAGCAGCGCGACGAACGGTGGCTCGGGCGGGTCGGCCTCGAGTAGCGGCGCGAGCAGGTGGCCCTCCATGTGGTGCACGCCGATCGCAGGCACCTCGAGCGCCCAGGCGAGCGCGCGGGCACACGCCGCGCCGACGAGTAACGCGCCGACAAGGCCGGGCCCGGCCGTGTAGGCGACGCCGCCGAGGTCTTGGGTCGTCATGCCGGCCGCGCGCAGCGTCTCGCGCACCAATGGCAGCAGCTTGCGTACATGGTCACGGCTCGCGAGCTCGGGTACGACCCCGCCATAGTCCGCGTGCATGCGGATCTGGCTGTACAGCGTATGCGCGAGCAGGCCTCGCGCCGTGTCGAACACGGCGACGCCGGTCTCGTCACAGGACGTCTCGACCCCGAGGACCGGGCCTGCGCCGGCGCTTTTCGAGGGGGTTGGGGTTGCGATCTGGGATTCGGTCACGATAGAATATGCGGCTCGCCCGTGGAGAAACGGGCAACTGTCAGATTATGTGGAGTTTCCATGCCTAGCGTCAAAGTCCGCGAGAACGAGCCTTTCGAGTTCGCCCTGCGCCGTTTCAAGCGCACCTGCGAGAAGGCTGGCGTTCTGGCCGAAACGCGCAAGCGCGAGTTCTACGAAAAGCCGACCCAGGAGCGCAAGCGCAAGGCCGCCGCGGCGGTGAAGCGCCATCTGCGCCGCGTGTCGCGCGACGTGACCAAGCGCCAGCGGTTGTATTGAGCGCTGCCTCTGGCCCGCGGGGCCGGACCGAAGCCACGAGGCCGGTGTTGCGCGAGCGACATCGGCTTTTTGCATTTCTGGATCTCGGCCAGCCGCTGCCCGGTGGTCCGATCCCCTGCCAGAGGAACATTGCTGCCATGAGTCTGAAAAGCCAGCTGATCGAAGACATGAAGACCGCGATGAAGGCCGGCGAGAAGGATCGCCTCGGCGTGATCCGCCTCGTCAACGCCGCAATCAAGCAGCGCGAAGTCGACGAGCGCATCGAACTCGACGACACGCAGGTGCTTGCGGTGCTCGAGAAGATGCTCAAGCAGCGCCGCGACTCGATCCAGCAGTTCGAGGCCGCGAGCCGTCAGGACCTCGCAGACATCGAGAAATACGAGGTCGGCGTGATCCAGCATTACCTGCCCGCGCAGATGAGCGCCGAAGAGGTCGACGCGGCGGTTGCCGCCGCGGTCGCCGAATCCGGGGCGACCAGTGCCAAGGACATGGGCAAGGTCATGGGCCTCGTCAGGCCGAAGGTCGCGGGCCGCACCGACATGGGCAAGCTGTCCGAGCTCGTCAAGGCGAAGCTCTCCGCGCTGGGCTGAGGCCAGGCGCCCCCTAGACTCGCCGAGCGCGTTGCACAGCGATCGGCGGCCGCCACGCGCGCGGCCGACCATTTGCCGTCTATTTCACGGCGGGCCTCTCGGCGGCGTTCCACGCGGTGACTTGCGCTCGCGTCTGCGCGAGCAGGCCATCGAGCGCAGTCCGGTCGAAAACCTGCCCGCGCAAGATCAGCGTGTCGATCGAACGCGTCGCGCCGATCTCGACGAGCGGGTTGCGCGTGAGGATCACGAGGTCGCCAGCCTTGTTCGCCGCCACCGCGCCGTAGCGATCGAGCTTGCCGAACCATGCGGCGCCAGCGCGCGTCGCCGATGACAGCGCCTGCGCGGGCGTCAGGCCTTTTTCGACGAAGAGCGCGAGTTCGTCGTGCAGGCCGACGCCGGGATAGTCGAACGAATTGAGAAATCCCGCGTCCGTGCCCGCCATGATCGTCACTCCGGCGCGTTGCAGCAGCGGCAGGATCGCCGACATCTTCTCGTAATGCGCATGCCGCGCGGCAATGTCCGCGGCGCTCGCCTTGGCCGCGCGTTCGATGCGCCACTCGTAGGTCTTGCGCAACCCCGGTCCGAGGTACGCGAGGTAGGCGTCGTTCTCGTGTTTGTCGCGGTCGAGGTACGCGATGATGCGGCTGATGTTGAGCGTGGGCGTGACGAACACGCCGCGCGCCGCGAAATGACGGTACGCATTCATCGCCGTCGCCGGATCGAAATCCGCGTCGATCCGTCGGCCTGCCTCGGCGCGATCGATCTTGCCGGCGCCGAACTCGGCCGAGATCTCGGCTTCGTGCCTGGCGCCCGCCTTGAATGCGTAGTCGAGATGCTCGATCGAGCTCAAGCCCGCGTCGACGGCCTGCGCGATCGTATCGGCCATCGGGATGTGCGCAGAAGTCCTGAATCCCAGCGACTTCGCGCGAGCCACCGCGTAGAGGAAGAGTTGCGGGTCGAGCGTGCTGTCGGTGATTTTGACGAAGTCAACATGCACCGCTTGTTCGTGCGCGAGCGCGTTGTCCACGTCAGCTTTCGAACCGACCTCGAGGGTACCTTTCCAGACGGGCTTGATTCCCTCGAGTTTGGCTCCCGACGTGTACAGCGTCGGGCCGAGCAGTCTGCCCTGCGCGATTTCGTCGCGCCACGCGAGCACTTGGTCGGGCAAGTCGCCGGAGCAGTCGCGCACCGTCGTGATCCCGTTCGCGATGTACAGAGGCATCAGCGCGCGATTCTCACCGATGAGTTGCGGGCCGCCGCCGAAGTGCATGTGCATGTCCCACAGCCCGGGAATCACGTATTGTCCGCGCGCATCGATCACTTTCGCGGCAGTCCACCGGCTGCGGATCGCCGCACTCGCGCCGACCGCGACGATATCGCTGCCGCGGATCGCGATCGCCTGTGCGGCTAGGGTTCGCGCGTGTTCGACGTCAACGACCGTCGCGTTCGTCACCAGCACGTCGGCCTGTTGGGGGGGCGCGCAAATACCCGTCGTGGGCATCGCGAGCACTATGAGGCAGGCGAGAGTTTTGCGCATGGCGCACCTCCGAAGGCGATGACGCCAGTCTAGCAGCGCATGCCTGCCGATCTTGCCGAAATAGCGACGCTTGCCGGCTACACTATGGCGCTGATGGCTGGCCGCATCCCCGACCAATTTATCGATGAACTGCTCGCGCGCGTCGACATCGTCGACGTGATCGAACAGCGCGTGCCGTTGCGCAAGGCCGGGCGCGACTGGACCGCGCGCTGTCCGTTCCACGATGAGCGCTCGCCATCGTTTACGGTGAGTCCGCAGAAGCAGTTCTACCACTGCTTCGGCTGCGGCGCGCACGGCAGCGCGATCAAGTTCCTCATGGACTACGATCGCCTCGAGTTCGTCGACGCGGTCGAGGACCTCGCGGGTCGCGTCGGACTCAAGGTGCCGTACGAGGGCGGCGTGCGACGCGGGCCCGCGGAGGATTCGGCCGATCTCTACACGGTGCTCGACGCCGCGGCGAAGTTCTATCAACGCGAACTCGGCAAGAACGAGGTGGCGAAGGCCTACTTCGAGGACCGCGGTCTCGACGCGCAGACGATCGAGCGCTTCGGCCTCGGCTACGCGCCCGACCAATGGGATGGACTGAAGTCCGCGCTCGGCACGAACGACGCGCGCATCGCCCTGCTCGAGAAGTCTGGCATGCTCACGAGCGGCGAGCGCGGCACGAAGTACGACCGCTTCCGCGACCGCGTGATGTTCCCGATCGCCGACCGGCGCGGCCGCACGATCGCGTTCGGCGGGCGCGTGCTCGCGAAGACCGACGACGGTCCGAAATACTTGAACTCGCCCGAGACGCCGTTGTTCCACAAGGGCCAACAGCTGTTCGCGCTCTGGCAGGTGCGCCAGGCGCATTCGAAGATTCCGCGCCTGATCGTCGTCGAGGGCTACATGGACGTGATCGCGCTGTTCCAGCACGGCATCACCCAGGCGGTCGCGACGCTCGGCACCGCGACAACGCGCGATCACGCAGAGCTGTTGTTCCGCAACTGCGCCGACGTCTACTTCTGTTTCGACGGCGACCGCGCGGGCCGCGCCGCGGGCTGGCGCGCGGTCGAGTCGGTGCTGCCGCGCATGCGCGATGGACGCCAGGCGTTCTTCCTGTTCCTGCCCGACGGCGAGGACCCCGATTCGCTCGTGCGCCAGGAAGGCCACGCGGGATTCGAGGAGCGCCTGAAACTCGCGACACCACTCAGCGAATTCTTCTTCGGCGACCTTGGCAAGGACGTCAACCTCGCCACGCTCGACGGCAAGGCGCGCCTCGCCGAGCGTGCGCGACCGCTGCTCGCGCAGATTCCCGACGGCGCATTCCGCGACCTCATGCTCGGCGAGCTCGATAGAATCACGAACGTGAAGCTGCGCATCGATCTTCCGGCAAGCGAACCCGCGCGCAAGCCCGCGCGGCCGCAGGAGCGCACGCTCGTGCGCTCCGCGGTCGCGCTGCTCGTGCAGAACCCGGGTTTCGCCAACGCGATCGAACCGACGCAGTTGTTCTCCGCGTTGCGCCAGCCCGGCATCGCATTGCTCATCGAACTGATCGCGCTCGTGCGCAATCGCCCCGAGATCTCGACCGCCGCGGTGCTCGAGCACTTCGCCGAACGCGACGAAGTGCGCGCGCTGCAGAAGCTCGCGGTGATGGAATTCCCGGGTGGCGAGGACGCGTGGCGCAGGGAGTTCGGCGATGCGCTGAGCCAGCTCGATCGCCAGACGACGCAGCAGCGCATCGACGACCTAATGCAGAAACAGGGCGAAGCGAACATCAGCGACGCCGAGAAGACCGAGCTGCGTTCGCTGCTCGCGAATCGCGGCAGCAAGGCCTGAACGAAAGGCTTCGCCGGCTGCGCGCGTTCAGAGTCCGGCAACGCCGCACCGTCTATCTTTTCCCTAGCGCAGCGCAGAACATCTGCGAATTCACAGGAGCGGATCATGAAGATTGGATTCATCGGACTCGGCGCGATGGGCAAGGGCATCGCGAGGCAGCTGCTCGCCGCTGGCCATGAACTCGCCGTCTGGAATCGTTCGCGCGCGGCCGTCGAGGAACTCGTCGCTGCTGGCGCAGTCGCCGCGGGCTCGGCGACCGAAGCGGTTCATGCCGGCGTGCTGCACAGCATGCTCGCCGACGACAACGCGGTGCGCGCCGTGCTGTTCGACGACGGCGTGCTCGCGGCGATGCCCAAGGGCGGCGTGCACGTGAACCACGCGACGATCTCGGTCGCGCTCGCGAAGGAGCTCGCCGCAGCGCACCGTGAACGCGGCATCGACTACGTCGCCGCCCCGGTGTTCGGCCGTCCCGACGCGGCGGCGGCCGGCAAGCTGCATGTGCTCGCGGCGGGCGACGCTACGGCAATTGAGCGCGTTCGCGCGCAGCTGACCGCGATAGGCCAGAGCCTGTGGCCGCTCGGCGACGCGCCAGAACGCGCGAACATCGCGAAGATCGCCGGTAATTTCATGATCGCGTCGGCGATCGAGGCGATGGCCGAGGCGACCGCGCTCGCGCGCGCGCACGGCCTCGAGGCACGCGACTTCCTCGACGTGATGACCGGCACGCTGTTCACGGCGCCCGTGTACAAGACCTACGCAGGCCTGATCGCCGAACGGCGCTTCTCGCCCGCGGGTTTCGCCCTGAGACTCGGCTACAAGGATGCGGGTCTCACGCTCGAAGCGGCGAGCGATGCGCGGGTGCCGCTACCCTTCGCCAACGCGCTGCGCGACGGCTTCCTCGACGCGCTCGCGCACGGCGACGGTGACCTCGACTGGTCGGCGCTCGCCGATGTCGCGGCGCGGCGCGCGCATCTCGACTAGCGCTGATGCGCGCCCTCAGCGCTCCGCGGGGCGATCGCCGATCCCCAGCAGCGCGAGCAGGGTCAACACCGCCGATGCCGAAAGGTAGTAGCCGACGTACTGCAGGCCGCGATCGCGCGCGAGCCAGGTCGCGATGCCTGGCGCGAGCGACGCGCCGAGGATGCCCGCGAGATTGAACGCGAGCGACGCGCCGGTGTAGCGCACAGCGGTCGGAAACAGTTCGGAAAGTGCGGTCCCGAGCGGACCATAGGTCAGCCCCATCAGGAACAATCCGGCCGACAGGAAGATGACGACGGCGCCCGCGTTGTTCGCGACGAACATCGGCGCGAACACGAGTCCGAAAGCGATGATCGCGATCGTCGCGATGAGCATCACCGTGCGCGCGCCGCGTCGGTCGGCCGCACGCGCGGAGATCGGAATCGCGATCGCGAACACAACCATCGCGATCATCTGCAGGATCAGGAACTGGCCGCGCGGATAGCCGAGCGGCCCGGTACCCCAGCTCAGCGTGAACACGGTCATCAGATAGAACAGCAGGAACGTCGCGAGGCAGGCGA
>JBDTYX010000099.1:0-11472 GCA_040005435.1 Rudaea sp. | reverse complement strand
TCGCGATGTTCCTGTCGATCGCCGTGCTGTTCCTCGTGCCGTGGCTCGACCGCGGCGCCGTGAAGTCGATCCGCTACCGCGGCAGGGGTTTCAAGGTCGCGCTGATGGCCTTTGCGGTCGTGTTCGTGCTGCTCGGAGCGATCGGCGCGGGCAAGACGACCGAATGGATCCCGCAACTGTTCGGCGCGCATGCTGACCTTACCTTCATCGAGAACATGTTCGGACGCACGCTGACGGTGCTGTACTTCGCTTACTTCGTGTTCCTCTGGGCCTACACCGCGTTCGGCTTCGAGAAGACGAAGCCGGTGCCGGAGCGGGTGACGACTCATGCGTGAACATTCCCACATGCAGAACAACGGAACCCAGCGCCCCATGATCCGACGCGTGATCGCCAGCACCGGCCTCGTCCTCGCCGCCCTGTTCGCCGCCGGCACAACGCATGCGGAAGAAGGCGCGGGCCTTTCCGTGGCGAACGCGAGCGTAGGCAATACGGCGTCGCTGCAGCGGGGCGCCCGCCTGTATTTCAACTACTGCTCCGGCTGCCACTCGATCAAATACATGAGCTACTCGCGGATCGCACAGGATCTCAAGCTCAGCAACGATCAGGTCCTCTCGAGCTTCGCGTTCACGGGCGCGAGGATCGGCGACCAGATCATCTCCAACATGCCCGCGGATCACGCACAGGAATGGTTCGGCAAGGCACCGCCCGACCTGTCGCTCGAGGCGCGCGCGAAGGGGCCGGACTGGATCTACAGCTATCTGAAGTCGTTCTATCTCGATCCGTCGCGCCCGGTCGGCTGGAACAACACCGTGTTCCCGGGTGCGTCGATGCCGAACGTGCTGTGGGAACTGCAGGGCGAACAGCGCGCGCACTTCGCGGTGGCGAAGCCGGGCGAAGAGCCCGCGGTCGAAAAGCTCGAACTCGCGGTCAAGGGCAGGCAGTCCGAGCACGAGTTCGACGAGACGGCGCGCGACATCACGAACTTCCTGCAATACGTGGGCGAGCCCGCTGCACTGCAGCGTGAAAGCATCGGCGTCTGGGTGATCCTGTACCTCGCGTTCTTCACGTTCATCGCGTGGCTGCTCAAGCACGAATACTGGAACGACGTCCACTGACAGCCGAACTGGAAGGCGCGGCGACGCCGCGCCTCTCGCGCGGGTCGCCCTTGCCCATGCGGAGAGGGTCCACGCGCCCTTCGCGCCTATCGTCTACGCGGGGTTCTTCGTTCACTTCGCTGCGGTCGCGACGACGGGCTATGCGCTGATGCAGCGCAGGTGTACATTGAGCCGACACTGGAGAAGCCGTTGCGGGCGACTCCATTCCTAAAGGGGCGGCGGAAATCAGCATGGCTGTGAATCCACGATCGCGTACCGTCTTGACGCTCTATTCCGCGCGCGACGGCGTGCAGGACCATCGCGTGCGTCTCGTGCTCGCCGCGAAGGGCGTGGCCTACGATTTCGTCGGCGTCAACCCGCAGGCGCCGCCCGAAGACCTCATCGACCTCAATCCGTACCACAGCGTGCCGACGCTCGTGGATCGCGACCTCGTGCTCTACGAGACCGGCGTGATCTGCGAGTATCTCGACGAACGCTATCCGCACCCGCCATTGATGCCGGTGGATGCGCTGTCGCGTGCGCGCCTGCGCCTCGGCATCGTGCGCATGGAACGCGACTGGCTGCCGCTCGTGAGCCAGATCCAGGCGGGCGGTCGTCCCGCAGAAACCGCACGCAAGCGCCTGCGCGAGGCGCTGCTCGCGAGCCTGCCGTTGTTCAAGGCGGCAAAATTCTTCCTCAATCCCGAGATGAGCCTCGCCGACTGCGCGTTGGCGCCGCTGATCTGGCGGCTGCCGAGCCTCAACATCGGCTTGCCGCGCGAGGCGCGCGTCATCGACGACTATGGCGAACGCATCTTCCGCAACCCCGGATTTACGCGCAGCCTGACCGAGGATGAGAAGTTGTTGCGCGGCTAGGCCTTCCCATCGATCGCGCCATGTAGCAAAGTCACGGCATGACCACCACCGTCGTAATGACCTCGAACCGCCCGTATCTCCTGCGCGCCATGTACGAATGGATCGCGGACAACGGCATGACTCCCTACATTCTCGTCGACGCGGCCGCACCGGGCGTGCTCGTGCCCAAGAGTGCGATCAAGGATGGACGGGTCGTCCTCAACATCGCCGCGCGCGCGGTCTCGCAGCTGGAACTCGGCAAGGACAGCGTCCGCTTCACGGCACGATTTGGCGGCGTGAGCCAGGCGGTCGAGGCGCCGATGGCCGCAGTCCTCGCTATCTACGCGCAGGAAAACGGCCAGGGCATGATGTTCCCCGCGGAAAACGGACCAACCCAGCCTCCCACGGGCGCGGCGGGCGAGGTCGCCGCGAAGAAGGGGCCGCATTTGCGCGTCGTCAAGTAGACTTCGTGGCGTGGCTCAATGCGGGCGCGGTCCGCCGTCGTCACTGCGGCGAAATGCGATCACGTTGCCGAGCGACGGAATGACCTTCGCGCCCGGAACCTCGTGGGTGGGCAGGCTCCACGACAGCAGCCGGCCGTCGAGCATCTGCAGGCCGCCACGGTGCCGGTCCATGCCGTCGAGACTGATCTCGAAGGCGTAGTTCCGGCGCAGGCGCAGGTGGCCTTGCGCGTTTCTCGCGAGGCCGAGTCCGGACAGGGTGACGGTCTGGTCGAGCAGCTGGACGCCGGCGTCGGCACAGATCCCGTGCCCCAGCGACCGTGCGAGGTCGCGGGCCCGCAGCGCGTTCTGCCACGCGTAGAGGGCGGCGAGCACGAGGATCAGGCAAAGCATAGTTTCGAACATGTTTGCAGTGTAAGGTCTTATTCTTCCAGTACAAGTCGGTTCGTCGGCCGGCGCTTCGGCTAGAATGGTTTGGTCAGGCAGCGACGTGACTTGGGGGAGATGCTCGTGGTCGAAATTCCCGGTTTCGAAATGAGGCGAGAACTCGGCGCCAGTCCGAGCGCGAGCGTGTACCTCGCGCTGCAGACATCGCTCGATCGCGAGGTGGCACTCAAGGTCATGGCGCAAAGCCTCGCGAGCGACGCCGCATTCGGTCAGCGTTTCCTGCAGGAGGCGCGCACGCTCGCGTCCCTCGCGCATCCGAATATCGTGCCGGTATTCGATGTGGATGCGACCGAGAGCGGCCAGCACTATTTTTCGATGCAGTATCTCGCAGGCGGCGATTTCACCGCGCGCGTCGAGAAAGGAATGACGGACGCGCAACTCGTCGAAACCCTGCACGGCGTTGCCGAAGCGCTCGACTACGTGCACCAGCGCGGACTCGTCCATCGCGACGTGCGTCCCGGCAATATTCTCTACGACAGCGGCGACGCCCCGATCCTCACCGACTTCGGCATCGCGCGCGCGATCGGCGCCAGTTCGGGCACGACCGGAACCGATTTCTCCGCGGAGACCGGCCACTACATGAGTCCAGAGCAGGCGCGCGGGGCCGGCCTCGATGCGCGCGCGGATCTCTACAGTCTCGGCGCTCTCGCGTATTTCGGACTGACGGGCAAGCCGCCATTTACCGGGCCTGATGGCTTCGCGGTGGCCTATGCGCACGTGTTCGAGCCGATTCCTCGGCTTCCGGTCGAGCGCCGCCACTGGCAGGCGCTGATCGATCGCGCGCTCGCGAAGGAGCCCGCACAGCGTTTTGCGAACGCGCGCGAATTCATCGATGCGCTCGCAGCGATCGCGACCCCCGCGGCGGCTTCTTCTGCCGCGAAGGCGCCCGAGACGATCCAGATGACGGTGTTGCCGGCCGCGGAAACGCCCGCGGTCGCGGCCAATGCGACCGTGCAGCGTCCGGTGTTGCCGGCGTCGGCCACACCCGCGCCGCGACCCATGCCGGCCAGCAGTGCGCCCGGCGCGCCGGTGCAGAAGAAAACGCCCGCGGAAGACGTGGGCGCGACCATGCAGCGAGCGACGCCGACGCCCAAACCCGCCAAACCCGCACACGTTTCGGTGCTAGGCGCGAATGCAGGCCGCGCCAAAGACGCAGCGGCAGCCAAGGACGCGCCTCGCGCGCAAGCGCGCTGGCTGCCGTTCGCGGTCGCCGCGGCCGGGGTCGCGGTGATCGGCGTCGCGATCTACACGCAGTTTCTGCGTCATCCTGCAGCTCCGCCTGTGGAGGCGGTCGTGGCAACGAGCTCCGCGCCCGCCACGGCACCCGCGCCTGCGCCCGTCGCTGCGCCATCTTCGAGGGCGTCACCCCCCGTGTCGCCGCCGACGGACGTTGCGGCCACGTCGTCCGCATCGATGACGTCCGCGGTTCCGCCACCTCCCGATCCCACCACGAAGGCCGCCGCGACCGACGCTACCGCGATTGCGAGCCTCGACGCCGCCGCCGAAGCGGGGGTTGGAGAGTACGTGCCCGTGACCGACGTCAGCGCGTTGCCGACCGTCGTCGATCCGGCGGTCGAGGGCATTCGTCTCGGCCGTCTCGGCATCGCGGCGCAGCGACTCACCCAGCCGGTCGGCAACAACGCACTCGAGTTCTTCCAGTTCGTGCTCAAGCGCGACGCGAAGAGCAAGGCTGCCAAGCAGGGCATCGTCGACATCGCGAAGAAGTACGTCGAACTGGCGGACAAGAGCCAAGGCAACGCCGACATGCAGGCCTACCTCGGCTATCTCGCGAACGCCGACAGCATCGCCAAGACGATCGATGAAGGCGCGGACTTGCGCAAGGAGATCGACGCGCGCCGTGCGAAGGCTGCGGAGCCGTACCTCGCCCAGGCGAAGGCCGCGGCGGCGGAGTGGAACAAGGCCGGCGCGAAGACCGCCTATGAGAAAGTGCTCGAGATCGATCCGGGCAACGCCGTGGCGAAGGAAGGTTTGCGCGTCATCGCGACGATCGGCGAGCCGGGCTTCGAGTTCCGCGACAAGATCGGTCAGGGCGAAGGTCCGGATCTCGTAATCCTCGGAGGAGGCCGCGCGGCGGTCGCCCGCCACGCCGTGACGCGCGGCGAATTTCGTCGCTTCTGGAATGCCTCGGGGCGCGCCGAGTTCGCGGGCAAGGAGCCGTCGTGTCGCGATCGAGAATCGTTCTTCCGATCGGCGCGCGACCGCAACTGGCAGGCGCCGGGATTCGACCAGGAGGACAATCACCCGGTGGTCTGCATCAGTTGGGCCGAGGCGAACGCGTTCGCACAGTGGCTCGGCAGGGAGACCGGCAAGCGCTACCGACTGCTGACTCCGGCCGAGTTCGATCAGATCGCGGCCCGCGGCAGCGAGTGCGCCGGCGCCAATCTCGCCGATGCCGCATACAACAAGAAGTTCGACAGTCGCGACGGCGCGAACTGCGACGATGGTTTCGCGGCCACCGGTCCGGCCGCGCGTTACCCGGCAGGGAGCAACGTGCGCCTCTGGGTCGCCGCCTGCGGCAACGGCGCTGCAGTATCGGCGAGCTGCCGCGACCACCTCGCGAAGGGGCGCTCGTGGATGTCCGCGCCGAAGGATTCTGCGACCGCAGGCGATACCTTCGGCAATGACGTGGGGTTGAACACGGTCGGCTTCCGGGTCGTGCGCGAGATCGAGCGCTGAAACCGCGCGGCATGGCCATCGAAACGCTACCACCCGACGCCAAGGCGGCCTCGCGCCTGCCGGCGCGGCGGCCGAACGGCATTTGCGAGGAGCCAGCTAGATGAAACTGTTTTTCCCGAGGGGGGAGCACGCGCCGGTGGACTTCGCTGGCGAGACGCTCGCGATCGGCAGCAGTCCCACCTGCCAGGTGGTGCTCACCGCGCCCGGCGTCGTCCCGCGCCATTGCGAAGTCAGCGAACAGGGCGGCCGCGTGTTCGCGACGCCGCTCGCGATGAGCGCGCCGACGGCGGTCAACAACGTTCCTATCACCGCCGCGACCGAGATCAGGGGCGGCGACCTGCTCAGCTTTGCCGGCGTCTCGTGCAGAGTTGTCGCGACCGAGCGCAAGGCAGCCGCCGCGACCGCGAAGCCGACGCCCGCCGACGACGCGGGTCAGACGCGCGTACGCATGGCGTTGCCGAAGTTCGTGCTGCGCGGCGTCTCCGGTGCGACCTTCGGCAAGGTCTTTCCGGTGCGCGGGACCATGACGGTCGGACGCAGCCAGGACTGCGACATCTGCATCCCGAGCGAGGAGATTTCACGCCATCATGCACGCCTGCATCTGACGCCAGACGGGGTGATGGTCGAGGACACGGGGTCGGCAAACGGCACCTACGTCAACGATCAACGCGTCGTGGGCCAGGTCCAGCTCAAGGCGGGCGGCGAACTGCGCATGGACGTCGTGCGCTTCCAGCTCGTCTCACCCGGCAAGGAGGAGTCGGCGCCGACCGTGCTGACCTCGCCGCCCGCAGCGAAGCGTTCGCTCGCGTGGTTGTGGGTCGTCTTCGCGGTGGTCGCAGTGGTCGCTGCGGCCGCGTGGTACGCGGTCAACAGCGGGATCATCAAGCTCTGACGTTGGCGAAGTTCAGCGCTCGACGCTGATCCGCATCGACAAGTCGATCGCGCGGATATGTTTGGTCAACGCGCCGACCGAGATGAAGTCGACTCCGGTCTGCGCGATCGCGCGCACGCGGTCGAGGCTCACGCCACCCGATACTTCGAGTGGCACGCGTCCCGCGACGTGGTCGACCGCGCGGCGCAGCTCTTCGGCGCTGAATTCATCGAGCATGACGCGATCGACGCCGGCGCCGAGCGCCTCGTCGAGCTCGGCGAAGCTCTCCACCTCCACCTCTAGCATCAGTTGCGGGTGCGCCGCGCGCACCGCGCGCACCGCCGTAGCAAGCGATCCCGCGGCGGCGATGTGGTTCTCCTTGATCAGGATCGCATCGAACAGGCCGATGCGGTGGTTGTGGCCGCCGCCGCAACGCACGGCATACTTCTGCGCGAGGCGAAGGCCGGGCAGAGTCTTGCGCGTATCAAGGATGCGCGTGCGCGTGCCGCGCACCGCCGCGACGTATTCTGCGGTCACGCTCGCGGTCGCGGAGAGCGTCTGCAGGAAGTTGAGCGCGGAGCGCTCCGCGCCGACGAGCGCCCGCGCGTTGCCGCTTAGGTGGCAAAGCACCGTGTCGGCGGCGGCGGCATCACCCTCTCTTACGTGCCAGTCGATCTGCACCGCGGCGTCGCGCGCACGAAAGCAGGCGTCGAACCACGCGCCGCCCGCGATCACCGCACGCTCGCGCGTGAGCACGCTCGCGCCGGCGCTCGCATGCGCGGGCAGAAGATCCGCGGTCGCGTCGCCCGCGCCGAAGTCTTCGGCGAGCGCGCGCTCGACGTCGGCGCGGATCTGGTCGGGCGAGGGGGGATTCAGGTCGGGCACGCGAGTCAACCGGTTCGGCGCAGCAGCGCCAAGCGTGCAGAATTCGCGTCACGCGCGCAAGTCTTGCGTCGCGTCGCGCGCGGCTAGGCGAGTTTCGGCTGGAAGGTCTTGAGGCGCTCGACGACCGCGGTCAGCGCGCGGTCGAACAGCGGCATGCTGTCGTCGAGCATCGTCGCGCGGCCCGCGCTGAACTCCGCGGCGAGCTCGGTAATCGTCTTGTCGGCGACCTTGAGTCCCTTGCGGTCGACGAATAAATACTTCGAACTGATCGGGCTGATCCACGAGAGCTTGGCGCGCTCGCGCATGCCGGTCGCGGGGTTGTTGAACTCGATCCAGGTGCCGACCTTCATCGCGTTGACCTGCTCGAGGTAGGCGGCGTCCACATCGAGCTGCTCGATGTCGGGTTCGACTGGCGCGGGCTCTGCGATCGCGCTCCTGTCCATCATCGTGACGAGGGCTTCCACGGCTGGGGCCTCCTTCGCAAGTTGGCGCTCTACCTCGCGCTGCGCGGCTTCGCGAGCGCCGGCACGCGTGAGCGGCGAAAACACCTGGGTCAGCGCTTCGTCGACTTTCGACTCGCGCGAGGTTTCTAGATGATGGCGGTAGTACACGTCGAGCTGCCTGATGATGTTGTCGGTGTCGCTGTCCTGCCAGCCGACCTTGACGAGGCCCTGGCGCAGGTAGGCCTTCATCGAAGGCAGCAGATTCTGCAGCTTGATCGTGTCGGCATTCGTGGCCTTCGGCTGCACGCTCCAGATCAGCGCATCGGCGAAACTCAGCGCCTGGCGCCAATCGGCGGACTCCTGGCCCTGACGCAGTTCCACGAGCACGAGCAGCTGTGCGAACGGCCCGCTGAGCAGGCTTTGGATCAGTGCGGGCAGCGACCTGCCCTCGGTGCGCTTGCGCACCTCGCTCGACGCGATGCGCCTCGCCTGATCGAGCTTCTCGCGGCCCTGGACCGTCTCGGCCGTGCGCTTCTCGGCGAGGTCGCTGCGCAAGCGGGTGCTCGCGATGAAGGTGCTGAAATCGTTGTTGGCACGCTCGATGAGGCTCATGTCGTCGTCGAAATCGCGCAGGATGGTCTCGACGATCTCGCGGATCTTGTTGTGCAGCGCCGGATCGTTGTCCGCGCCATCCGCCTTGCCGATGCAAGCCTGCGCGAGATTGTCGAGAAGTTGGCGCGCGGGATGGGTCTTCTGGCTGAACAGATGGCGATCGAGGATCGCGATCTTGAGGAAAGGAATCTGCAGTCGGCCCAGCAGCGCGTGCATTTCGGACGGCAGGTTGCGGTCCTGGACGATGAACTCGAACAGCATGCCGACGAGGTCGATCGTATCCTCGTCGACACTCGCGACCTTGGCCTTGGGCCCCGAGTGCAGGCGGTCGGCCTCGTCGATCAGGGCCTGTTTGAGATTGGTGGCGTTCGGCAGCGCCTGCGCCGCCGCTTGGGCTTGCATCTGCAGTGTCTGGTTTTGCAGGATCTGCAGAGCGGACAGCAGGTCCGTCGGCGCAAGGCTCATCTGCGGCCCGGCGACGGGCGCGGCCACGGCCGCCGTCTCGGCAGCCGGCAACGGTTGCGTGTTGCCATGACGCATCGCCATGAGCGAGCGCAAGGTGCTGTAGATTTCGCTCTCGATCGAGCCTGGCGCGGCGCCTTCGCCGCGAGCGTCGCCCTCGCCGGTCTGCGCGCCCGAATGCGCCGCTGCGGCCGCCGCCGCGGCCGCGCGCGCAGCCGAGGCACCGGAACCCGAGTGAGCGTGCTGCGGGCGCAGCTCGGGCAGCACGCCGACCTGGATCAGGTGCGCGTTGACTTCCTCGTACAGTGGCTCGATGCCCGACAGCACGTGGCGATCGTAGAGCTTGTAGATGATGATGCGGACCGCGAGCTCGACGTCGAGTTCGGCCATGCCGATGCGGAACGTGTCGCACATCTGCGCGGGCCCCATCGGGTTCGTGGCGTTCTCGACCGGCGCGCCGCCGCGCAGTGCGCTGAGGCGGCGATTGAGCGCATACAACGCGCGCGCAAGCCGCGTCTCCGACTTCGCGACCATGCTCGTGATCGCGAGCGATTCTTCGAGTTCGTGATCCTCGACGAGGGACAGCGTACCGGCAACCGCGGTCGCGGACTCGACGACCGGCGCCTGTAGCTTGCCCATCGCGAAGTCAATGAACACCTGACCGATGCGATCGAGCGTGAGGCGTTCGGCGCGCTGACGCTTGCGCCGGACCTCGCGCATGCCCTCGAAACATTGGGTTTGCAGGGTATTGGTCTGCGCGCTTTCGGCGCGGTCGAACAGCGCGTCGTCGACCTTGTCGAACAATCCGTTGACCAATTCACCCATTCGGCGCTGGAACAGGTCGCGCAGCGAGTGCAGCGGTTCACCGAGGCGATCGACCTTTGGCTGCACCGCCGGCTGGCGGTTTGGCAGGGAGATGACCTTGTTGCCGTCGTTCTTGCTCGTCATGCGCCAACTTCTGAGCCGCAGGGTGCTGGGTTGCCGTCAGGGCGGCAGGTGCTCCCCTGTGGGCGCAGCTTATCGGGTTGCCTGTGGCAAAGGCTTGAACCAATTGGCAGAATCGCGCGGAAATAGACGTCTTTCTGCAAACGACTCACGGCGATAGGCGCAACCACGGGCGCGTGGCCGCGGGCTCCGAGGCACCCGGCATCAAGCAGGAAACGCGTTGAATTGCGTCGTTCCGATGCCCTCGTCGGCGAGCATCACCGGAATGTCTTCGTCGATGCGATAGATCACCTTGCCATCGGTCGTGATCAGGCCCGCCTTGAGCTCGGCGCCGACTGCAGTGCCCGCGACGGTTTTCACGCCGGCCTGCACGATCTCGCGATTGATCGCGTCGAGCTGCGCGCGGCTCAGCAGCTTCACCGGGGTCTTGTTGACCGGGCAGCAGAGGATGTCGAGTAGGCGCTTGTCCATTGCGGCGATGGGATCGTGGAGGATTTGCGCCTAGAATATCGTCTTTGTCTCGCGCTGGACACAGGCAATGACGACTGAAGAAACGCGGCCGCGCGTCGGCATCGTGATGGGCTCGCGATCCGACTGGGAAACACTGTCGCACGCGGCGGAGACGCTCGCGAGCCTCGGCGTCGCCCACGAAGTGCGCGTCGTCTCGGCGCATCGCACTCCCGACCTGCTGTTCGAGTATGCGGAGTCGGCCGCCGCGCGCGGCCTCGTCGCGATCATCGCCGGTGCCGGTGGCGCCGCACACCTGCCGGGCATGCTCGCGGCGAAGACCTCGCTGCCGATCCTCGGCGTGCCCGTGCAGTCGCACGCGCTCAATGGTATGGACTCCCTGTTGTCGATCGTGCAGATGCCGGCCGGCATACCGGTGGCGACGTTCGCGATCGGCAAGGCCGGCGCGATCAACGCCGCGCTGTTCGCGACGAGCCTGCTCGCGCGCGAGGACGCCGCTGCGGCCACGGCGCTCGAAAAATTCCGTGCGGAACAGACCGCGCAGGTGCTCGCGAACCCCGACCCGCGCGCATGACCACGCCGGATCCGGGCGCGCGACAAGTGCCGGCAGGCGCCGACGCGGGTGCCGCGACGATCGGCGTTCTCGGCGGCGGACAGCTCGCGCGCATGCTCGCGCTGGCCGGCGCGCCGCTCGGCATGCGGTTTCTCGTCGTCGACAGCGCAAGCGACGCGTGCGCGGGTCAAGTGGCGCCTTTGATCACCGCCGACTGGCGCGACTTCGCGGCATTGGAGCAGTTTGCCGCGAGCGTCGATGTCGCGACGTTCGACTTCGAGAACGTGCCGGCAGACACCGCGACTTGGCTCGCCGAGCGCGTACGCGTGTTTCCGAATCCGCGTGCGCTCGCCGCGACCCAGGACCGGCTTGCGGAGAAGACGTTGTTCCGCTCGCTCGGCCTCGACACGCCTGCGTTCGCGCAGGTGGACAGCCGCGAGGACCTCGACGCCGCGTTGCGTGCGATCGGCTATCCCGCGGTGCTGAAGACGCGTCGCCTCGGCTACGACGGCAAGGGGCAATTTCGGATTCGCGGGGCCGACGACATCGACGCTGCTTGGGCCGACCTCGGCGGCGTGCCGTTGATCCTCGAGGCGTGGATCGCCTTCGATCGCGAGGTCTCGCTCGTGGCAGTGCGCGGTCGCAATGGCGAATTCTGTACTTATCCACTTGTACAGAA
>JBDTYX010000305.1:0-3402 GCA_040005435.1 Rudaea sp. | reverse complement strand
GCGAACTACGCGCTTGCATGGCGCGCCGATGCATTTGCGCGTTGACGCAGCGTCAATTGCCGCCCGCAGGACCCGGTGCGCAGCCCGAACCGGGGCGCGAGCCGACGCACTTGAATCCGTTGCTGGTCTGATCGGTCGAAAATTTCTGCGCATCGCGCCGCGCCTTCTCGACCTCTGCGATCGTCTTGCAGCTGGTCTGTGGGATGTTCGTTCCGATCGGAGGGCGATGCTCGCATACGAGTCGGTTGCGATCGCTGTGCGTGAGGATGCCGTTCAGATGTTCCTGCGTGTTGAACAGGCGAACCTTGTCGGACTGCTGCATCGCCGCGACCGAGCCGAACTTGGCGAGCATCGTCGCCATCTCGTCGAGATCGGTGCCAACCTTGGCCTTTTCGTCGGGGCGAATAAACTCGTAACGACCGCCATCGCGCATCCCGCTGCGAATTGAGGCGGCCACTTCGGCGAATGCCGCAGGCGTGTCCGCCGCGACCGGCTTTTCAAGCACCTTGCCGTCCGCAGTGGCGCCAGCCGAAGCGGCAGTCGTCGACAGCGCGCCGGCGGCGAAAACCAGCATAAACAACGGATTTGCTTTCACCATACCCCCTAGAGTGATTAATCTACGTAAGCAATCGTAGATGCGAGTCGGGGGATTTGTCAACGAAGTTCTTCGTAGCAGGCTCAGGCGCGGCGCGCAGGACCTTTTGCGGGCTTGCGGCGGCGCACGCGGCTCTCGAGATACTCGATGATTTGGCCGGCCACGTCGACGCCGGTCGTGGCTTCGATGCCTTCGAGGCCCGGCGAGGAATTGACCTCGAGCACGAGCGGGCCGCGCTTCGAGCGCAGCAGGTCAACGCCAGCGATATTGAGGCCCACGGTCCGCGCGGCGTGCAGTGCCGTAGTGGTCTCTGCCTCGCTAAGGTGTACCGTGGTGGCCGTGCCGCCGCGATGCAGATTGGAGCGGAACTCGCCATCGCGCGCCTGGCGCTGCATCGCTGCGACGACCTTGCCGCCGACGACGAAGCAGCGAATGTCGGCGCCCTTCGATTCGCGGATGAATTCCTGCACGAGGAAGTTCGCGTAGAGCCCACGCAACGCCTCGATCATGCCCTGCGATGCCGAGCTCTTCTCGGCGAGCAGGACGCCCTGTCCCTGCGCGCCTTCGTTGAGCTTGATCACATGCGGCGGGTCGCCGAGCAACGAGAGCAGGTCCGCCGTATCGTCCGGATTGTCGCCGAACACCGTCGTCGGCAGGCCGATGCTCTCGCGCGCGAGCAGCTGCATGCAGCGCAATTTGTCGCGCGCGCGCAGCACCGCGTCCGACGTGTTCGGCGTGAACACGCCCATCATCTCGAACTGGCGCAGGACGGCCGTGCCGTAGAACGTGATCGAATTGCCGATGCGCGGGATCACCGCGTCGACGCCGCTGAGCTGGCGACTCTTGTAGCGGATCAGGAACTTGCCGGGCTCTATGCGCATATAGCAGCGCAGCGGATCGAGTACGCGCACGCGGTGACCGCGCTTGCGCCCGGCCTCGACGAGACTCGCGGTTGAGTAGAGCTTGGCATTGCGGGACAGGATTGCGATCTTCATGGGGCAGTCCTTGCACTCCGGGGACGCCGCGGCCTGCCGCAGCGGTATGAGGCCGACGGGTCGACGACGAACCGATCGCCCAGCGCGAGACGACCGAACAGCATCGGGAAAAGCATATTGCGCCGGTCGGTCAGATTGATTTCGGCATCGAAGCGCTCACCGGCGAGCTCGATCGTCGTGCGAATGAACCAGCGCAGACTCGCGTTGCCGCTCGAATCGGTGACCCTGCGTCGCGCGACCGCCGGCGCCGAGCAGTCGAACTGCCTCGCGGACTTCCTGCCGGTAGAAGACACGCGGAAATGCAGCCAGGTGATGCCGTCTCGCTCTTCGGTCTGCAGCGAATCGACGTGCAACGCGGACGTGCGCGCGCCCGTGTCGACCTTCGCCTTGATCGTCGCGATGCCGAGTTGCGGTAGCGCTAGCCATTCGCGCCAGCCGATGACCATGGAGCCGCGCTGCATGCGAAAAACTCGTGTCGGAAGATGATGGGCCGGATTCGAAAAAAAATCTGCCCCCTGCGGGCAGGTGCGTTCAGTGCGATGGAATCGAACCTGACGAGGCAGCCTCGCGAAGCAACCCAGGGCACTCATCCGCGATGCTCGAGCCTCGACCGGCCTGCGATAGACTATCGGGGATTCGCGCCAAGGCGCAAGCGTGCCGGCGCACTGCGATCGCGGCGCGCAGAATGCGCGAATTCAACCAGCGGGCGAGGCCGCGGTGAATGATCTTTCGAAGAATCGCAATTGTCATGCTGATGTCCCTCGGTTCGCTCGCGCAGCCACCGGCTGCGCGGGCTGCGCCCTCGAACGCACCGATCGTGCTCTACACGGACATCGCGTCGGGGCCGAACTCGGGCGGCGAGAACAACCGCGGCGCGTACCTGTCGATATTCGGCAGGAATTTCGGCCCGACCGGCCTCGGTACGCTCGTGCGCGTCACGATCGGCGGCGTCGAGGTCGACAACTACCGCTATCTCGGCACTGCGAAGGGGCGCGCCGACATCCAGCAGATCACGGTGCAGATCGGCGCGCTCGACAATCCTGCGCCAGGAGTCGCGCTGCCGGTCCAGGTGCTCGTCGACAGCGTCGGCTCGAACGCCGACCGGACGTTCACCGTCAATCCCGGGCGCATGCTGTTCGTCGACAACGTGCACGGCAACGACGGCACGGCGATCCCGGGCGACATCGGCCGTGCGTATCGGCATGTGCAGGTCGCCGACACGACCAAGGCCGCCTACGGCGCGATGCAGCCCGGCGACATCATAGTGATGCGCGGCACCGGGACTGCCTGGACCGACCTCGGCAACGACACCTACTTCACGAAGTTCATCAACAAGAGCGCCAGCGCGCCGACCGGGGCTTCCGGCACCGGGCCGTTCACGCTGATGGCGTATCCGACAGAAGACGCTTTCATCGACGTCGTCGGCAACGCGACGCGGAAGGGCGCGATCTCCGGCGTCGACACGACGAGTGGCTTCCTCGGTGGCCTGTGGGTCACGATCGCGGACCTGCGCATCGAATCGGGCGGCAATGCGGGCGTCATCGCCGTGCAGATCGACGCTGACCACTGGCGCATAGTCAACAACGAGCTGACCGCCGCCACGGCGACGAACAACGCGTTCGCAGCCGGCATCAACGGCAACGGCACGAACTCCTACTGGGTCGGCAACGACATCCACAACATCGCCGGCGGCACGTTGCAGCAGAACCACGGCATCTACATCGACGGAGACGGCTCCTACGAGATCGCCTACAACACGATCGATCACGTCAGCGGCGGCAACGGCATGCAGGTGTACGTCAACGGCGGCAA
>JBDTYX010000304.1:0-3424 GCA_040005435.1 Rudaea sp. | reverse complement strand
AGCTGCGGCTGACCCCGTCGAACGGTGCGCGCACATCGGCGGGGCCGCCGCCGAGCGCCGCCGCCGTCACGTCGCGCCCGCCCACCGCGTCGACGAGCAAATCCATTGCCACGGCGCCTGCAGCGAAGAGCGACAGCCTGTTCGAAGACGTGCCGAGCCAGTTCGCGCCGCCGGCCCGCGCGGCCAGCGAACCGCCCGCGAGCAGTAGCGCTGCGGCCGCGCCGGTCGTCGCCTCCGAGGCCGGCGCCGAGCCCGCGCCGCGCGCGGACCTCGAGGGCGAACTGCCACGCGCGCGGCCCGGCAGCGTGTCGACTCCGATCACTGCGGCTGCACCGCCGGTTCCGCTGCCACCGGTCGCGGTCGCTCCGGTCCCGGCGGTCGACAAGACAACCGAAGCGCCGGCGAAGCCCGTCAGCGAAGGCGCCGTGGCCAACGCCGGCGGCATCGCCTGGCGCTGGCCGAACACGGGCAAGCTGCTCGGCGGTTTCGTCGCAGGTGACCAGACCCGGCAGGGCGTCGACATCGCGGGCAGCGCGGGCGATCCGGTGCGCGCGGCAGCGGATGGCGAAGTCGTCTACAGCGGCAACGGCCTGATCGGCTACGGCGAACTGATCATCGTCAAGCACAACGCGAGCTTCCTCTCCGCGTACGGGCACAACCGCAAGCGCCTCGTGCAGGAAGGGGAGAAGGTGCGCGCGGGTCAGCAGATCGCAGAGATGGGCTCGAGCGCGAGCTCGCGCGACGAGCTGCATTTCGAGATCCGCAAGAACGGAAAACCCGTCAACCCGATGGATTACCTGCCGGCCCGCTGACCTCCTCTCGCGATCGATTGGCGCTATGCTGCGCGCATGAACTCCGCCGAGCGCGCCGACGACATCGACTCGGACGAACTGCTTGAGCTGATCGACGCGATCGAGCCCAAGCAGGATGAAGAAGCGCGCGATTCCACGAGTGCCTATCTCGCCGAAATCGCGCTCGTGCCGCTGCTCGACGCCGAAGAGGAACAGCGCCTAGCCGAGCGAGTTGCTGCAGGCGACAGCGACGCGCGCAGCCGCATGATCGAGGCCAACCTGCGTCTCGTCGTCGCGATCGCGCGCCACTTCGTCGGCCGCGGGGTCGCGTTGCTCGATTTGATCGCCGAGGGCAACATCGGGCTGATACGTGCGGTCGAGAAGTTCGATGCCACGCGCCGGCTGCGCTTTTCGACCTACGCGACCTGGTGGATACGCGAAGGCGTGCAGCGCGCGCTGATGCACCATGGCCGCACCGTGCGCATTCCGGTCAACGTGCTGCGCGAATATGCCCAGCTGCTGACGGCGCGTCGCCGCATCGTCGCCGAACTCGGCCGCATGCCGACGATCGACGAACTCGCGCGCAGCGTCGGCAAGTCCGCCGCGGCGGTCGCAGAGTTGTTCAGCGTCACCGAGAAGATCAGCTCGCTCGACGAGCCGGTCTATGCGAACGACGATCGCGCCTTGATGGAGCAGCTCGTCGTAGAGGGCGATCAGCACGCGCTGCATCGCGGTGCGTCCGAGCACGGGGATCCGCGAATCGTGCACTGGCTCGAGCAGCTTCCAGCGCGCCAGCGGCTCGTCCTTGAGCGCCGCTACGGGCTCAACGACGAAGTCGTGCAGAGCCTCGCGGAGATCGCCACGGAGCTCAAGTTGTCGCGCGAGCGCGTGCGCCAGATCCAGAGCGAAGCGCTGCTGCGCCTGCGCCGCCTCGTCGATCACGACAGGCCGCCGTCGGGCGCCTGACCCAATCACCCAGGCAGCAGGAACACCGCCACGGCCTGGCGGCCTTCGCCGACGAGGACGTTGAACGTGCGCGCGGCCGCGCCGTTGTCCATCGTTTCGAGCCCGACTCCGTGGCGCAGGAACGCGCCGAGCACCGACTGTGCAGGAAACGTCGCGCGTGCGCCGGTGCCTAGCAGCACGACCTCGGGTTGCAGCGCGAGGATGCGCGCGATCGCGGCGTCGTCGAGGTCGGCGACGCTCTTCGCGGGGAAATCCTCGATCGCCTCGTTGGCGGAGAGCAGCAGGCTCCGGGTCAGCACACGATCGACGACGCTGACGCTCGTCGCGTCGGCCCGGCGCACGAATAGCCGCGCCTCGTTGCGGTGTTCGGTGAGCAGCATCTGTTCGTCCTGTCGGCGCGCGGCGCCGGCCGCATCACTTCGGCAGCGCGATCTTCGGCGCGTCGCGGTTGCGCCGGAAATAGCTCGCCACGTGGCCGATGCGCTGCACGACCTCGGCGGCGGCCTGGTCGGCGAGCGCATCGATCTGCTGTTTGCGCGCCGCGCGGTCGTCGCCGGAAAGTTTCACCTTGACGAGCTCGTGCAGGTCGAGCGCACTTCCGAATTCCTTGACCAGCGCGGGAGTGAGGCCTTTGTTGCCGACCATCACGACCGGACTGATCGAATGCGCGAGGCCGCGTAGATAACGTTTCTGACTGGTCGATAAGCTCATGAAGAAAACACCGGAATATCGCGGAGTTAGTAGGTTATCATGGCGTCATGCCGCGTCGTCCGCCGTTCTTCACCGCGAGTTGAGCCTGCCGTGCCCCGGAGCAAGTCGAGTGCGCGCTGGCTGCAGGAACATTTCAACGACCCGTACGTCAAGCGCGCGCAGGCCGAAGGTTGGCGCTCGCGCGCGGTGTTCAAGCTCGAGGAACTGATCGAGCGCGACCAGCTCCTCAAGCCCGGCATGCTCGTCGTCGACCTCGGCGCGGCGCCCGGCGGCTGGTCGCAGATGGCGCGCGAGCGCCTCGGTGAGAAGAACGGCGAATGGACAGGCCGCATCATCGCGCTCGATATCCTGCCGATGCAGGGCCTCGCGGGCGTGGAATTCATAGAGGGGGATTTCCGCGAGGACGCGGTCATAAGGCAGCTCGAGGACGCGCTCGGCGGCGCGAGAATCGACCTTGTGCTCTGCGACATCGCGCCCAATATCAGTGGTGTGAATGTTGCCGACCAGGCCAGAGCGATGTATCTTGCTGAATTGGCAATGGATTTTGCGTCGACGCACCTCAAGGTGGGAGGCGCGTTCCTGATCAAGCTGTTTCAGGGACGCGACTACGACGCGTATCTCAAGAGCTTGCGCGCGGGATACGAGCACGTCAGCATTCGGAAACCGAAGGCTTCACGTGCGCGCAGTCCCGAGGTCTACGCGCTGGCAACCGGCAAGCGCTAAGGCGCATCCAACGAATACGGGCGGTGCGCCGCCATGTCATAGCGAGTAAGCGACGATGAATGAAATGGTCAAGAATCTGCTCCTCTGGGTCGTCATCGCGGTGATCCTCGTGATCGTCGTGCAGAGCTTCAAGGTCGGCGGCGGCGACCCCGGCACGGTCGCATATTCGGAGTTCATGGCGCAGGTCAACAACGGCAACGTCAGCGAAGTCCTGATCCACAACGACATGAAGA
>JBDTYX010000098.1:0-11622 GCA_040005435.1 Rudaea sp. | reverse complement strand
ACTACTGGCGCATCTTCGTTCCGCCCGCACTCGCGTACGGCGAGCGTGGCGACGGACGCCGCGTCGGTCCGAACGAAGTGATGGTCTTCGAAATGAAGCTGATGGACACCAAGCCGTAAGGCGAATGTCCAGGCGCTAGTTTTCGGATTCGAGTCAACGCCGCGCATGACGCGGCGTTGACGTTTTTAAGCCCCGCACGCGGATGTTCTTCTCTCTCACGCCCTCTCCCAGACCGATCCTGACGCCGTGCATCGGCATCTGCGAACTCGATCCCGCAGGCATCTGCCGCGGCTGCCACCGCACGATCGACGAGATCGCCGGCTGGAGCACGCTCGCGGAGGCCGAGCGCTTGCGCATCATGTCTGAAGTGCTGCCGATTCGCGCGGTGCAGGACACGTCGACATGAGTGTCGACCATGCCACTGCGCGCGAACGCGAACGCGTTTTGCGCAGCGTGCGCCCACTCTGCGACCCGCCCTCTGCGCCGGGCTGGAATCACGCCGAGCTCGAAGGCCTCGTCGAGGAGAAGCCGCGCCGCGACGCAGCGGTGCTCGTCGCGTTGGTGCGGCGCGCCGGAGGATTGTCGGTGCTGCTGACGCGGCGTCACGACGGCCTCAGCCAGCACGCGGGGCAAGTGAGCTTTCCGGGAGGCGGCGTGGACCCGGCAGACGCCGACGTCATCGCGGCTGCGCTGCGCGAAACGCGCGAGGAGATCGGCGTCGAGGCGGCGCTGATCGAGCCGTTCGGATACCTCGACGCGTTCGAGACGATCTCCAACTATACGGTCACGCCGGTGATGGCGTGGCTCGATCCCGCCTATCGGGTCACGCTGAACCCGCACGAAGTCGCCGAGGCATTCGAAGTGCCGCTCGCATTCCTGATGGATGCGCGCAACCGGCGCGCATTACGCATGAACTTTCGCGGCCGTGTGCGTGAGTTGTTCGAGTACCACTATGACGGCCAGCGCATCTGGGGCGCGACCGCCGCGATGCTGCTCAACCTGATCAAACGAATGGAGGAAGCGACATGACATCGTCGACACTCGTATCCGCGCAAGCACTGGCCCAGATTCTCGCCGAAGGCGCGCTCGAAGACGATCTGCTCGTCGTCGATTGCCGCTTCGATCTCGCAGATCCATCGCGTGGCGCACGCGAGCATGCGCGCGCGCACGTGCGCGGTGCCGCGTTCGCGGACCTCAACAGCGACCTGTCGGATCTGCGCAAGGCCGGCCTCGGCCGCCATCCGTTGCCCGACGCCGCGGACTTCTCGCGCGTCCTTTCACGCTGGGGCTGGAGCAGGGACATGCGCGTCGTCGCGTACGACGAAGCCGGCGGGGCGCTCGCCGCCGCGCGCCTGTGGTGGATGCTCGGGCTTGCCGGAGCGACGCGCGTGGCCGTGCTCGACGGCGGCCTCAAAGCCTGGCTCGATGCGGGATACCCGCTGAGCGACGCGCCGTCGTCGCGCGCCGCGACCGCCGTGTCGGTGGAGTTCGATGCTCGGCGGATCGTCTACACCGAGGAGCTGCAGAAGTCGGGCGCGGCGAGCGTGCTGCTCGATGCGCGCGCCGCGCCGCGCTACCGCGGCGAGAACGAGACGATCGATCCCGTCGCGGGCCACGTCCCCGGGGCCACCAACCGTCCGTTCGCGACGAACCTGCAGGCCGACGGATGTTTCAAGAGCGCAGCGGATCTGCGCGTGGAGTTCGAACGTCTGCTCGCGGGCGCTTCGCCGGCGAACGTCGTGCACATGTGTGGATCGGGCGTAACGGCTTGCCACAATCTGCTTGCGATGGAGCACGCGGGACTGCATGGCTCGCGTGTCTACGCGCCGTCCTGGAGCGGCTGGATTGCAGACTCCAGCCGACCGGTGGCGACGGGCGCCGTCGACGCCGCGCGCTGAGCTGGCCGGCAATATGTTGGCGTCGTCCTTTCGGTCCCGTCGCCGCTATTTGGACTTCAACCGGGTCAACACCGCGGCGAGCGTCGCGCGCGACTCGTCCGTGAACCAGCCGCGGACGAACTCGGACGCATCGTGTGGACGATTCGAATCGAACGCCGCGACGAGATCGGCTCGTGCGATCTGCCGCGTTCCATTCATCGCTCGCGGGGGCAGCGCGAGTAGCCCCTGCAGCCACGCGAGCGCATTCGCCACGACCTGTTCTGGCTCGGCGAGCTCGTCGACGAAGCCGATGCGCAGCGCTTCGTCCGCATCGACCATCGCGCCTGCGACCATGAGACGCTCGGCACGGTAGGCCCCGACGAGGCGGCGCAATCCGGTCTGCACTTCGGGCGGCACGACCAGGCCGACTTGTGTTTCGTTGAGGCCGATGCGGAACGCGCCGCGCGCCATCACGCGGTAGTCGCAGAACGTCGCGAGCACGGCACCGCCCGCGGGGCAGTGGCCGGTGATCGCCGCCACGATCGGCACGCTCGATGCGGCGATCGCACGGCACAGCGCGGCATATTCGTTCCAGAGATCGGCAAGCTTGCCCGCGCGATCGAGCTGCAGCACGGCGGCGACATCGAGGCCCGCGCTGAACATGCCGACGCGGCCGCTGATCACGATGCCGCGGGCGCCTTCGTCTGGCGCGTTCTCGATCGCGGCGCGCAGCAAGCAGCTGAGTTCGACGTCGAATGCATTTACCGGCGGTCGCGCGAGGCGAAGTTCGGTGATCGCATCGTGGCGGATGGTCTCTAGCATGGCGTGCTCCGAGAAGAGAGTGCAGTCATAGGCGCGTGACGGTAGCAGATTTAGCCAGTGTTCGACGTGAGCGGCGGCACCGTGTCCGCACGCGCGCGTGGCGCTGTTGTCGCAGGATCGACTAGTCTAATTTGCGCAGACCGACGTTCGAGGTGGATGAAAGATGATCGACCTGTATTTCTCCGCCACACCGAACGGGCTCAAGCTGCGGCTATTCCTCGAGGAAGCTGCGATCGAATACCGGCTCGTCCCGGTGCGCCTGTCCAAAGGCGAGCAGCACCGCGAGGGGTTTCTCGCCATTTCGCCGAACAACAAGATTCCGGCGATCGTCGATCACGCTCCCGCGGACGGCGGCACGCCGCTGTCTATGTTCGAGTCCGGCGCGATCATGCTGTACCTCGCGGACAAGTGCGGCCGGCTGCTGCCCGCTACCGGGCGCGCGCGCTACGAAGTCGTCCAGTGGCTGTTCTGGCAGACCTCGGGGCTGGGGCCGATGGGTGGCCAGGCGGGCCATTTCCGCGCGCACGCAGCAGAGCAGGTGCCGTACGCGATCGACCGCTATACGCGCGAAATACACCGACTATATGGCGTGCTCGAAAAGCGTCTCGCGGGACGCGAGTACGTTGTCGACGCGTTCTCGATCGCCGACATCGCGTGTTATCCGTGGGTGTTTCCGTATCGCGGTCTCGGCCAGGACCTCGCGGCCTTTCCGCACCTGCGGCGCTGGTACGACGCGATCAGCGCGCGCCCGGCGACGCTGCGTGTGTATGCCGGCGTGACCGATCCCTACGATTCGCCGCCCGCATTTAGTGCGGACGAACGCAAGGCGCTGTTCGGCCACGCCGCGCCGGGCTAGGATGCCTCGCGCGTCATCGTGTCGCAGGCAACACGCGCAGCCGGCGGCTATGCTTGCGCAACTCCGGATGCGAGTCGCAAACAACATGCACATCAAGATTCGATCGCTCGCGCTCGCGCTGCTCGCGCTTTCCAGCGGCGCCGTCGCGGCCGGGCAGCTGCGGATCAGCGACGCGTGGATCCGCACGCCACCACCGTCCATGCGCATGCTCGCGGGCTACGCGGTGCTGCACAATGATGGCGACACGAGCGTCGTCGTGACTGCAGCCAGCAGTGCCGACTTCGGCAGCGTATCGCTGCACGAGAGCAGTGCGCACGATGGCGTCGAACGCATGCGCAGTATCGACCGCCTTCAGATCGCGGCGGGAGCGAGCATCGCACTCACGCCCGGCGGCAAGCACCTGATGCTGATGCAGCCGCAGCGCGAGCTCAAGGCCGGCGACCGCGTGGCGGTGCGCCTGCGGACGACGGACGACAAGGAAGTCGTGGCGGAATTCACCGTTCGCGACGACGCGCCGTAGTCTCGCCGCCGGCGAGAGACAGGATCAGGCACAGAGCTCGCGAATCGGCAGCGGCAGCCGCACCGGCCTCGCGCTCGCCGTATCGATCCACACCATGACCGCGTTGCCGTCGAGGTACAGGATGGACTCGTCCTTCGCGTCGACGATGCGATGCGCGAGCGTCAGAGAAGTATTGCCGATGCGCTCGCAGAACAGCTGGACGATGATCTCGCCGGGCCAGCCGAGCTGGCGCCGGTAGTTGACGTGGACCGCCGCGAGCAGCGGCGATACGCTGCCGCGATCCCACGGTTCGACGAGGTCGCCGAGCCAGCGCAGCCGCGCCTCTTCGAGGTAAGTGAGAAACGTCGAATTGTTGACGTGGTTGAACGCATCGAGATCGCGCCAGCGCAGCGTGATCGCGAGTTCGGAGAGCTTGCGCAGCGCCGCCGCCGGCTCGCCGTTCATGCCGCCTTCTTCTTCCTGCTGCTGCCGAGCACGCGCGCGAGGAATTGTCCGGTATGCGAGGCTTCGTTCTTCGCGATCTGCTCGGGCGTGCCGATCGCGAGGATCTCGCCGCCGCGATGGCCGCCCTCGGGGCCGAGGTCGATCACCCAGTCGGCGGTCTTGATCACGTCGAGGTTGTGTTCGATCACGACGACCGTGTTGCCGTCGTCGCGCAGGCGATGCAGCACCTTGAGCAACTGTTCGATATCGTGGAAATGCAGCCCGGTCGTCGGCTCGTCGAGGATGTACAGCGTGCGCCCGGTATCGCGCTTCGACAGCTCGCGCGACAGCTTGACGCGCTGCGCTTCGCCGCCCGACAGCGTCGTCGCGCTCTGGCCGAGCTTGATGTAACTCAGTCCGACATCCATCAGCGTCTCGAGCTTGCGCGCGAGCGTCGGCACCGGCTCGAACAGCTTGAGGGCATCTTCGACGGTCATGTTGAGCACGTCCGAGATCGTATAGCCCTTGTAGTGGATCTCGAGCGTCTCGCGGTTGTAGCGCTTGCCGTGGCAGACGTCGCAGGGCACGTAGACGTCCGGCAGGAAGTGCATCTCGACCTTGATCAGCCCGTCGCCTTCGCAAGCCTCGCAACGACCGCCCTTGACGTTGAACGAAAACCGCCCGGGCGCGTAGCCGCGCGCCCGCGACTCGGGCACCTGCGCGTAGAGCTCGCGCAGCGGCGTGAACAGGCCGGTATATGTAGCAGGATTGCTGCGCGGCGTGCGTCCGATCGGCGACTGGTCGATATCGACGACCTTGTCGAACAGCTCGAGTCCTTCCACCTTGTCGAACGGCGCGGGCTTCTCATTCGCGCCGTTGAGCTCGGCCGCGACATGGCGATACAGCGTGTCGTTGATCAGCGTCGACTTGCCCGAACCCGATACGCCCGTCACGCAGACGAACAGGCCAGCGGGAATCTCGAGGTCGACGTTCTTGAGGTTGTTGCCGGACGCACCCGTGATGCGCAGCGTGAGTTGCGGATCGGGCGCGCGGCGTTTCGTCGGCACCGCGATGCCGCGCTTGCCGGACAGGTATTCGCCGGTCAACGAGCGTTTCGCGGCGAGCACGTCCTTGAGCTTACCCTGGGCGACGATCTCGCCGCCGTGCACGCCCGCGCCAGGGCCGATGTCGACGATGTGGTCGGCCATGCGGATCGCGTCCTCGTCGTGCTCGACGACGATGACCGTGTTGCCGAGGTCGCGCAGGCGCGTCAACGTGCCGAGCAGGCGCGCGTTGTCGCGCTGGTGCAGTCCGATCGACGGCTCGTCGAGCACGTACATGACGCCGACCAGTCCCGCGCCGATTTGCGATGCGAGGCGGATGCGCTGCGCCTCGCCGCCCGACAGCGAGTCGGCCTGGCGATCGAGCGTCAAATAATCGAGTCCGACATCGACGAGGAAACGCAGGCGTTCGCGGATTTCCTTGACGATCTTGGTCGCGATCTCGCCGCGCCAGCCCGCGAGCTTCAGAGTGTGGAAGAACGCCAGCGACTGATCGATCGGCAGCGCGGCCAGCGTCGGCAGGTTGCTGTCGGCCACAAACACGTTGCGCGCGCTGCGGTTGAGGCGTTGGCCATGGCATTCGGGACACGGACGCTGGCTGATGAACTTCGCGAGTTCCTCGCGTACGGCGGGGGACTCGGTTTCCTTGTAGCGACGCTCGAGGTTCGGCACGATGCCCTCGAACTTGTGCTTGCGAGTGACGCTGCCTCCGGTCTCGGTGAGATAGCGGAACGTGATCTGCTCATCGCCCGAACCGGACAGGATGGCCTGGCGGATTCTCTCGGGCAGTGTTTCCCAGGCCGCATCGATGTCGAACTGATAGTGCCGCGCGAGCGACATGATCAGCTGGAAGTAGTACATGTTGCGACGGTCCCAGCCGCGGATCGCGCCGGCGGCGAGCGACAGGTTCGGATGCACGACGACGCGCGCAGGATCGAACACCTGGCCGACGCCGAGGCCGTCGCAGCCTGGACACGCGCCGACCGGCGAGTTGAACGAGAACAGCCGCGGCTCGAGCTCGGGCAGCGAGTAGTCGCAGACCGGGCACGAGAAACGCGAAGAGAACACGACAGGAGCAACGTCAAGGTCGTCGAGGTCTACGACGAGCACGATGCCGTCACCGAGGCGCAGCGCGGTCTCGAACGACTCGGCGAGGCGCTGCTTGATTTCCTCGTTCGGGCGGAACCGGTCGATGACCACTTCGATAGTGTGCTTCTGGCGCAGCGCGAGCGCGGGCACCGCGTCGAGCTCGTGCAGCGCGCCGTTCACGCGCGCGCGCACGAAGCCCTGGGCGCGCAGCTGCTCGAACACCTGCAGGTGCTCGCCCTTGCGCTCGCGCACGACCGGCGCGAGCAGCATGTAGCGTCGCTCGACGTTCATCGCGAGCGTCGAGTCGACCATCTGGCTGACGGTCTGTGCCTCGAGTGGGATGCCGTGGTCGGGGCAGCGCGGCGTGCCGACGCGCGCGAACAGCAGGCGCAGGTAATCGTAGATCTCGGTAATCGTGCCGACTGTCGAGCGCGGGTTGTGCGAGGTCGCCTTCTGTTCGATCGCGATCGCCGGCGACAGTCCCTCGATGTGATCGACGTCGGGCTTCTCCATCACCGACAGGAACTGGCGCGCGTAGGCCGACAGCGACTCGACGTAGCGGCGCTGGCCTTCGGCGTAGATCGTGTCGAACGCGAGCGAGGACTTGCCCGAGCCGGACAGGCCCGTGATGACGATCAGGCTGTCGCGAGGCAGGTCGAGATCGATATTCTTCAGATTGTGCGTGCGCGCACCGCGTATGCGGATCGTATCCATAAAGGGGGCAGATTTCTGGCAACGAAGTAATATAACGCGTCGCGCCGGAGCGGCGCACGCGCGTATGACGACCGATGGGGTTAAAGGGATCGAGATTGCGAAGACGAGGTTAGGAAATGCGCCCTGGATCGCCGATTTCAATCTGTCTGGCCACCCTCATTTCGCCCTAAGTCACTGTTTGACCTCGGAAGTGCCTCCGGTTACAATACGCGGCTCCGTCAAAAGAACGGGGCTGGTCGGGTCCGCAGGCGGCGCGTGGCGGATTCGTAAAATAACTACAGAAGGAAATCCAAAATGTACGCTGTTATCGTCACGGGCGGTAAGCAATACCGCGTCGCACAGGGCGAGACCCTGCGCGTCGAAAAGCTCGAAGGCGACGTCGGGGCCGCGATCAACTTCGATCAGGTCCTGCTCGTCGGTTCGGGCGAGGGCATCAATGTCGGCGCACCGTTGGTCGTAGGCGCCCTCGTCGCGGCCAAGATCGTCAAGCACGGTCGCCTCGACAAGATCCGCATCATCAAATTCCGCCGCCGCAAGCACCACATGAAGCAGATGGGGCATCGGCAGCACTACACTGAAATAGAGATCGGCGACATCTCGGTCAAGTCGGGCAAGAAGGCCGATTCCAAACAGGAGCAGGGTCATGGCACATAAAAAGGCAGGCGGCAGTACCCGTAACGGCCGCGACTCGAACCCGAAGTACCTCGGCGTGAAGATCTACGGCGGCGAAGCCGTCAACGCCGGCAACATCATCGTGCGCCAGCGCGGCACCCAGTTCCACCCGGGCGCCGGTGTGGGCCTCGGTCGTGACCACACACTGTTCGCGCTCGTCGACGGCAAGGTCGCGTTCGGCGTGAAGGGCGCGGCGAGCCGCCGCACGGTCAGCGTCGTCAAGGACTGAGTCCTCGCGTCATCGTTTTGTCAGAGCCCCGCCTCGCGCGGGGCTTTGTTTTTGTGTAGACAGCAGGCTGCGGCCGCTAAGATGGGAAGCAGCCCTTCATGCGGGCATCCCCCGCGCCTGCGAATCAATCTCACTGACAATGCAGTCATCGCCATGAAATTCGTCGACGAAGCCGAAATCACCGTACACGCGGGCAGCGGCGGCAGCGGCTGCGTGAGTTTTCGCCGCGAGAAGTTCATTCCGCTCGGCGGCCCCGACGGCGGCAACGGCGGCGGCGGCGGCAGCGTCTGGCTCGTCGCGGACGAGGGCCTCAACACGCTCATCGATTTCCGCCACGAGCGCACGTTCCGCGCGCAGCGTGGCCAGAATGGCATGGGCCGCCAGATGGCCGGCAAGGCCGGCGAGGACGCGCTGATCCGCGTGCCAGTCGGCACCGCGGTGATCAACGTCGATACCGACGAGCTGATCGGCGACCTCACGTCCCACGGCCAGCGTCTCAAGGTCGCCGAAGGCGGCCTCGGCGGCGCGGGCAACGTCAACTTCAAGAGCTCGGTCAACCGCTCGCCGCGCAAGGCGACGCCGGGCACCGAAGGCGACGTGCGCGAGTTGCGCCTGGAGCTCAAGGTGCTCGCCGACGTGGGTCTGCTCGGGTTCCCGAACGCGGGCAAGTCGACCTTCATCCGCGCGGTCTCGGCAGCGACGCCGCGTGTCGCGGATTATCCGTTCACGACGTTGCAGCCGCATCTCGGCGTCGTACGCATCGGCACCGACCAGAGCTTCGTGATCGCCGACATCCCGGGCCTGATCGAAGGCGCGGCCGATGGCGCGGGCCTGGGCATCCAGTTCCTCAAGCATGTGTCGCGCACGCGGCTGCTGCTGCATCTCGTCGACATGGCGCCGATGGTGGACGATGTCGACCCGGTCGAGCAGGTGCGCGCGATCGAGGCCGAACTCGAAAAATTCGACGAGGAGTTGATGTCGCGGCCACGCTGGCTCGTGTTCAACAAGGCCGACCTGCTACCCGAAGACGAGCGCCAGAAGGTCGCGAAGGCGCTCGTGCGCAAGCTCAAGTGGAAACAGCCGTGGTTCGTCGTCTCCGCGATCGCGCGCGACGGCACGTGGGCCGTGTGCCTCAAGATCCAGGACTTCTTCGATCGCCTCAAGGCCGAGGCGGCCGATCAGGGCGAGAGCGAAGACGCCTGATGTGCGCCGCGCGGGCAACAAAAAAGCCGGCTCGCGCCGGCTCTTTTGCGAATGCTTGCAGGAACTTACAGCGCCTTGATGTGCGCGCTGAGGCGCGCCTTGTGGCGCGATGCCTTGTTCTTGTGGATCAGCCCGCGGCTGGAGAAACGGTCGAGCACGGGCTCCGCAGCCTTGTAGGCGGTCTCTGCGCCGGGCTTGTCTTTCGCGGCGATCGCGTTGACGACCTTTTTGACGGCAGTGCGCAGCGCCGAGCGCGCACTCGAGTTGCGAGCGTTGCGCTTGACAGCCTGACGCGCACGCTTCTTCGCGGATTTGATGTTGGCCAAGGTAAAACTCCAGAAAAAAGTAGGGTTGTAATCGGGGGCGGAAAAAGGGGCGTAATTGTAAGCGGGCTGCGGAGTTGCGTCAACGAGCGGGGGCCTGCGGCGTCCGCCCGGCACCTGCTTTGCGGCGATTCGGCAAGGATGGTACGCGATCCGGCGGCTGCGCGTCGGCGCCGTTGCGACCTCGCCGCGCGCATACATCGAGCGATCGCGTGAAAACACCCAGCCTGCTGCGCTCGATGTTCTCGTTCAGCGCGATGACGTTCATCTCGCGCCTGCTCGGTCTCGTGCGCGAGCAGGTCATCGCCGCTAGGTTCGGCGCGGACTGGACGACCGACGCCTTCCTCGTCGCCTTTCGCATTCCCAACTTCATGCGCAGGCTGTTCGCCGAAGGCTCGTTCTCGACGGCCTTCGTGCCGGTCCTCACCGAGGTCAAGGAAAAGCGCAGCCACGCCGAGCTGCGCGCGCTCGTCGGCAACACGATGGGCACGCTCGGCGGCGTGCTGCTCGTCGTGACCGCGCTCGGCGTGTTCGGCGCCGACCAGCTCACGGCCGTGTTCGCACCGGGCTCCGCGATCGAGCAGCCCGAGAAGTTTCGACTCACCGCCGACCTGCTGCGCATCACGTTTCCGTTCCTGATGCTGGTCTCTCTGACGGCGCTGGCCGGAGGCGTACTCAACAGCTTCCATCGCTTCGCCCTGCCTGCGATCACGCCGGTGATCCTCAACCTATGCATGATCGCCGCCGCGCTATGGTTCGCGCCGAGCTTCGCGGTGCCGATCAGTTCGCTGGCCTGGGCCGTGCTCGTCGCCGGAATACTGCAGCTACTGCTGCAACTGCCGGCGCTGCGTGGACTCGGCCTGCTCACGTTGCCACGCTGGGGCTGGTCGCATCCCGAGGTGCGCCGCATCCTGCGCCTGATGATCCCGACGTTGTTCGGCTCGTCGGTCGCCCAGGTCAACCTGCTGCTCGATACGCTGATCGCGTCGTTCCTCATCACGGGCTCGCAGAGCTGGCTCGGCTATTCCGACCGCCTGCTCGAGTTCCCGCTCGGCGTCTTCGGCGTCGCGCTCGGCACCGTGATCCTGCCGAGCCTGTCGCGGCATCACGTCAACACCGATCACGCGGGGTTCTCGCGTGCGCTCGACTGGGGACTGCGTACGACGCTGCTGATTGCTATTCCGGCGATGCTCGGCCTCGTGCTGCTGTCGAAGCCGATCGTCGCGACGCTGTTCGAGCATGGAAAGTTCGGTGCGCACGACGTCGACATGGTCGCGCTGAGCCTCGCCGCGCTGAGCTTCGGCCTACCGGCGTTCGCGCTGGTCAAAGTGCTCGCGCCGGCCTTTTACGCGCGCCAGGACACGAAGACGCCGGTGCGAGCCGGCGTCGCAGCGATGATTACGAACATGGGACTCAACGTGCTGTTCGTCGGTGGCCTGTTCTTCTTGTGGGGCGCAGAAGGCGTCGGAGGCGACGGATTCTTCGCGCGGCTCGCGGCGATTCCCGGATTGCATCTCGGCATCGCGCTCGCGAGCAGCGTCGCGAGCTATCTCAACCTGTGGCTGCTGTGGCGCGGGTTGCGTCGCGACGGCATCTATCGACGCGAGCCCGGTTGGGGCGGGCACCTGCTGTGCCTGGCCGCGGGCTGTCTCGCGCTCGTACTCGTCGTCGTTGCCGGACTGACATGGTGGCCGCAGTGGATCGGCGCCTCGGTGCTCGAGCGGGTCGGGCACCTCGGCGCGATCATCCTCGCCGCGGGCGCCGCTTACGTCGCTACGCTGTTGGCGCTCGGATTGCGGCTGCGCGACCTGCGCGGCGGCTAGCATCGTAAGG
>JBDTYX010000303.1:0-3473 GCA_040005435.1 Rudaea sp. | reverse complement strand
GGCATCTATTTCGCCATGATCACGGTGGCGATCGCGGAGGTGTTCTTCTTCGTCGAGTTCAATCCGCTGGCCGAATTTACCGGAGGCGAGAACGGCTTGCCGGGGGTGCCGACCCCGAGTTTCAATCTCGGTTTCACCACGCTGCATTTCACCAGCGGCTGGTCGCTCTATCAGTTCCTGGCCGCGTGCTATTTCGTCGGCATCGTGATCGCGCTGCGCATCGTGCGCTCGCCGGTCGGCGCGGTCCTCAGGGCGATCCGCGAGAACCCGCTGCGCGCGGCGGCGGTCGGGCACAATGTCCACGGCTACAAGCTTTGTGCGTTCGTGATTGCTGCGGCCTACGCCGGGCTCGCGGGCGGCCTGCTAGGCGTCCTGCAGGCATTCATGCCGCCAGAGGCGTTCACCTTCGATACGTCCGGCCAGCTCGTCATGCAGACCGCCATCGGCGGACGCGGCACCTTGTTCGGACCGCTGGTTGGCGCCGCAGTCTGGCTCTTCCTGCAAGACTTCCTGCAATCGACGCTCAATCTCGGCGCTAGCTGGAAACTGGTTCTGGGCCTCGTCTTCGTGCTGCTCGTCTGTTTTCTCCGCCAGGGCATCCTCGGCGGCGTACGCGACCTTTACGCGCTATGGACGCGAAAAAAGGTGGTTTCGGCCGATTCGAGTCCCGCGGCGCCCGACGCGCAGGGGGATGATCGCCAGAGCTTGAACGCGAACGCCACGACCGCGATCGCGACGCAACATCATGCGAACGCAAGCTTCGCCGGGCCGATCCTGCAAGCGACGGGGCTCAGCAAACGCTACGGCGGCATCACTGCCAACTCCGACATCGACTTCACGGTCAACCCGGGAGAGCTTCGCGGGATCATCGGCCCCAACGGCGCGGGCAAGACCACGTTGTTTAAGATGCTCACGTGCGAGGTGCCCCCCTCTTCCGGCAAGATCGTCTTCGAAGGCCGCGACATCACCGGCATGAACATTACGGAAGTCTGTCAGCTCGGACTCACCAAGAGCTATCAGGTCAACCAACTGTTCAATCGCCTCACTGTCCGCGAGAACCTTACGATCGCCGTCCTCGCCGAGCGACGTGGCAAATTCAAGCTCGATCTTTTTCGCTCTCTGTCCAGAATCCCGGGGCTTCATGAGCAGATCGCGCACGTCCTCGAACTCGTCAATCTCAGCGCGCGTCGCGACGTGCCGGTGTCCAAGCTCGCCTACGGCGAGAAGCGGCGGCTTGAGATCGGCCTCGCGCTCGCGTCGTCGCCGAGCCTGCTGCTGCTCGACGAACCGCTCGCGGGCATGAGTCCGCGCGAGCGGGTCGAAACGGTCAAGTTGCTGAAGTCGATCAGCCAAGGCCGCACGCTCATCATCATCGATCACGACATGGACTCGCTGTTCGAACTAGCAGGGAGGATCACGGTGCTGCACGAAGGCCGCGTGCTCGTCGAAGGCACCCCTGAAGAAATCAAGTCCAACGCACGCGTACAGGAAGCCTACCTCGGCGGCGTGCACAATGAATTGTCTACGGAGCTCGTGGCGCGATGAGCATCCTCGAAGTCAATGGACTTAATAGCTACTACGAGGATTCGCACATCCTCTTCGACGTATCACTGCGCGTGGAGCAGAACGAGGTCGTGGCGCTGCTCGGGCGCAACGGCGCCGGGAAGAGCACGACCCTCAAGAGCCTGATGGGTGTGGTGACGCCGCGCACGGGGTCGGTCATGCTGGATGGCGTCGAAATGGCCGGCAAGAAGAGCCACGCCATCGCGAACGCCGGTATGCAGCTCGTGCATGAGGAGCGTCGAATCTTCGGCAGCCTTAACGTCGAAGAAAATCTGGTGCTCGCGGGGCTCACAGCGTCGAAGCGCTGGCCACTCGACCGCGTCTACGAGATGTTTCCGAGACTGAAGGAACGTCGGGGCAGTCGCGGCACCGACCTGTCCGGCGGCGAACAGCAGATGCTGGCGATTGCTCGCGCTCTCGTGCGAGACCCGAAAATCGTGCTCCTCGACGAACCGTTCGAGGGATTGGCGCCGGTAATCGTCAGCCACTTGATGAGGACTTGCCGCGAACTCGCCGCAGCGGGGCAGACGATCGTACTCGTAGAGCAGAACCTCGCCGCAACACTTGCGCTTGCACAGCGCGTCTACATCATCAATAACGGGCATGTGGTGCACGAAGGCGCCGCGCACGAGATTCGCGCACATCCCGAAATATTCCGGCGTCACCTCGCGGTGTAAGAGCGACAGCACGACGGCGCAGCTTCGCGTGTCGACGACGACCGAGGGACCCTCGCGGCATTCACCGCCGTCATGGAGATGTCCGCCGGCCTCGAGATGAGACTGAGCCTGACCCACGTCGCTGTTGGCGAGCGGGCATGCGCGCCGGGTTACGCCGTGGATGTATCTCGAACTCGCGGCTTTGCCCCCTTCTTCGCCGGTGCATCCGGGACCCCGTTCGGCACAACATCCGCAACCACCTTGAACGGTGGAGCGTTGCCCGCCCGGTCGGCGCCTGCGTAGACGGTAACATGCGGGTACGGTATCTCGATGCTGCTGGCGTCGAACGCCTTTTTCAGCCGGCGCAGGAACTCGCGCCGCACGTTCCATTGCTCGAGCGCAACGACCTTGAAACGGCAGCGCAGGACTACCGCGGAGTCGTCCCAGCGCTCGACCCCGGCGACCTCGAGATCGTCCAGGATAGTCGGACCAAACGCGGCATCCGCGCGCAGGCCAGCGCCGACCTCACGCATGACTGCGACCGCGGCATCCGTGTCTTCGCGATAGGCGACGCCCGCGTCGATCACCGCTTGCGCAAAGCCGCGGCTCATGTTGGTAACTGTCGTGATGAGATTATTGGGAACGAAATGCACATTGCCGTCATAGTCACGCAGTCGGACATAGCGCAGCGTGACGTCTTCGACCAGTCCAGACTTGTCCGCGATCTTCACCACGTCGCCGGTCGTCAACTGATTCTCAAGCAGAATAAAAAATCCCGTGAAATAGTCCTTGACGAGGCTCTGGGCCCCGAAGCCCACGGCCAATCCGACCACGCCGGCCGCGCCGAGGATCGGCGCAACCGATATGCCGAGCTCGCTCAAGATCAGCACCGACGCGGTCGGCGTGACCACCACCGACGCGAGGTAACGGAGCACCCGCCCTATGGTTTCGGCACGCTTGATCTCTTCGCGATCAGTGAACCGGCTGGCGACGCGAACGCGAAACAGGCGAATCATCCGCGTTAGCGTGAGCGTGAGCACCCATGCGACAACCGCAATCGCAACGACTCGTAGCGATGTTACCGCGGCACTACTCATGCTCGATAATTGCAAGTAATTGATTGTTTGAAGAAACGAATCCACATGCCCCCTTAGTTCAAGCTACCGAAGTGTGATCGCGAATCGACGCGGATCGTTCCCTAGGATTTCGTCGCCGCGGGCGACCCACGATCCAATCGATAACGAATGAGCGCGC
>JBDTYX010000302.1:0-3481 GCA_040005435.1 Rudaea sp. | reverse complement strand
AGACTTCATCGCTAACGATTATGCCCCCAAGGGCCGCGCGGAGCCGGGACTGTGGGCGCTGCCGAACGGCGATGCGCTGTATCGCTTCGACGTCGAGCAGCAGACCACGACGCGCAAATCGCCGCAGGAGATCCACGAGCTCGGCCTCGCCGAGGTCAAGCGCATCGAGGGCGAACAGGCGAAGATCGCGCAGCAACTCGGCTACAAGGATCTCGCGACGATGCGCAGCGAGCTTGCGAAGGATCCGAAGATCCACGCGACCTCGCGCCAGCAGATCGTCGACCTGTACAAGAAGTACATCGCGCAGATGCAGCCGAAGCTGCCCGAGTTGTTCGGCCTCATGCCCAAGGCGAATGTCGAGGTGATGCCGGTCGAGGAGTTCCGCGAGAAGGAAGCGAGCGGCGCGCAGTACAACCAGGGCACGCCGGACGGCAAGCGACCGGGCCGCGTCTACGTCAATACGGGTGACTTCGCGAACCGCCAATTGCTCAACATCGAGACGACTGCCTACCACGAAGGTGTGCCCGGCCACCACATGCAGATCTCGATCGCGCAGACCCTATCGGGCCTTCCGCCGTTCCGCCAACAGGGCAATTACAACGCCTATGCCGAAGGCTGGGCACTCTACGCCGAGCGACTCGGCAAGGAAGTCGGGTTCTTTTCCGAACCGCTGAACTACTACGGCCATCTCACCGACGAGCTGCTGCGCGCAGACCGCCTCGTGCTCGACACGGGCGTGCACTACAAACACTGGACGCGGCAACAGATGGTGGATTTCTTCCACGCGCACTCATCGCAGGACGAACCGTCGATCCAGTCCGAGACCGATCGCTACATCGCCTATCCGGGGCAGGCGCTGTCGTACAAGCTCGGTCAGCTCAAGATTCTCGAGCTGCGCGCACGCGCGAAGTCAGAACTTGGAGACAAGTTCGACATCCGCGCGTTCCACGACGAGATCCTCGACGGCGGCGCGCTGCCGCTCGACGTGCTCGATGAGCGCGTGAGCGCGTGGATCGTCGCGACGAAGAAGGGCGCCGGCGCGAAAAAGGCTACCTGACCGGAAACCCAGCCGCCGCGGCTCAGGCCGCGGCGCGGTCGGCGCGATGCTCGTGCAGGTTCGGCAGGAACGCGGTCAGCAGACCGATCAGCGGCAGGAACGCGCACAACCGGTAGACGAACTCGATGCCGTTGCGGTCCGCGAGCTCGCCGAGCACGGCGGCGGCGATGCCGCCCATGCCGAACGCGAAGCCGAAGAACAGCCCAGCGATCATGCCGACCTTGCCGGGCAGCAGCTCCTGCGCATAGACGAGGATCGCCGAGAACGCGCTCGCGAGGATCATGCCGATGATTACGCTGAGCACGCTCGTCCAGAACAGGTTCGCGTAGGGCAGCAGCAGCGAGAACGGCAGCACGCCGAGGATCGATACCCAGATCACCCACTTGCGTCCGACCCGGTCGCCGACCGGGCCACCCGCGAGTGTGCCGAGCGCGACCGCGCCGAGGAAATAGAAAAGATGGATCTGCGCGCTCTGCGTGCTGACGTGGAACTTCTCGATCAGATAGAACGTGTAATAGCTCGACAGGCTGATCAGATAAAAGTACTTCGAGAAGATCAGCATCAGCAGCACGCCGATCGCGATGACGATCTGTCTGCGCGGCAGCGACGAAGCCACCGCCGCGGCCGCGCTTTTTGGCTTGCGCATGTGGCGCGAGTACCAGTTGCCCACGCCGGTCAGCAGCACGATGCCGAGGAGTGCGAGCAGACCGACCCACGCGAGGCTGGCCTGTCCGTGCGGCAGGATCAGGAACGCCGCGAGCAGCGGGCCCAAGGCCGAGCCGGAGTTGCCGCCGACCTGGAAGAACGATTGTGCGAAGCCATGGCGACCACCCGAGGCGAGACGGGCGATGCGCGAGGACTCCGGGTGGAACACCGATGAGCCCGTGCCGATCAGCGCCGCGGCGAGCAGCAGCATCGGGAAACTCGCTGCGCGTGAAAGCAGAAGCAGGCCGAACAGCGTGAAGGCCATGCCGAGCGGCAGCGAATACGGCAGCGGGCGCCGGTCCGTATACGCACCGACGACCGGTTGTAGAAGCGACGCGGTGATCTGATAGGTAAACGTCAGCAGGCCGATCTGGCCGAAGTCGAGCGCGTAGCTCGTCTTCAGCATCGGATAGATCGACGGCAGCAGCGACTGGATCAGGTCATTGAGGAAATGCGAGAAGCTCACTGCGCCGAGCACGCTGAACACGGTCTTCTGTGCGGTCGACGTTACGGCGGGCGCCGTGGCGAGCGGCTCGATCGCGGGCAGCACGTCGTCGATGGCGGCGATGGCGGTTTGCGCATTCATGAACGGATATGTCTGCGGATGGGATGCGTAGAGTAGAATCGCAACGTGTAGCCCGCAGCCGCAGGCAGGTCAACTTCCTACGCGAGCGGGCCAACCTCGACGCGCTCTCTCAACGCCATGCGCAACGCCAATCCCGACGACTACGAAGCGACGCCGCGACCGATCATCTCGGTCGGCAACGACTATGCGCCGGGCCCGGCGCGCGGCACGCATACGCACAAGCGCAACCAGCTGCTCTATGGCGCGATCGGCCTCATGATCGTAGGCACCGAGCAGGGGCGCTGGGTCGTGCCGCCGCAGCGCGCCGTGTGGATTCCGGCCGGCATCCGCCACGACGTGCACGCGGTCGGCGCGGTCACGACGCGCAGCATCTACCTCGAACCCGCGGTCAGCGAGAAGCTGCCGCGAGAATGCCGCGTGCTCGGCATCTCGCCCCTCGCTCGCGCTCTGCTGATGGAAGCCGTTGATCTACCCGCGCGTTACGACCCGAAGAGCCGCGCGGGCCTGATCATGCGCCTCTTGATCCGCGAGATCGAGACGCTGCCGACGCTGCCTCTCAACATCGCATGGCCCAGCCTTCCGCGCCTCGCTGCGCGCTGCCGCGCATTTCTAGACAAGCCCAACGCACACGAGACCATCGAGGCATGGTGCGCGGAGCTCAATCTTTCGCGACGCACGTTCACCCGTCTGTTCCGCGAACAGACCGGCACGAGCTTCGCGTCGTGGTCGCGTCAGGCCTGCGTCATCGCGGCGCTGCCGCGCCTCGCCGCGGGCGATTCGGTCACGACGATCGCGCTCGACTTCGGCTACGCCAATCCGTCCGCGTTCACGCAGATGTTTCGCGGCGTCACGGGCGTGCCGCCGAGCACCTATTCGAACCTGCAGCAGAACGCCTAGCGCAGCGCTATCCGCCGCAACCCGCACGCGAACGGTGGTGCACGAGTCAACCGCGTCGGCGACGCCCTTTGATTTCAGGATGACCTAACATCTGCTGAGTATTCTTCGTCCTGCGATGCAGTAACTCCCCACGTCGCTACCCCCGACGTCTGCGTCGCGACCCCCAAAAACGGCCCGCTCTCCCCAGCGGGCCGTTTTTCTGTTCGCGTTTCGCGAACGGCGCACAAACAAAAAAG
>JBDTYX010000301.1:0-3482 GCA_040005435.1 Rudaea sp. | reverse complement strand
CCCTTGAATCCGGTCGCCCGCATCGTCTCGCGCATCTGCGCGTCGATGCGCGCGACCTCCTTGAGCCCGATCTGGTGGATCGCCTCGGGCGCGAGATCGAGCGTCGTATATTCGCGGATCTGCTGGCGGTAGTAAGCCTTGCCGTCGGGCAACGCCTCGGCGGCGAGCGTCGTGCGCGCCTGGGGTACATATTCCTCGCGAAAGAACCTCAGCAGCCGTGAATACGCCGGCAGCACATGCTCGCGAATCGCGCGCTCGGCGTCCGCGCGCAACTTTGCCTGCTCGTCTACTGGCAGCGTCGCAGGCAATTGCACGAACGGCTTAAAAAAAACGCTGTCGGCAGCGCCCTTCACCTCGGCGATCGTCGAGATCGACACGTCGCGTCCATCGAGGACCGCGCGCGGCACGCTGAAGCCACGCTTCAGCCCGGCGCGCATGTTGGCAATCTGCTCGTCGAAGAATCGCGGCACGTCGTCGAGACGCGCGATGTACGCACGTGCCGCTTTTTCATTCTTGAACGGCCGGTTAGCCATGAAGGTGAGGTCGGACCAGAACTGCGAGTCGCTATTGAACGGCATCTCGTAGTCGCGCAGCCGTACACCCGACGCGAGATTTTCGATCTGCGGGCGAAAGACCGCGAAATTGATCTGGTCTTCTGGCGACAGCTCGGCGGATTTCACGGCCGAGAGCTGCTTGAGTACGTCGTCCCAGTACGCAAGACGCGCGGACTGGGTCTTCGCGTCGACGGCCGGCAGGCGCAGGTCGCCGGCTCCGGATTCGCGATCCTCGCTGTTCACTCCCGGAAACTGCTGCTGCCGCCACTTCCATTCCGCGCCATAGATCTTCTGGAATGTCTCGGTGGCGCTGCCCGCGGGCGGCGCGTCCGCCCACGCCGGTGCAAAGATCGCGAAAGCTGCGCCTGCGAGGCCTGCGGCCCACTTGTTCATGCCCGTTCCCCCGAAATTTCAGCGACGCGCGAATGATCGCATGAACCATGCCGAGATTGGATCGCGCGCTGCACTCACGCGGGGATCAGTCTTCTGCGTCGCCCGCGTCGGCGCCGACCGCACGCAGATAGGCCGCAAGCCCTCGCTCTGGCGTCTCGCTGAAGCCTTCGCCAGTCGGCGCAAAGCCGACCATGCGATCAAGCCGGAAGTTGCGGAAAGCGATGCGCAACCGACACCACGCGCCGAGCGTCCACACGCCACCCCAGAACGCGAGGCATAGCGGCTCGAGCGCGCGTGCGGTCACGCGGCCCGACTCGTCGCGATAGTCCATGCCGAGCACCTGATGCCGAGCGATCGCGTCGTGCAGGCGATCGATCGTGCCTGTCGCCTGCACTCGGTCCCTGCGCGGCGGCGCGAAGATCCGCGAACGCCGCGTGCGCGCGCGCAGCTCGGGCGGCAACACCGCCTCGATCTTCAGCAACGCAGCCTGAGCGTTTAGCGAAAGCCGGTCGCCCGCAAACGCTCGCACGAAGCGCGAGCCGACGACCAGCGCCTCGAGTTCGTCAGCGTTGAACATGAGTGGTGGGATGTCTGCGCCCTTGCGCAGCATGTAGCCGACGCCCGCCTCGCCCTCGATGGGCACGCCCGACAACTGCAGGTCGCAGACGTCGCGATAGACCGTGCGCAGCGAGACGTGCAGCGTCTCGGCCAGCCTGCGCGCGGGCAGCGCCGTGCGTCGGCCGCGCAAGGCGTGGATGATCAGGAACAGTCGGTCGGCGCGACGCATGCGTGGGATGATCGCCCATGCGAGCAACGCTTGTCACCGCTTGGATCGCGTCAGCCATGCAGTCGCGAGCTCAGTGTCGGCGCGAGGCGCAGGACTTCGGTGGACGAGGCGAGCGCGTCGAGGCTGGCGCTGGCGTCGCGCCATTCCGGTACGCGGAGCAGGCGTTGCGAGCGACGCTCGTGGTCCGAAGCGTCCTTGGACATCGCGAACCAGACGAACACGTGGTCCCGCTCGCGCACCGGCAGACGCGGGAAATTGATGGCGGCCGCCTCGCTCGCATTTCGTCCGATCACATCGATGGCCCCCGTTGCCTAAGACCGGAAGCACCTCTCCTTCGAAGAACCGCATGAACTGCGGATCGACCGGCCGCGGAAACGAATGGATAGTCGCGCCGAGGAGACCTTTCGGATCATCCGTCGCCCCCGCGCGCGCGCGGCGCAGATCGGCGAGTGCGAACGCCGACGGCGGGCGTGTCGCACGCAGCAGCAGCACGTTGTCGCTGTCGATGGCCTCGTCGCGATGCGCCCTCCACACGTCGCCGCCGTAGAACGCCTGCAACGCGTCGCTTCGCGTGTCGCGAAAGCCACACGGCCGGGTTAAATGATCGGGGCGGTCGAGATCGCGAAACTGACCGACGATCTTATTGCCGACCACTTCCTGGCTCTCGATAAACGCGCTTTCGAAGAATGGGATGAACGCCTCGCGCACCCTCGGATGCGGCAGGTATTGACGCGATTTCAGAAATCTCGCAGGCGTCTGCCGATATTCCCTGCACGCCGACCTCGTCCGCGCGCGCACCTGATGCGCTTGCGTGAGTGCTCCTCTTGTCGACATGGCGTGTCTTTTGTTGTAACGCGCGGTGCGCCGGTTCGAGTACCGCGCGCATGGTGCTACACGGGAGAGTACAGGCCGACGCGATTGCCCTCGCTGTCGATGAACTGCGCGAAAAACCCCATACCGCCCGGCAATTCGGTGCGCGGCACGATCGTGTCGCCGCGATTCGCTAACACGCGCTCTAGCACTGGCTCGAGATCGTCGACGTTGAGGTAGACGACGCTGCCCTGCACCGAGGGCTCGCAGTGCTCGCCCGCGATCAGCGCGCCGCTCGCGTGCGGCTTGCCGCCATACGGGAACACGGCCATGTCGCCACCGCCCATGTTCTCGCGACGCAGGCTGACACCGAGGACGGTCTCGTAGAATTTCTGCGCGCGGTCGAGCCGGCTCACCGGAATCTCGAACCAGGCGGGGACGTTTGCGTTCAACATGATCGACTCCTTAGATTTTGGCGTAAGTGCGCGAGGCGCGACGCCATCCTGGCCCCCTGCTGCTGCCAGCCTCATGTCAGCAGGATTTGGGCGCCGGCCTTCTGGCGCAATCAGCGCGGAGCCGCGACAATTGACGCCCCGCCCGAAGACGAACGCCGAGCGCCGATGACCACAACGCCCCAACGCCGAGCCGGGCTGTTAGTGCGCCTCCGCGACGTCCGCTCCGAGATGCAGCCTCGGCGCGCCTCGGCACTGTGGGGCGCGCGGGGTGAGGTCCGGCGCGTGCCGCGCGCTCAGCGCGAGACGCGCGCGTCATGACACCCGCGCCGACAGTGCCTGACTTCATCGAGGTGTACGACGATGCGCTCGACGCCTCGAGCTGTCGCGCGCTGATCCAGCGCTTCCACGCGAGCGACAAGATCGCGCGTGGCGCGATGGGCGGCGGTGTCGACACGCGCATGAAGAACAGCTGGGACATCTCGA
>JBDTYX010000097.1:0-11762 GCA_040005435.1 Rudaea sp. | reverse complement strand
AGCGCGCCGACCTTGTCCACGTATTCCCGCGTCTCGGCATACGGCGGAACGCCGCTGTACTGCGCGACCGCGTCGACGCCCGCGTTGTAGGCGGCTGCAACGAGGATACGATCGCCGCCATAGTGGTCCTCGAGCAGCTTCAGATGTCGCGCGCCGGCCATGATCGACTGCGCGGCCGAGAACGGATCCTTGACGCCGTAGCCCGCGACGAGCTCGGGCATCAGCTGCATCACGCCGCGGGCTCCCTTCACCGATACGGCGTCGTTCGCGTAGGCGCTCTCGGCATGCGCGATCGCGCGCAGCCAGGCTTCGTCGAGGCCGGTGCGGCGCGCGGCGCTGCGGAATTCAGCGCGGAACACATCGAGCTGAGGCTTGCCGAGATTGCCGAGTCCCGCGTGCGCGGGCGACGAGGCCGGCGTGGCGACCGTGTATTCGAGGAGCTTCGTCGAGCCGGGCAGGTTGCGCGTCCCGTAGACCGTCCTGCCGTCCTGTTCGCGCCGATAAAGCGTGCCGTGGAACACGCCCATCGCGCCCCACAGGTTCGGAACGCTCGCCGCGTTGTCGTCGAGGATCTTGGCGACGCACTGCGATCCGGGCTCGGGCGCGGTCGACAGGCTGACGCTGCCGTCGCGCAGGCAGCGCCACACGGTGCGCGCCTCGGCATTTGCGAGCGGCAGCGCGGCCAGCAGCAGGAGCGGTCGCAGCGACTTCATGCGGCGTATGTTACCCGTGCCGCTGCGCGCGCGTATCGCGAGCGAACCGCACGCTGCGCAGCGGCGCCGGCGCCATCGGTCGCGATAGCGTGTCGCGCGCGTTGGCGTTGCTTGGCAACGCAACGACGCAAGGCGCAGCGCCGCGCGGAGCATGTCGCCTAGGCGCAAGGTGATCGCGCGAGCAGGCGACGCGCGAGTCGGCGCAGCGTCTCGAGGAACAACAACGCCGCGGCGCCGACCTCGAACAGGATCGTGGCGTTCATCGCATGCGTGTGCTGCGCGATCGGCGCGAGCAAGTAGTGCCCCAAACTGTCGAGGCCACACGCCGCGTAGACGAGGATGACGCAGAGGCCGGCCTTTTCCCTGCCACGCGCGCGCAGCAGCACGCCGAGTGCGCCCACCGCGCTGATTGCGATCCAGGCGAGATACACCCCCGCAGGCGTCTGGATGAAATGGACGAGACTCGCGACGCCATAGGCGGCGAGCAGCAACCAGATCAGCCTCGGCCACGCATCGCGCGACTCGAACGCGGCTTCGGGCCTCATTGACGTTGCTCGCGATGGAGCATCGCCTTCATGTCGCCGAGCCCGATCGGTGCGGACGTGTGCTCGTGCACGATGCGCGCAGGCGGTCCCGCGCGCAATAACCAGGTCAGCCGGTTCTGCATCGCCCGAATCGCCTCGCCCGAAGCGGAGATCGCCGCATACGTGACGATCGCGCTCGCGTGCAACAGTTCGCCGCCGCCGAGGATGTGAACCTCGTCGAAGCGGACGCGCACGCGGCCCGATCCGAGCGACGCGAACCAGCCTTCGACTGCTGGCCGCCAGGCGGCGGCGCCGTCGTGCGACCACTCGGCCCATGCGTCGAAGATGCGCACGTCGTCGGCGTACAACCGTACGAACGCATCGACGTTCTTGTCGTAGACGGCGCTGCGATATGCGTCGAATACCGAGTCGAGCGCAGCGGCGCTATGGCTCATATGACGTGCATCGTTGCGCGCCGCGCGCCGCAGCGGTACGGGCGCGTCGCGAATCCGCCGCACCGCGGCGCTGCCATCGCGCCAGCGCGGAGCCGCGACGACGCGCGCGCAAGGCCGCAAGGCATCGGCCTATTCGGGCAGCGCAACACCGGACCCGCCCATCTCCTTGGGCATGTCCTTCATCTTCGGCAGCCCGTCCTTGATTGGCAGGCGCGTCTCCTGATAATGCACGTGAATGCCGGGCGTATATTCGAGGTCCGGGATGACCGCTGCGTACACGTCGGTGAGGCCCATACCAGGATGCTCGGTGAACAGATGGCCGCCACAGGTCTTGCACCACTTGCGATAGCTGCTCGTGGTCTTGTTGTAGGTGCCGATGTTGTCGGCGCCTTCGGTAATCGTCACCGCCTCGGGCTTCCACAGCGTGAACGCATTGACCGGTCCCGCAGACCAGCTGCGGCAAGACTCGCAATGGCAATAGCCCATCGCCGCGGGCTCGCCCGTGACGGTGAATTTCACCGCGCCGCAGAAGCAGCTTGCAGCGTAGGTTTTCTCGGTGCCCATGAACATCTCCTCAGGTGAATGCGTCGTGTGCCGTCGTACGTCCGTCCAATCCCCGCACGACGATGAGCGCGGACCGGGCGAGCAGCGAAAAAATTTCATCCGCCCGGCAGCGTGCGCCGGCGCCGCCGAGGCGGGCAGGCAGGCGGGGTAGCCGCGCTTGCGACATGTGTGCGCTCGCAGAATATCCCTGTGGCGCGGCGACCTCAAGCCGACTTCCACGACCCCGCTTCGCGTTGCCGCGGCCTCAGGCGACGCTGATCCAGGTCGGCATCGCGACCTGCAATTCGCGCAGCGGCGCGCGGATCGGCTTGACCGCCTCCAGCGTCGCGACCATCTCCACGACGAGGTTGCGCTCCATGCGCAGTCTTTCGTAGAGCACTTCGATCGAGTCGCCTCGTGCGAGATGCGCGGGGACGTGCAGCGTCACGTCTCTCGGCAGCCAATCGCCGCGATAGCCGTAGTCGGCCCGCCAGTAGTAGGGCTGCGAGAAGTAGCCGAAGCTGCCGGGAAAATACGGCCGCACGTGGGTCGGGTCTTCCCACGCGTCGTCGCTGTTGCCATGCGGCACGCGGATGCACGCGATCGCTCCGGGCCGCGCGATCCGGTGCAGCTCCTGCATCATCGCCAGCGTGTTCGGCACGTGCTCGATGACGTGCGAGAGCAGAAACTCGTCGACCTGATCGTCGTCGAACGGCAACGGCGTCGTCGCGCACGCGTTGAGGTCGGCCACGACGTCGACTCCCGGAAGCGCCTTCCAGTCGAGATTGACCCAGCCTTCGAGAAAATTGCGCCCGCAGCCGAGATTGACGCGCAGCGGCGACGACGAGACAGGCAGGGACTGTGACATTCGTGCTCCTTCGATACCGTCGAGGTGGGATCGCGTCGGGCTCGTTCTGCCAGCGGCAGCGGTTTTTCCGCAAGGTAGGACAGCGACGACGAGCGATGCCGCTATCGTGCCGGATTCGCGCGATCCTTGCGCGCCGAGCGGGGCAGCGCGCAGTGCGTGGCGATCAGATGCAGGACGGCTCGCAGGTTCTTCTCGCGCGTACCCGCGAAACGGCGGTCGCCGCGATCGATTTGAGGATAACAGAGGCGGCGCGGCCGGCGCCGCCGCGATCGCGAGCGCAGATCGCCGAACGCGCGTCGGCAGCGCGGCGTCGGCGTTGGCCCTCGTGACTCGGCCGCGGCGTGCCGGCGCTCAGCGCGGCGCCGCGAGCAGCGCCGCCATCTTCTGCTGGATCAGGTTGATCGCCTTGAGCGGACGAATCAGCACCTTGAAATCAACGACCTCGCCGCGCTCGTTCCATTTCAGCATGTCGACGCCGTTGACCGTGATGCCGTCGATCTCGACGACGAATTCGAGCACCGCATCGCGCGCGCCCGAGAGCTCGCGCACGTAGCGGAACGAGGGATTGAAGAACACGTGGAATGCCGCTGTCAGGTACTTCGTCGTGATCGTTTTGCCGACCTGTGGCGTGTGCACGACCGGCGAGTGGAACACGACGTCGTCCGCGAGCAACGCAGCGAGACCGTCGGGGTTGTGTGAGCGCACGATATCGTGCCACGTCGCCAGGGTGGAAATGCTCATCGGATCTCCTCGAATGCGGCTGGCGAGCAGCGCGGATACGGACAATGCTCGGTACTATCGCTAGTCGGGGTCGAACGCGTGCGTGCGAACGTCTGGCGGCAGGCCTACCCAAGGGTGCCTGCGACAATCGTAGACCGAATCCTGCGGCGCGGGGAACGCGGGATCCGCGAACGTGCCCACGGCGACCGAGACGGACCCTTCGGAGCCCTCTTCGGTGTGGAATACGGTCGAGCCGCATACCGGGCAGAAGCGAAAGCGAAAGCGTGCGCCGTGGTCTCCTGTGCGGACGAATTCCGTCGCCTCGCCGTCGACCGCGAACGGCGCCGCGAAGCTCGCTAGTGCGGCGAATACGCTGCCGGTGCGCTGCTGACACGCCAGGCAGTGGCAGACGCCGACTGCGAGCGGGGCGCCCTCGACGCGGATGCGCAACTGGCCGCAGCAGCAGGTGGCGGTTCGCGAAGACATCGGAATACCTCGTGGAAGTTTCGCTGCGCGGCCGGCGGCGATGCGCTTAGACGATACAACGCTCGTTGCGATCGTTCCAGCGGTCGTTTGCGCTGCCGGCGCAGCGGAGACGTGCAGCGATCGACGCCGCGGCGCGCGAGTGTGCCTGCCAAGTGCAGACGCGCAATGAACCCTCGGGTTTGCCGGTCTTGCTGCGCGCCGCTCTAGCGATCGACACGCGAACCTGACGCATCGTTTGCGATTGCAACGCGCGATGAATCACATTGTGTGACTGCCGCACGGGTCCGGTATTTGCGCGCGTGCCTATGCTATACGTTCGCAACGTCGCGGCGTCGGGGGCGTACGCGTTACGTGTCGTGGATGAAACGCGACGGGAGAATTTCCGTTTCTGGAGTGTCCAATGCACAACGTCCGCCTGCCCCTGTTTACGTTCGCCACGTCCGCGTCGTTGCGCGTCTCATCCCGCTCGCGAAGAATATTGCTCGCGCTGCTCGTGTCCCAGGCGCTTCCGGCGTTCGCGTACGACTGGCGGCAGTTCAACGGCGATCCGCAGCACAGCGGCAACAACACGGCCGAGACGGTACTCGGTTCCGCCAACGCCTCGACGCTGACGTTGCGCTATCACGCGGCGTTGCCGGCGCTCTCCGATGGCGCGCCGGTGTTCCTCGATGGGGTGACGACGACCGCAGCCGGTGTCAAGGACGTGGTATTCGTCACGACGAAAATCGGCGGCCTCGTCGCGCTCGACGCGCAGACCGGGTCGCAGATCTGGGCCGCCCAGTTTCCGAATCCAAGCACCTGCACAAGCGGCGAGTGCAGCAACTCGACGCCGGTCGTCGATCCCAATCGCCTGTTCGTCTATACCTACGGCGTCGACGGCTTCGTACACAAGGTGAAGGTGGCCGACGGCTCCGAGGTGAGCGGCGGCGGCTGGCCCGAGATGACGACCGCGAAACCCTCGCAGGAGAAGCAGTCGGCGGCGCTCGCGATCGCCACTATCTCGGGCACGACGTTCCTGTACTCGGCGATCAGCGCGCACAATGGCGACGGCGGCGACAACCAGGGACACATCACGACGATCAATCTCGCCACGGGCACGCAGTCCGTGTTCAACATGGTCTGCTCCGACAAGGCCACGCATTTCCTCAACGGCGGCACGCCCGATTGCTCGACCGTACTCGCGGGCGGCTGGGCGAGGCCGGGTGCGATCTACGATGCCGGCACCAATCGCATCTTCGTTGGTACCGGCAACGGGCACTACAACCCGAGCCTGCACTACTGGGGCGATTCGATCGTCGCGCTCAATCCGTTCGGCACCGGCTACGGCGCGGCCCCGGTCGATGCGTATACGCCCACCAACCAGCAGGCTCTTGAGAACGCCGACACCGATCTCGGCAGCACGGCGCCGGCGGTGCTGCCGGTCCCGGCGACATCGAAGATCCAGCATCTCGCCGTGCAGAGCGGCAAGGATGGGAAGCTGCGCCTGCTCAATCTCGCCAACATGAGCGGCGCGGGCGCGCCGGGCAATCTCGGCGGTGAGATCGGCGCAATCATCAATGTGCCGCAGGGCGGCGCGGTGCGCACGCAGCCGGCGGTATGGGTCAATACCGCGGACAGCAGCACCTGGGTCTTCGTCGTCAACACGAGCGGGGCGTCCGGACTCCAATTGACTTTCGATGGCAGCGGCAACCCTTCGCTCGTGTCGAAATGGTCGATGGGCGGCGCCGCGGCCTCACCGCTCGTCGCCAACGGCGTGCTGTATTACGCGGGCAGCAACAATCTCGTGGCGCGCAATCCGATTACCGGCGCGCTGCTCTGGAGCAACACGACGATCGGCGGCATCCATTGGCAGAGCCCGGTCGTGGCCTGTTCGTCGGTGTACGTGCTCGATCAATCCAATCAGCTCAATTCGTTCGGCCTGGGTCGCGCGCGCGCCAGCGTCAGTGGCGGCAACGACCAATCGGTCGCGGCAGGCAGCACGTTTGCGAACGCGCTGAGCGTGCGCGTGGTCGATAGCGCCAACGCGGCGCAGAGCGGCGTCACGGTGACGTTCCAGGCGCCCGCGAGCGGTCCGAGTGCGGCATTCGGGGGCAACGCGACGACAACGGCCGTCACCAACGGCAGCGGCATCGCGACCGTCGCTGCGCCGACGGCCAACGGCATCCCTGGCAGCTACGTCGTCTCGGCGGACATCAGCAGCGGCGCATGCGCAGCGCAGTTTCACCTGACCAACAACGCGACGAAGTTCGCGCCTCTGCAGCCGGCGCGCCTGCTCGAGACACGCTTCGGCCGGCCGTCGGCCGACGGCCTGTTCGATGGCGGTGGCCCCGTCGCGAGCGGCGCAACTCTCGACCTCAGCGTGCTCAATCGCGGCGGCGTGCCGGCGACGGGCGTCGCGGCGGTCGCGCTGAACGTGATCGTGACGAACCCGAGTGGCACTGGGTTCGTGACGGTGTGGCCCTCGGGTAGTACGCGCCCCGTCGCGTCGAGCCTGAATTTCGTGCCCGGGCAGACCGTGGCCGGTCTCGTCATCGCGAAGGTAGGCGCCAACGGGGCGGTCTCGCTGTTCAACTCCGCGGGCAATAGCGATCTCATCGCGGACGTCGTGGGCTGGTTCCCGACGACCTCCGGTCTGACCGCGCTCAATCCGGCGCGCCTGCTCGATACGCGCGCGAACGACACGATCGACGGCAATTTCGGTGCTGGCGGCGCGGTCGCAGCGGGCGCCGAACTCGATTTCACGGCGATCGGTCGAGGTGGCGTTCCGGCGTCTGGGGTCGGCGCGATCATCATGAACGTCACCGCGACGAACGCGACCGTCGGTGGCGGCTATCTCACCGCATGGCCCACGGGAAGCACGCGGCCGCTTGCGTCCAATATCAATTACATCGTGGGCCGCACGACGCCCAATCTCGTGTTCACGCAGCCCGGAACGGGCGGCAACGTCGCGCTGTTCAATTCAGCCGGAACCGTCGACCTCATCGCCGATGTGACGGGCTGGTTCTCCGCGACATCGGAGCTGCATCCGCTCGTGCCATTCCGCATGCTCGACACGCGCTCCGGCGCCGTCACGGGCGATGGCCAGTTCGGCGGCGGTGGGGCACTCGGCGCGGGTAGCCGACTCGATCTTACGATCACCGGCCGCGACGGCATACCGTTGACCGGCGCGACCGCGGTCGTCCTCAACGTGACCGCGGTGGTGCCGAGCGCGAACGGCTATCTCACGGTGTGGCCGAGCGGAACGCTGCTGCCGACCGCATCGAACATCAATTTCGCTCCGGGAAGCACGACGCCCAATCTCGTGATCGCCGGAATCGGCAGCGACGGCAAGGTGTCGATCTTCAACAGCGCGGGCGCCACCGAAGTCATCGCCGACGTGCTCGGCTGGTTCTCGACGTCGCCTTGATCGCGTCGCTGCGCGGGAAGGCAGCGGTTGGCTGCCTTCTTCGCGCTGCGTTTCGTCCGCATCGGGGCAAGCTGCGCTATCGCGGCGTGCGCGGATTGAAGGCCCGCGATCACCACGCTAGACGCGACGATAGCCTCGCGCTGCAATTCGCCTATAGCCGGACGCCCATGCGAGCCAATGCCCAGACCAGCGTAAGGTAGGTAGCGACCGTGATTGCGCAGGCCGCGGCGAGCGCCGGCCAGAACGCGAGCCCCCGGTGCAGCAGCGCCGGAAACACGACGAACAGCGGCAGCGTCGCGAGGACGAGCCAGAAGATGCTCTGCGAGAGCGCAGCGACGGGGTCGCTATTGCCGGTTTCCGCGTAGATCCAGACGAATGCGAGCAACGAGGTGATCGGCAGTGAAGTGAGCACCGCACCGAGCAGCGAGCTGCGCTTGCCGACCTCGGTGACTGCGATCACGAGGGCCACCGTGATGACAATCTTGATGACGTACTGCCACATGAGGATTTCCGGTCCGTGAAGGGTTTGGCGTTTGCGGACGTACGGTCGCGATGACAACTCGCCGCGTCGCGGCGGTCCGATCGTCAGTCCTTTCCTTGGTAGGCGGACGGAATCTCGTCGAGCGAGTGGAAAATGCGCTTGCCGTGCGCCGCGGAGATCGCGACCATTTCATCCGCGCCTGCCGAGGGGCCGCCGAGGCGCAGGCACGCATCGCATTTCGCGACGAGGCGCCGTGACACCGGATGGAAGATCTCGTCGAAGACCGCGTCGCCGGTGCGCTTCGAGCCGGCATGCTCGATGAGTGGCAGCGCGAACCATTCGCCCATCACGGGCAGATGTCCCGCGCGGAACAGTCGCAGCGACGCATCGGTCATCGCCACGACGTTTCTCGCGATCAATGCAGGATCGTCGTTCGTGCCGGAACGGTAGGGGCCGGCCACAAGGATCATCAAGGCGCTCATCGATTTTGCGGGCCCCGAGAGGAGCGAACGGAAGCGATTGGCGCGCGCGGGGGCGACTCCACGCGCCTCGGTCGACGTCCGGCTGCGCACGAGTCGTGAGGTGCCGATTGCATCTCAGCGCGAGCGACCGTCGAAGTGCGTGACCGGGAGTGCCTCGAGGTCGATTCCGTCGAGACAGCGGACATTGATCGCCGCCATGGGATCGCCTGCAGGGTCGATGCCCTCTCCATAGGGATGCACGCCGCATCGCGGGCAGAAACGGTGCTTGATGACATGCTTGTTGAACGTATACGTGCTCGCGTTCGCGTCGGGCGTGAGCAATTGCAGGTCCGGCCGCGGCACGAACCACATCAGCGCGCCCTTGCGCTGGCAGAGCGAACAATTGCAGGACATGACGCCGACGATCGTGCCCGATACGCGGAACGCAATGTCGCCGCAATGACAGCTTCCTACGTAGCTCATTTCCCGTCTCCGCAACGATGATGCCCGGGCGTAGCGGGGCGTCGTGGGAGTCTAGCGCAGTCGCCGCGGCCGCGCGGAGTCATGCCGCCTTCCTGTCCTGGATATGCCATAGCACGCCGCTCGGATCCGAAAGGTAGAGCACGCGAATCCCCCAGGGTTGCATCGTCGGAGGCTTGAGCATCGCGAGCGAATACTTCTCGCGCAGGCCGATGCGCTCGATGTGCTCCCACCAGGCGTCCGCGTCCTCGACCATCAGACCCATCATAAAGTTCTCCGCGTGCTGCGGGACATGGAATCTCTGCAGCAGAAACGTGAATGCGCCGACACGAAACTGCGCGATGTCTTCGCTGTCCCACAGCAACGTGAAGCCGAGGTCGACATAGAACTGCCTGGACAGCGCGAGATCTCTCGCCGGAACGAACGCATTCAACTCGAGAACGGGACTGCTGACCATCGATGGCTCCTGTTGACCGGGACCTGCGATACGATCGTCGCCGGGGGCGCCGTGCCGGAACGCGCGCCGGTCAGACTCGCGTGCCGCGCTCGCCGGCGAAGTGCGGCCAGACCTTGACGAACAGAACCGCGAGCCAGGTGCCGTAGGCGAGTTTGATGCAGATGCCGATGACGAACCAGGTGTGCGGAAGTGGGTGGAAATCCTGCGCGAGTACGCTCGCGACGAGCTGCACGCCGAGCAGCAATTCGAGAAACGCGAGATACCCAAGAGCGATCAGCGCGGCGTTGCGCAGCGTGCGAAACAGCAGCGAGACAAACGCGAAGACCGACGCGGCGCAGACGCAGGCGGACAGCGCGAGCGGAATGCAGAGCTGCAACAGGTTATCGCGGTCGACCGACGCAATCGCGTCGCGATGGATCCACATCGCGCGACCGAGGTTGACTGCGCCGAGCGCCGACAGGCAACACACTAGCACGGCCGTGGTCGCGGCAAGTTGCATCGACATCGGAAGATTCTTCTTGTCGGTCATTACGGGCGCGGGGCTCCGACGCGATTGCCATCAAGATAACGCGCGCCGCCTCGGCCGTCCATGTGGGCGAACGGACGCGGTGCGCCCTAGTGCTTTCTTTCGATGAGACAGAAACCGTGGCCGAACGGATCGCTGCAGAAGGCAGCAGACCCGTGGGCCGGGTTCCTGAAGACCTGTTCCTGCTTGGCGCCTGCGTCCACCGCCCGCGCGAGCGCAACGTCAAGGTCGTCGACATGGATGTCGAGATGCACGGGCGTCCAGTGCCGCTCGTAGTGGCGCTGTTCCTGCGTGTGCGGCGAAGGCTGGGATCCGGCACGTTTCTCGAGCAGGCAGATTTGCGCATTGCCTGCCTGCAGGACGACGACGCCGGGGAATGGCGCGGCGGATTGCGTGAACCCGAACGCGCCCGTGTAGAAGCGGATCGCTTCTGCAAGGTCCGGCACGTCGATGGCTATCGATACGCTTGTCGTTGGCATGGCGATCCTGACCGGTCGCGGCGGCGGCTGCCACCCTGCGCGTCACGATAGCGCGGGCCTTCGCGGCGGTCCACGGGCCGCTGCGTGGCCTGCATCGCGGCACGAGTTCACGCCTCGGCGATCGCGGCAATCGAGATCTTGAGCCCGGGTATCCTGACCGGCAGCTTGGCGCCTTGCCGCGCCGGCGGCTTTTCGGGAAACCAGCGCAGCCACTCCTCGTTCATGCCCGGAAAGTCGTCCTCTTCGGCGAGCACGACCGTCGCGCTGACTATCTTGTCGATCGAGCTGCCCGCCGCTTCGAGGATCGCAACGACGTTCGCGAGGCACTGCCGCGTCTGCTCCTGAATCGTCGCGCCGGTTATCGTCGCGGTGATCGGGTCGTGCGGCGACGTGCCCGACACGAACACGAGCCCAGCCGCCTTGACGGCTTGGCTGTAGGCGGACGGAGGCTTCGGCGCGTTCGCGGTATACACGATCTGTCTGGACATCGGATCTCCTCGGCGAATCGCGCAGTTGCCGGATGGCGCCTGTAGCGACTACCGCCGACGGCGTCGTCGGCGATCGGCGCGCTCGTGACGATACTGCGACCGGTCGCGGCGGTCCACTCGCGGCGACGCGGACAGGACCGATCGGCGAGTCAGATGTCACGTCCGACAACAACGTTTCCTCGGCGAGGTGCGTCGCGCTCGCGAAGTTGATCGGGCAACCGTCGGGATCGACGCAGAAGACTTTGCGTGCGAAGTTGCCGACCTGCGGCTCCGCTTTGCGCGATTTCCTCGCGGTGGATCGCGGCCGCGTCGCCCGCCGTCGCACGAATGAACCCACAGGACGTCCCCGGCCCCGTGGTCGTCGTGCGCTGCGTTGACGACGAAACGTAGCGGACGCGAATGCCTTCGCCGGCCGCCCGCTTCTACGACTCGCCGGCCTGCAGCGAACTCGTTCTCTTCGCTTTGCTGTCACAGCGCGGCGAAGCGCGCTGTGTCCTCGCCGACGGATCCGCTGCAATAAGTGCAGCACTCGAACGCACACGCTTCCCTCTCGACGAACGTCGACGGCGGGGCAATGGACGCGCCGCCTGCAGCTGTTTCGCGATGATCAGATCCACCTGAAACATCATCGCGCGTGACTCATCGTCGCGAGCAGCCACTGCATTCCCGCGAGGT
>JBDTYX010000300.1:0-3488 GCA_040005435.1 Rudaea sp. | reverse complement strand
GAAAACGGCGAACTATGGAATGGGCCTCGTGCCCATTTTGCATTTTCAGGGTTTGCAGAATCGGCTGGAGCGATGCGCAACGAACAACTGACCGAGCTGGTCGCACCGGCGATCGCGGATCTGGGACTCGAATGTCTCGGCGTGGAGTACAGCCCTTCGCATGGCAACTCGCTCGTTCGCGTCTACATCGACCACGCGGAGCGCGCGATCACCGTAGACGATTGCGAGAAGGTGAGTCGCCAGGTCTCTGCGTTGTTCGACGTGAACGATCCGATCGACGGACGCTACACGCTCGAAGTGTCGTCGCCGGGCTTGGACAGGCCGCTGTACACGCCGGCCCACTTTGCGCGTTTCGTCGGGCAGACGGCGAAGATCGAGTTGAACCTGCCGGTCAACGGACGGCGCCGGTTCCTGGGCCCGATCCTCGCGGTGGATGGCGACATGATCCGCGTGGAGCAGGACGGCATCGAGGTGGGCATCGCGCACGGCAACGTGCAGAAGGCCAAGATCGTCGCCGAGTTCGACGAGCCGAAGGGCAAGCCCGGACCGGGCAAGAAAGGCAAGAAGGGCGCGTAGCGGGCCCGCAGTTTCGACCGGCGCACGAACACGCGCGCGGTCAATGGATCAGAGGCAGCAACGACGTAGTCGAGTCCCGACAAGGGCTCCGTTACAACAAGGGTTTTAAGACATGAGCAAAGAACTACTGCTGGTTGCCGACGCCGTCGCAAATGAAAAGGGCGTCGACCGTGAAGTCATCTTCCAGGCGCTGGAGGCGGCGCTCGCGACGGCCGCGAAGAAGCGCTACCACGACGAGGACGTCACGACGCGCGTGGTGATCGACCGCACGAGCGGGGAATACGAGACGTTCCGTCGCTGGGAGGTAGTGCCCGACGACGTGGTCATGGAATCGCCGGATCGGCAGCTGCGCCTCATGGACGCGGTCGATACGAAACCGGAAATCGAGGTCGGCGAATTCATCGAGGAACACATCGACAATCCCGACTTCGGCCGCATCTCTGCGCAGGCCGCGAAGCAGGTCATCGTGCAGCACGTGCGCGAGGCCGAGCGTGCGCAGGTCGTCGAATCGTTCAAGGATCGCATCGGCGAACTCGTGACCGGCGTAGTCAAGCGCGTCGAGCGCGGCAGCATCTATCTCGACCTCGGCGGCAACGCCGAGGCGTACATCCCGCGCGACAAGTCGATACCGCGTGAGGCGACCCGCGCCGGCGACCGCGTGCGCGGATACCTTTACGAGGTCCGCGCCGAGCAGCGCGGTCCGCAGTTGTTCGTGTCGCGCACCGCGCCCGAATTCATGATGGAGCTGTTCAAGCTCGAAGTGCCCGAAGTCGGCCAGGGCCTCGTCGAGATCAAGGCCGCGGCACGCGATGCCGGCGACCGCGCGAAGATCGCGGTTCTCGCACACGATCACCGCACCGATCCGATCGGCGCGTGCATCGGCATGCGCGGTTCGCGCGTGCAGGCGGTGTCGAACGAGCTCAACGGCGAGCGCATCGACATCGTGCTCTGGAATGAAAATCCCGCACAGTTCGTTATCAACGCGATGGCGCCTGCCGAAGTGCAGTCGATCATCGTCGACGAAGACAAGCACTCGATGGACATCGCGGTCGCCGAGGACAAGCTGTCGCAGGCGATCGGCCGCGGCGGCCAGAACGTCCGTCTCGCGAGCAAGCTCTCGGGCTGGCAGCTCAACGTGATGACGCAGGACCAGGTCGCGGCGAAATCCGAGGCCGAGCAGGAGACCGCGCGCCTGTTGTTCCAGGAGAAACTCGAGGTCGATGTGGAGATCGCGACCATCCTCGTGCAGGAGGGCTTCACGACGGTCGAGGAGATCGCTTATGTGCCGACCGCCGAGTTGCTCGCGATCGAAGGCTTCGACGAGGACATCGTCGAGGAGCTGCGCGCACGCGCACGCGATGCGTTGCTGACCGATGCGCTCGCCGTCGAGGAGAACATGGAGGAAAACAAGCCCTCCGCAGACCTGCTCGCTGTCGCGGGCATGGACGAGGCGACTGCTTACGCGCTCGCTGAGCATAAGATCGTCTCGCGCGAGAATCTCGCCGACCTTGCGACCGACGAGCTCGTCGAACTCGCGCTCGAGGGGATGGATGAGACGAGGGCGTCCGCGCTGATCATGGCGGCGCGTGAGGCGGATGCCGCGTAGTCCGCGGCTACGGAATTCGGGTGCGTTTGTTGGCAGGTACGTTATGAACGCCTAAGCACAATTTAAGCTCGCCGGACCCGCAAAGTCGGGGTCGGGAGCAGGGAAACAGACGCAGCGCGCGAGCTAAAGCGCACGGCGTCTCGAGGAGAAACGAGAATCATGTCAGACGTAACGATCAAACAACTCGCCGGTGTACTCGGCATGAGCGTGGAAAAGCTGCTGGGTCAGCTGGACGGCGCTGGCATGAAATTCTCCAGCCCCGATCAGGTCGTGTCGAACACCGAAAAGGTCAAGCTGCTGGGCTTCCTGCGCCGGACGCACGGCAAGGGCGAGAGCAGTCCGGTCGAGGACAATGCGCCGCGCCAGGTAACGCTCAAGCGCCGCACGATCAGCGAGCTCACCGTCAATCAGGGTGCGACGCGCGGCAAGACGGTCAACGTCGAGGTGCGTCAGAAGCGCACCTACGTCAAGCGCAGCGAGATCGAGGCCGAGCAGGCGCCGAACGCCGAGCGCGAGGACGCGCTGAAGAAGCTCCAGGAATCGCAGCTGAAGCGCGAGACCGAGGAGATGACGCGTCAGGACCAGGAGCGCCGCCGTCTCGACGAAGAGGCCAAGATGCGCGCCGTCGCCGAGGCGAAGGAAGCCGATGTGCGCGAACAGACGCGCCTCGCCGCCGAGAAGGAAGCGGTCAAGACGGTGCCGGACAAGGTCGCCGCGAAACCCGACGCGAGTACGCCGCGCAAGGCGGCCGAAGTGCCGCGCGCGCGTCCACGCACGAGCGAGGAAGAGGCGGCCGCGCACAAGCACGGCAAGCAGAAGCACGGTTCGCATCGCATGCCCGAGGAGGGCGACGAGGCGCAAAAATACTTCGGCGCCGAGTTGCATCTGTCGGACGCGGGCCACGCGCGCCGCGGAGCGATCAAGAAGCGGCCGCGCCGCCAGGTCGAGCAGGCACGCACGCCGTCGGGCCAGCATGGCTTCTCGCGGCCGGTCGCGCCGATCACGCGCGATGTCGCGGTCGGCGAATCGATCCTCGTCTCCGATCTCGCGCAGAAAATGGCGGTGAAGGGTGCGGACGTCGTGAAGGCGCTGTTCAAGATGGGCGTCATGGCGACGATCAACCAGCCGATCGATCACGACACCGCGGTGCTCGTCATCGAGGAGCTCGGCCACAAGGCGGTCAAGTTCGAGGAGGACAACGCCGAAACGACGCTCGCGAAGGTCGAAGTATCCGGTGATCGCGAAGTGCGCCCGCCGGTCGTCACGATCATGGGCCACGTCGACCACGGCAAGACCTCGCTGCTCG
>JBDTYX010000299.1:0-3499 GCA_040005435.1 Rudaea sp. | reverse complement strand
ACACGTGGAACAGCAGGCCGGTGCCCGCGGTGATCGTGCGGAACTCGGTCTGGAAACCGATCAGCCCGCGCGCGGGAATGATGTACTCGAGGCGCGCGCGACCGCGGCCGTCGGGCTCCATGTTCTTGAGCTGGCCGCGGCGCATGCCGAGACGCTCCATCACGCCGCCCTGGAATTGTTCTTCCATGTCGACGACGAGCTGTTCGTAGGGCTCCTGGATCTGGCCGTCGACTTCCTTGAGGATCACCTCTGGACGCGACACCGCGAGCTCGTAGCCCTCGCGACGCATCGTCTCGATCAGCACAGACAGGTGCAATTCGCCGCGGCCGGAGACCTTGAACTTGTCCGGGTCTTCGGTCTCCTCGACGCGCAGCGCGACGTTGTGCAGTACTTCGCGCATGAGCCGCTCGCGGATCTGCCGGCTCGTCATGAACCTGCCTTCCTTGCCGCAGAACGGCGAGTTGTTTACCTGGAAGGTCATGCTGATCGTCGGCTCGTCGACCGTCATCACAGGCAGGCCTTCGGGAGTGTCGACCGCGCAGACCGTATCGGAGATGCCGAGCGTTTCTATGCCGGAGATCGCGATGATGTCGCCGGCTTCGGCCTCGGGCACCTCGAGGCGCTCGAGGCCCATGAAGCCGAGCACCTGCAGCACGCGGCCGTTACGCTTCTTGCCTTCGCGATCGACGACCGCGATCGGCATGTTCGTGCGCACCTTGCCGCGCTGGATGCGGCCGATGCCGATCAGTCCCACGTAGCTGTTGTAGTCGAGCTGGCTGATGCGCATCTGGAACGGACCATCCGGATCGACCTTTGGCGCCTGCACGTTCTTCATGATCGACTCGTAGAGCGGCGTCATGTCGCCCTCGCGCACGTCGGACGACAGGCCCGCGTAGCCGTGCAGCGCCGACGCGTAGACGACCGGGAAGTCGAGCTGCTCGTTGGTCGCGCCGAGGCGGTCGAACAGATCGAAGGTCTGGTCGAGCACCCAGTCCGGGCGCGCGCCGGGGCGGTCGACCTTGTTGATCACGACGATCGGCTTGAAGCCCATCTGGAACGCCTTCTGCGTGACGAAGCGCGTCTGCGGCATCGGGCCGTCCATCGCGTCGACGAGCAGCAGCACCGAATCGACCATCGACAACACGCGTTCGACTTCGCCGCCGAAGTCGGCGTGTCCGGGCGTATCGACGATGTTGATGCGGTTCTCGCGCCAGGTGATCGCGGTGTTTTTCGCGAGGATCGTGATGCCTCGTTCCTTCTCCTGGTCGTTCGAGTCCATCACGCGTTCGGCGAGAACGGTGCGCTCGCTCAGCGTGCCGGACTGCTTGAGCAGGCAATCGACGAGGGTGGTTTTGCCATGATCGACGTGGGCGACGATGGCGATATTGCGCAGGTTTTCGATAGACATGGTTTTTGACCCGCGATCAGGCAGGCTGACAGGAAAAGGAATAGCGCGATTATACCCTGATTTTTCTCCAATTTCTGCATCGCAGCAAAACAAGCATCCGCCGGCCCCGGGGACCATATCGCGGCAATAGCGGCGGTCGCGTAATCGCGTCCACCTGCGCAACAGGCCGCGGCGAAGTCCGGAAACCCCCGTTCCGCTATCATTGCCGGCCCTTACCGGAGACATCGATGAGCCAGGACTTGCAAGCCCACATCCAGACCTCGCGTGGCACGATTCACATCCGCCTGCTGCCCGAACATACGCCCGTCACGGTGGCGAACTTCGTCAATCTCGTGCAGCGCAAGTTCTACGACGGCTTGAGCTTTCACCGCGTGATCCCCGATTTCATGGTTCAGGGTGGCTGCCCGGAAAATTCGGGTCGCGGCGGCCCGGGCTATCGCTTCGGCGACGAGTTCGTCCCGCACCTGAAACACAGCAAGCCCGGCGTGCTGTCGATGGCGAACGCGGGACCGGGTACGAACGGCTCGCAGTTCTTCATCACCCACATCGCGACGCCGTGGCTCGATGGCAAGCACACCGTGTTCGGCGAAGTCGTAGGCGCGGAAGACCAGAAGGTCGTCGACAGCATCCGGCAGGGCGACAAGATCGAGTCGATCACGATCGTCGGCGACACGACCGGCCTGCTCGCCGACCCGAAGGTGCAACCGCAGGTTGAGCAATGGAACAAGGCGCTCGCGGCGCGCTAGCTCGCGGCGCGAGTACGCGAAGATGACGGCAGGCCACATCCGTGAGGGTGGCCTCGACGATCCGCGCGTCGTGGCGCTGCTCGAGACACACGTGCGCACGGCGCGCGCGCAGACGGCGGCGGGCAGCGCGCATGCGCTCGATCTTGCTGCGCTACGCGCCCCATCGATCCGGCTGTGGTCGTATTGGGACGCCGCCGACGTGCTCGGCGTCGGCGCGCTCAAGCGGCTCGCGGGATCCCATGCCGAGCTCAAGTCGATGCATACGGCGCAGGCTGCGCGCGGGCTCGGCGTCGCCTCCGCGCTGCTGCGCCACATCATCGAGACGGCGCGCGCGGAGGGGCTAACGCGGCTCAGCCTCGAAAACGGGTCGTGGGACTACTTCGCGGCCGCGCGCGCCTTCTACCGCAGGCGTGGGTTCGTCGACTGCGCGCCGTTCGAGGGCTATGCTGCGGACCCGAACAGCGCTTTCCTGTCGATGGCGCTATGAAAAAGGCCGCCTCGAGCGGCGGCCTTCGCAGAGTAGTTCGTCTCGCTGCGGACTACAGGTAGCCGAAAGCGCGCGCGCAGAACAGCAGGATCACCGAACCCAAGACCGACATGATGAAACCCGCCGGGTGAAACGCGGCGCCTGCTGGCGGTCGGTTGAACAGGCTGCCGATCAGTCCGCCTACGATCGAACCGCCGATGCCGAGGAGCACGGTCATGATGAAGCCCATGTGCATCGCGCCGGGATAGAAGAAGCGCGCGAGCACGCCAACGATAAAGCCGACGATGATTGACCAGATGATGCCGAGCATGCCTACCTCCGTAATGTGCGCCGATCGAACCGGCCTGCCGCGACCGGCAGGGCGGGGCGAGTTTAGCAAATAACGCAGTAGGCCAGGCTCAGGTTTTCGTGACGATTCCGCGGACGTTGCTGCCGATTTGCGTGACCCCGCGCGTGCAGCGAGGCGGCATACTGCATCGCAGCAAACATGTTAGAATTTGGCTCCGTTTTTAGCCGAGGAGTCTTCGATGCCGCTGCTTGCCGAACGCATGAGCCGGGCCAAGCCCAGCGCGATCATGGCCGTGGCCGACAAGGCGAAGAAGCTCAAGGCGTCGGGGCGCGACATCATCAGTTTTTCGATCGGCGTGCCTAACTTCCTGCCGGGGCCGCACGTGTACGCGGCGGCGAAGGAAGCGCTCGAGCATGACAGCGGCCAGTATGGCTCGAACCGCGGCAGCGACGCATTGCTCGATGCATTCATCAAGCACCTCGCCGAGGGCGGACTGCCCGGATACGCGCGCAACAATCTCGTCGTCGGCGTCGGCGCGAAGCACACGCTGTACAACCTCGCCGAGGCGC
>JBDTYX010000298.1:0-3505 GCA_040005435.1 Rudaea sp. | reverse complement strand
GCCTCGAGCGCGATGCGTTCGGTTTCGGAAATCTGCGGCGTGATCTTCGTGTACATCGCGAGCAGCGGCGCGGTGATCTTCTTGCGCCGGAAATCGTCGAGGTTTAGCGGCACGGTCACGAGCGCGAGCAGCGCCGCGGTAACGGCGATCGCGATCCAGTGGCTGCCGGCGAGCAGCCCAACGACGACGATCGCGGCGAACCCAGCAATGGTCCAGGTGCGCAGACCGGTGCGGAAGTAGGCGCAGGCCAGCGAAGCGGCCAGCAGGGCGAGCAGGGGATACCAGGAGTTCATGGCGAGCCTCGTGCAGAAAGAGCAGCGGATGGGAGGGGAAGTTGTTCGATGAATTCGGCGACCGCGCGCGCGAACGCGGTGTTGGCGTCGCCAGCGACCATGTGTGTCGCCTGTTCGATGCGCACGTGCCGGGCGTGTGGAACGAGTTCGAGGAATTCGCTGATCGTGGCGGCGGAGACGACGTCGCTGCGCGCGCCGCTGACCAGCAGCGTCGGCACCGCGACGCTGCGCGCGGCGTCGAGCAGGTCACGCTGGTAGCTCGCGCTGTCGCGTTCGACGAGTTCGAGCAGGCGCGGATCCCAGTGCCAGCGCAGGCGGCCGTCCGCGCCTGCCACGAGCAGCTTGCGCAGCTGGCCGGGCGACTTGCGCTCGGCGCGATGCGGCAGATACGAGGCGATCGCGTCCGCGGCCTCTTCGAAAGTCGCGAAGCCTTGCGGGTGCGCGCGCATGAAGCCGAGGATGCGCGCGACGCCTGCCGCTTCCCAGCGCGGGGTGATGTCGACGAGCACGAGCGCGCGGAACAGTGGCGCGTGCAGCGCCTGCGCCGAGAGTCCGAGCAGGCCGCCCATCGATGCGCCGACGAGAACGGGTAGCACGTCTCCGCAGGCGCAGCCGCGCGCGACGAGGGTCAGGTCGTCGATGAGCTGATCGTAGGCGTAATTCCCGTCGGCGAGCCATCCGCTCTCGCCATGACCGCGCGCATCGGCAGTGACGCAATGCCAGCCCGCATCGGCGAGTGGCGCTGCGCTCTCGTCCCATGCATGGCGGGTCTGTCCGAAGCCATGCGCGAATACCACGGCTGGCGCGGACGCCGGGCCGAAGTGGTCCAGCGCGAGCACGACGCCGTCGCGCGCGGCGATGCGCGCACTGCGCGGGGCACTGCCATGCGAGGGCGTTGCGGCCAGCGGGGAAAAGTTGACCATACGGTCGAGTATGGAGCTCGGTTTTTGCGCTGTCAATACGATCGGCGTCAGCGCGCACCCCGCGCTGCGCTTGGCCCGCGATGCTGCGGCGCAGCACCGCCCCCCCTCCCGCTCGGTCGTCGCTGTCGCTACCATGCACGCATGTTGCAGGCAGCAGAAAAGATCGAACGCTCCCGCCTCAGCGCGGCGGATTGGGAGACCGGCGCCCTCGACCTCATCGCCGAGCAGGGAGTCGCGGCGCTCGCGGTCGAACCGCTCGCACGCAAGCTCAATGTCACGAAGGGCAGCTTCTATTGGCATTTCGCGACGCGCGAGGCGCTGCTGCGCGCGGCATTGCAAGGCTGGGAGACGCATGTCGACCTCGGGCTCGACCAGATCGAAGCGATCGCGGATCCGCGCGAGCGCCTGCGCGAACTGTTCCGCCGCACGGGGCGCGAGACGAAGTCGCACATGATCTATTCGGCGCTGTTGCGCGCGCTCGACCAACCGATCGTGCAGCCCGTGATGGAGCGCGTGTCGCAGCGCCGCCTGGATTTTCTCAGCCACGCCTATCGCGAAGTCGGCATGGCCGACGGCAACGCGCTGCATCGCGCGCACCTGACCTACGCGGCTTATGTCGGCTTCCTGCAGCTCGCGCTGCAGCTCGGCCTGCCGCGCCTCGACCACGCGGAACTCGAAGCCTATGTCGACCACGTCATGTCGACGCTGATTCCCGAATAGATTTTGCACGGTGTCACCACGAGCGCGAAGAAATCGCGCCGGTTTTCCCGTTCCACCTTGAGGCCCTTGGCCGACGTTGGAGAAAAAATGAGCAGCACACTGGCAACCCTGAATGACTGGGTAGGTGCGGTCGCGCGGCATGCCCGACCCGAGCGCATCCACTGGTGCGATGGCAGCGACGCGGAGAACGACGCGTTGATCGAGCTGATGCTCGCGTCGGGCGATCTCGTCGAGCTCAACTCGCGCACGCATCCGAACTGCTATCTGCATCGCTCGCACCCCTCCGACGTCGCGCGCGTCGAACACCTCACGTATGTTTGTACACGAAATCGCGATGACGCCGGTCCGAACAACCACTGGATGGCGCCGGACGAGGCGAACGCGAAGATCGACGCGCTATTCGACGGCTGCATGGCGGGTCGCACGCTGTACGTGATTCCCTATTGCATGGGCCCGATCGACTCGCCGCTCGCGCGCTGCGGCGTCGAGATCACGGACAGCCCTTACGTCGTCGCCAACATGCGCATCATGACGCGCATGGGCGCGGCCGCGCTCGCGCGCATCGAGCGCGAGGACGCGCTGGGCAAGCTGTTCGTCCGTGGCCTGCATTCGATCGGCGAGCTCGATCCGAACAAGCGCTTGATCATGCACTTTCCCGAGGAACTCTCGATCAAGTCGATCGGCTCTGGCTACGGCGGCAACGCGTTGCTCGGCAAGAAATGCCATGCGCTGCGCATCGCCTCCTGGCAGGCGCGCGGCGAGGGCTGGCTCGCGGAGCACATGTTGATCGTCGGCGTGCAGAACCCGCGCGGCGAGATCCACTACATCGCGGCCGCGTTCCCGTCGGCCTGCGGCAAGACCAATCTCGCGATGCTGATTCCGCCCGACGCATATCGCGAGGCGGGCTGGAAGGTCTGGACCGTCGGCGACGACATCTGCTGGATGACGCCGGGCCTCGACGGCAGGTTGTGGGCGATCAATCCCGAAGCCGGCTATTTCGGCGTCGCGCCGGGCACGAGCGAGAAGACCAACGCGAATGCGCTCGGCATGCTCAATCACGACGCGATCTTCACGAACGTCGCGCTGACCGCAGACGGCGACCCGTGGTGGGAAGGGCTGCCGGGCGTGCCCGCGAAGGACTGGCAGGGTCGCGACGTCGTGATCGCGAACGGCAAGGCGGCCGGCGGACCCGCGGCGCATCCGAACTCGCGCTTCACGGTTTCGGCGCGGCAGTGCGCGAGCTGGTCGGCGCATGCCGAGGACGCGCAGGGCGTGCCGATCTCCGCGATCGTGTTCGGCGGCCGCCGCGAACACCTGGTGCCGCTCGTGTTCGAGGCACGTGACTGGGCCCACGGCGTGCTAGTCGGCGCGGCAATGGGATCGGAGACGACCGCGGCGGCGACCGGCGCGGTCGGCGTGCTGCGCCGCGACTCGATGGCGATGAAGCCGTTCTGCGGTTACAACTTCGCCGACTATTTCGATCATTGGCTCTCGCTCGACACGCCCGGCGCGACGCTGCCGAAGATCTTCCACGTCAACTGGTTCCGCAAGGGCGACGACGGCAAGTTC
>JBDTYX010000297.1:0-3506 GCA_040005435.1 Rudaea sp. | reverse complement strand
TATCGCTCAAGGGGGCGACGCTGCGTCGCCTGATCGAGATGGCCGCCGATCTCGGTCTGCAGTCGCGTCCGTTGCGCCTCGAGCTCGACGAGCTCGACCAGCTCCAGGCGCCCTGCATCCTGCATTGGAACCTCAATCATTTTGTCGTGTTGGAGCGCGTGCGCGGCACGAGCGTGACGCTTCACGATCCGGCCGTAGGCAGACGCACGCTGTCTGTGCAGGAAGTGTCGCGCCATTTCACGGGCATCGCGCTGGAGCTGACGCCCGGGCCCGGCTTCAAGCGCGAGAAAGCGAAGCGCGCGTTGTCGTTGCGCCGGCTGACCGGCCGTATCGTCGGCTTGAAGGGCGCGCTGACCCAGATCCTCTGCCTCGCCCTCGTGCTCGAGGTATGCGCGTTGCTCGCACCGCTGTTCGCACAGATCGTGATCGACGAGGTCCTCGCGGATGGCGATCACGATCTGCTGACGCTGCTCGGGGCGGGATTTCTGTTGTTGACCCTCGCCCAGGTGGCGATCACCGCGTTGCGCGGCTGGTCGGTCACTTGTCTCGGCGCGAACCTCAACCTCGCATGGAGCGGCAACGTGTTCGGCCACCTGCTGCGCCTGCCCGAGGAGTACTTCCAGAAGCGCCATCTCGGCGACATCGTGTCGCGCTTCGGCGCGATCGGCGCGATCCAGCAGACACTGACCTCGCGTTTCGTCGAGGTGATTCTCGACGGGCTCATGGCCGGCGCAACGCTCGCGATGCTGCTCGCCTACAGCCCGGCGCTCGCGGGGCTCACGCTCGGCGCATTCATGCTCTACGCGTTGCTGCGTGTCGTGTCCTACCCGTCGCTTCGCGAGGCCGGTCTCGCCCAGATAGTGAGCCAGGCCAAGCAGCAATCGCTGTTTCTCGAGGCGGTGCGAGGCGTACAGACGATCCGGCTGTGCAACCAGGCCGCCGCGCACGCCGCGCGCTACGCAAACAGTACGACCGAGACCCTCAACCGCGGTATCGCGATACAACGCCTCAACCTTGCGTTCAATTCGCTCAACGCGCTGATCTTCGGATTGCAGAAGGTCGCGCTGCTGTGGCTCGGCGCGCATATGGCGCTCAAGGGCCAGCTCAGCGCGGGCATGCTGATTGCGTTCGTCGCCTACAGCGATCAGTTCACCGCACGCGCGGCAGGGCTCGTCGACTACGGCATCGAACTGCGCATGCTGCGCCTGCAGGGAGAACGCCTCGCCGACATCGTTCTGTCACGACCCGAGCAAGACGTCGAGGGCAGCCACTCGGGCGCGACGCTGAGCGCCGACATCGAATTGCGCAATGTGAGCTTCCGCTACGCCGAGGGCGAGCCGTGGATCCTGAGGAACTACAACCTGCGCGTCGGCGCCGGAGAGTCGGTCGCGATCACGGGCCCGTCGGGTTGCGGCAAGTCGACGCTCGCGAAGGTGATCCTCGGGTTGCTCGATCCCGACGAGGGTACGATCCTCATCGGCGGCGTCGAACTCAGACGCCTCGGCAAGCGGGCTTTTCGCGAGATGACGAGCGCGGTCATGCAGGAAGATCGCCTGTTCGCAGGCTCGATCGCAGACAACATCAGTTTCTTCGACCACGATGCATCGCTCGCACGCATCGAGGCCGCCGCGCAGCTCGCGGCATTGCACGCGGACGTCCTCGCGATGCCGATGGGTTACCACAGCCTCGTCGGCGACATGGGTTCGTCGTTGTCGGGAGGCCAGAAGCAGCGCTTGCTGCTCGCCCGCGCGCTCTACCGGCGGCCGCGCATCCTAGTGCTCGACGAGGCGACGAGCCATCTCGACGTCGAGCGCGAAAGCTGGGTCAACGCGACGATTCGGCGCATGGCGACCACGCGCATCGTGATCGCACACCGCGCGGAGACGATCGCGAGCGCCGACCGCGTCATCGACCTGTCGCGTGACGGCTTGCGCGAACGCACTCGCCAAGGCATCGCACTCGTCACCTGAGCGCTCAGCAATCATCCCGTTGAATTGGGGAAGACCGGCGCCGGGACGGTCATCCATTCCCGGATCAAGGAGCAGCATCGTGCGCGGACTCGTAAAACATCTGGATCATCTCATCAGCGGCGCGGACGGACTGGACGTCAGTATCCATGACATCAACCCGCCGCCTCTGGTCGCCACGATGCCACCGCCGCCGATCGATTTCGGCGCCGCCGCGCCTCTCACTCCGCCGCCGCACGCCGAGCCCGTGATGCCGCCAGGAATGGCTGGTTAGCGTCGAAACGTTTCAGGCTCCCGCGGGCATGGACGCCACGGGGGCGTCGTACGCAGCGATCCGAGAAGGACAGCGCTCTGCTTTCGCGTACCGGGCATCGAGACACGATGCGACCAGCGCCCGGCTATCCGCTCGCGCTAGCGACAATCGCTTCGGGACTCACGCGCTACGATCCAGACCGGCGCCGGAACGGTCGACATTTCCGGCCTCACGAAGGAGATCCCCATGCGTCAACTATCCGCCCACGAAACCCGTGCAGTCGGTGCCGCCGGCGAAACCCCGTTGGTCGATCCTGGACCGCAGGCAGCTACTGAAATCGATCGAATCCTCGATCAACTGCAGCACTTGCGCGACCGACCCGGCACCTTCTAGCCGGATCGCGCGCGCCTCGTCGTGAAGATAGTTCGTCGGCCGGCGGAAATTAGCAACTCCGCTTGCCGACGGACTACTTCGCCTTTTCTTGCGCGATGAATTCGTCGATGCGCTGTTCGAGCACGGGCAGTGGCACCGACCCCAGTGCGAGGATCGCGTCGTGGAACGCACGGATGTCGAATTTGGTCCCGAGGTCCTTTTCGGCGCGCGCACGCAATTCGACGATCTTGATCTCGCCGAGCTTGTAGCTGAGCGCCTGGCCGGGCCAGGAAATATAGCGGTCGACTTCGGTCTCGACCTCGTGCTGCGACAGCGCGGTGTGGCCGGCGAGATAGTCGATCGCCTGCGCGCGCGACCAGCCCTTGTGGTGCACGCCCGTATCGATGACGAGACGCGCGGCACGCCACATCTCGTAGCTGAGCCGACCGAAATCCTCATAGGGCGTCTGATAGATGCCCATCTCCTTTCCGAGTTTCTCGCAATACAGCGCCCAGCCTTCGCCGTACGCGGAGATGTAGTTCTTGCTGCGGAATTCTGGCTGCGCCTTGGATTCCTCCGCTATCTCGCCCTGCAGCGCATGCCCCGGGGCCGACTCGTGCAGCGTCAGCGCGGGCAGGTTGTACAGAGGCCGCGACGGCAAGTCGTAGGTGTTGACCCAGTAGGTGTGCGCGCCGCCGCGCCCCGCGGTCCAGAACGGCGCGATCGAATCGGGCACGGGCTCGATCGTGAAGCGCCCGCGCGGCAGCAGGCCGAAATACTGGCCGAGCTTGCCGTCGACGCGCTTGGCGATCCACGCTGCGCGCATGAGGAGTTCCTCGGCTGTCTTCGCGTAGAACTGCGGATCGCTGCGCAGGAATTTGAGGAACGCCGCAAAGTCTCCCTTGAATCCGGTC
>JBDTYX010000296.1:0-3510 GCA_040005435.1 Rudaea sp. | reverse complement strand
ATTCTCGATGCGGTGTGGAACCATCGTCACGTGACGCCGGGCGTGCTCAACCGGATCATCACCCTGCTGCGCCAGGCGCTCGGCGAGAGCGCGAAGCAAACCCAGTATTTGCACACGCTGCACGGGGTGGGTTATCGCTTCGACGCCGAAGTCCGCTTCGGGGATACTCGCAGCAATCCGACCGTGGAGCCGCTCGAGTCGGCGCCCATGGCGATTCCAGACATACACGAGGACGGCCCGCAATCGTCCGTGCCGGAAATTTCCGCGGCATCGCTTCTGCCCCTGGCACCCATCGAATTGTCCGCTCCTGCCCGACAGGACGAACGAACCCCGGAAGCCGCGTGGACACGCGTTGCCGCGCAACCACCTGCCCGCAAGCGTCACAAGCCTGCATGGATAGCGGCGATGCTTGCCGTCTGTGTGGCCCTCGCCGGCGCGCTCTGGCACTACCAGCGAAGCGTGCCCATCCTTTCGGCACCGCTTGCAGGGAACAGCGTCACTTCTGCGCAGACACGAACGTTGATCGTCCTGCCGCTGCAGACCATCGGCGCGACCGCGGACGACGAGTTGTTCGCCGCGGGCCTAGGGGAGGAATTGATCGATGTCCTCGCCCACGTCGACGGATTGCACGTGATCGCGCGCACTTCCGCGGCACTCGTGCAGAAGGGTGGCGAAGACTTGGGGCTAGTCGCGCAGCGCTACGGCATCACTCATGCACTTGAGGGCAGCATCAGGCACGCGGGCTCGCAGGCCGTCGCCTCCTTGCGCCTCATCGACATCGCGTCTGGACGCACGCTGTGGGCAGGACAATACGAGCGTGCGCAAAGCGACCTGTTCGCGCTCGAGCGCAGCGTCGCCAACTCGGTGAGCACCGCACTCGCACTCAAGTTGGACGCCAACCAGCAGGCCAGCCTCGATCGCAACGAAGACCCGGCGCTGTATCGCCGCTATCTCGCGTTGCGCCAGCGCGGTCGCTCCTTCAACGGGGAACAGGACGTCATCGACGAGTTCCGCAAGTTTGTCAAGGAGGCGCCCGACTATGCGCGCGCTCATGGCGGCCTTGCGTTGCTGCTCGTGCGCTCCGGTAGTCCCGATCAGGTAGAGGCGCGCGAGGAGGCCGAGCGTGCGCTGGCACTCGATCCGACGATCACCGACGCGAACGCCGCGTTGGGGTTCGTCGCCTGCCGCGCTGACGACTGGGAGCGCGGCGTCACGTTGAGCAAGCGCGCACTCGATGAGTCGCCCGCGGACACGAGCGTACGCCTGGGCTATGGATTGTGCATGGCCATGCTGGGCTATCTGCCGCCAGCCCTGGAGCAGGCACAGATCGCTTACGCCATCGATCCGCTCGCCGCCGAGGTCAATGCCGGATTGGCGACGATGCTCGCGGTTGTCGGCCGCTACGACGAAGCGGACGCGCACTTTGCGCGCTTCAAGTCGGGCTCGCTGCGCGTCGTCAACCTCATGTGGAGCGGCGACCTCGCGGCGGCGCGTACGCTGGTGACGCCCGAGCTGGGTCGCTGGGAGGCCTCCTATGCGGCCGTCGCCGATGCGCTCGGCGACGCCGCGAGGTGGCCGGCGGCACGCAAGGCAATCGACGCCTCCGAACAGCCCGATGGAAAGTTCAACTTCCTGCGCGTGATGGACCCGCAGGCCGACATTGCGCGCAACATCGCCGCCCTCGAATATTTCCGTCATGCCGGACTCGGCCCGATGAACCTCTGGCTGTGGTCCAAGACGCTGGCCCGCGACAGACAACATCCGGCTTTCCAGGACTATCTGCACCGCACCCACATCATCGACTACTGGCGCAGTCACGGCTGGCCGCAGCAGTGCAAGTCCGAGGGTGATGGCGCGCGTTGCGCATAGTGCTGCTTCGGTCCGCGGGAATCAAACCCGTGATTTCCTGAAGCGCCGCTGTCGCCGCAACGGTTGCGGCGACTGCCCGCTCCGCGCATCGGCGACGAATCATCTCGGAATGCTTCCTGCGATGCGCCGGGCGGCCGCAGTCAGCGGACCGGCAGGCCGCGTGCGATATCGAGGGCGTCGCGCGCCACGAGCGAGTTGGACGGCTCGGGGCGGGCGATCACTCTGACGATCAACGCGCCGCGTCGGCAGGCCTGCCTAGCCAGTCGCAGCACTCGATCGCGTGCGTTATAGGTCGATTGTAGCGTCGTCGTGCCCAGAAGCGCGGCGACATCCTGTAATGATGGCGCGCGCTCGACCGGCCAGGGAATCGCGATCTCGGCGGCGGCGGCTTGCGCCTGCGTGACGGCCACGAGGGCCATCACGAAGCAGACGATGTGCTGGCGAATACGCATGATGGCTCTCGCGATGGTTTCCGGTATGGCCGCGGCCCCCCATGGAGGCCGCGGCGCCCGCGGGTCATTCCGTGAAGCTCGTTGCGCTCTTCACGTCGCGCTGCTGCGCGACCGCGTTGGTCGGCTCGGCTCCGGAGACGATGTTGACGTAGCCCGCGCCGCGCTTGCATGCCTGCTTGGCGAGTTCGATCACGCGTTCGCGCGCGTTGTAGGTTGACTGAAAATTCGTCGTGCCTACGACGTTGGCGACGTCCTGCATGTTCGGCATGCGCGAGACCGGGCAGGCCAGCACGATCTTGTTTACCGGATCGCGAGCATGCGCCGAGAAGGCGGCGGCAGAAAAAATGATCGTTGCGATGAAGCGGGTCGTGTTCATGGCGATTCCTCGAAGTCTAGAGTGGCGCGCCGCGAGTGCTGCGCGTTCACTTGTATACTTCTGGAATCGGCAGAACGGATTACAGCTCCGGTCGTGCGGACCGGTGGTAATCGGCGCTGAAGATTACGGATGTGACTTGTCGGGGACCCCGCTCGTGAAGCTGCCTGCGGCGCCGGCAAACACGACCGGACTCGCGAATCCGTCGGCCGAGACGGCGCTGACACCGAAGAACGAATCGTCGACGACCGTATCCTTGAGCGTCGCCTTCGTCGCGTCGCCGACCCAGCGGCTGTACTGCCATTGCGGCGCTGTCGTGTCGCGCCACCACACGCGATAACCGACCGCTCCCGCGACCGGTTGCCAGTGGATCGTCGTGTCCGTCGATACGGCGCCCTCGATGTCGACGCCCGTCGGCGGCGCTGGCGCGGTCGCTAGCGACGCGAGCGTCAACGCATTCAGGCGCGCCACCTGCGCGAGGTAGGCGAAGTCGACGCCGTCGATCGTGTCGCCGAAACGCGCGCCGTTTTCCGTTCGCAGGTCCTGGTGCTGGCGCGCGTAGTTTTCGTGCGCCTCGGTCACGCGGATCGCAGGATATCCCGCTTCCAGAAACGGCACCTGGTCCCCACCGCGGCCGTAGCGATCGGTGCGATAGACCATGCGCACGCGAAAATTCGTGAGACCCACCTCGGAGACCTGCGCCATGAAGCGCGCGATGCTGCGCGACGGAGAATCGACCTCTCCGCCGTGATAGCGCCGGTCCTTTGCCTGCTCGGCGGTCTCGGTGCTCTTCGTCCCCTCCGAGAACACGCGGAT
>JBDTYX010000096.1:0-11972 GCA_040005435.1 Rudaea sp. | reverse complement strand
TAGTCGTTGATCACGCAGCCGGCCGAACGCATGAGGAACACGCCGAGCGTGAAGATCAAGAGCGTCGGCCACGGCGGGAAGTCACCCGCGGCGAGCCATAGCGCCCACCAGGTCGGCCACAGCAGCAACGCCGCGCCGATCGGCTTGTGCATGCGTGCGAGCTTCGCGTATTCGAAGAGGCGTTCGCGCACGCGAACCCAGTCGACGCGCGCGAGCAGGCGCGCCAGCGCGCCTTTCGGCACAGCGGGGTCGCGCCGCGCTCGCGTCGCGGCGTTCTTCTGCGCGAGTCCGGGCCTGCGCGCAGACGCCTTCTGCGCGGCGATGCGCACGGCGGTTTCCGGCCGCGCAGCAGGAGCCTTCTGCACGGCGGCCGGCGCTTTCGGCGGAACCCGGCGCTGACCCTTGGCGGGCGGCGGCGGTGGCGTGGGAGCGGTCATGCCGCCAAGTTTACGGCATGCCCGCGCGGGCTCGCATTGCGCGCGTGCGCCGGCGTATGCTCGCGACACCCGCGAAACCGAGCCTGCCATGCTGCCATCACGCTATGTCCCCTTCGCACTCTGCGTCATCCTCTTGCTGTTCTCGGTCGCGATGCTGTTCAACGGCCACGACAATCTGACCTGGCGCTGGTTCGCAGGCATCGGCGCCGCACTCGTCGCCTTGGGCACGACCGATCTGCTGCAGGTGCGCTCGACGCTGCGCCGCAACTTCCCGATCACGGCGCACGTGCGCACGTTCTTCGAATTCTTCCGGCCTATGCTGCGCCAATACGTCGTCGAGTCCGACACCGAGGAAGTGCCGTATTCGCATGCGCAACGCGCGATCGTCTACCAGCGTGCGAAAAACGTCGAGGACAAGCGCCCGTTCGGCACCGAACTCGACGTCTACGCCGACAACTACGAGTGGATCAACCACTCGCTCGCGCCGGCGAAGATCGAGAGCCACGACTTCCGCATCTCGATCGGCAACGAGGCCTGCACGCAACCGTATTCGGCGAGCGTGTTCAATATCTCGGCGATGAGCTTCGGCTCGCTGTCGGCGAATGCGATCCGCGCGCTCAACGAAGGCGCGCGACGCGGCGGGTTCTATCACGACACCGGCGAAGGCTCGCTATCGCGCTATCACCGCGAGATGGGCGGAGATATCTGCTGGGAGATCGGCTCGGGCTATTTCGGCTGCCGCAACGACGACGGCAGCTTCAGCGAGGAGCGCTTCATCGCGACGGCCGCGACGCCGCAGGTCAAGATGATCGAGGTCAAGCTCTCGCAGGGCGCGAAGCCCGGCCATGGCGGCGTGCTGCCCGGAGTGAAGGTGAGCCCCGAGATCGCCGAGGCACGCGGGGTGCCGATGGGCGTCGACTGCGTATCGCCGGCCGCGCACAGTGCGTTCTCGACCCCGATCGGCCTGCTCGAGTTCGTCGCACGCCTGCGCGAGAAATCCGGCGGCAAGCCGACCGGCTTCAAGCTCGCGCTCGGCCATCCCTGGGAATGGTTCGGCATCGCCAAGGCGATGCAGCAGACCGGCATCCTGCCGGACTTCATCGTCGTCGACGGCGGCGAAGGTGGCACCGGCGCCGCGCCGGTCGAATTCACCGACCACGTCGGCGCGCCGCTGCGCGAGGCGCTGCTGCTCGTGCACAACACGCTCGTGGGCCTGGGCCTGCGCGACAGGGTGCGCATCGGCGCGAGCGGCAAGGTCGTCACCGCGTTCGACCTCGCACGCACGTTCGCGCTCGGCGCCGACTGGTGCAACGCGGCGCGCGGCTTCATGTTCGCGCTCGGCTGCATTCAGTCCCAGAATTGCCACACCGACCGCTGCCCGACCGGCATCGCGACGCAAAACGAGGGACGCTCGAAGAGGCTCGACGTGCCCGACAAGGCGGAGCGCGTGAAGATGTTCCACGAAAACACGTTGCGGGCGCTCAAGGAGCTGATCGCCGCGGCGGGCCTCGTGCATCCGAGCGAGCTCGGCCCCGAGCACGTCGTGCGCCGCGTGTCGTCCACCGAGGTGCGCTCCCTCGCGGCGCTGTACAACTTCGTCGCGCCGGGCGAATTGCTCTCGGGCACACCCGAGCACGCGGTGTTCAAGGTGTTCTGGGACGTCGCGCGTGCCGACAGCTTCGTGCCACCGCGCACGATCCTCGAGATGCGTCACACGAAGGCACGCTAGGCGGAACTTTCTGCCCGCTCAAACGTTTTGTCGCGAAATTCTTCGCCCCCCCGACGACGAGGAGGTTGGCCAAGACCGGCAGCGCTTGCCGTCGTTCTTGCGCGCGGAAAATGGGAGTGTGTCGATCTGCGCGTGACGCGCCGCGTCGTAGTCGAGCTGCACGTTGTCGAGCGGCGCTGCGGTCCAAGGATCAAGGGGTCGCCGAACCCGGGGGCTTCGGTCTGTCGGTCCTGCGCGGCGAGTGCCTCTCGAACATTGGATCTTCGCGGAGCGGATGAATCGACGCGGCTCGCCTGCTCGGCGCGGTCAGACCACGTCGGCCGCAGCCACGCCGCGTCGCCGCGCGGGGGTGCCGACGAGGTCGAGGAAATTGTTGAACACGTCATCGGCGACGCGCTGCATCGCGTCGATGCGCGGCAGCGTATCCGCGCGGATCGCATCGGCGTCGCGGCCGAGACCCGCGGCGATCAGGTCGTCGCGGTAAGCGGGCAGCGCGAGCCAGCGCTCGATCAGCGCCCTGTCCATCTCGAGGTGGAACTGGAAGCCGTACGCATTCGCGCCGTGCCGAAACGCCTGGTTCGCGCAGGTCGGCGTGTGTGCCAGATGGGTCGCCTGCGCAGGCAGGTCGAACGTGTAGCCATGCCACTGGAACACCGGCGCGCTCGCGCCGACCGCCGCGAACACCGGATCCGCGCGGCCCGCCGTGGTGCTTTCGAGGTCGTACCAGCCGATCTCGCTGACCGCATGGCGTCGCACCTCGGCGCCGAGCGCGTGCGCGAGCAGCTGCGCACCGAGGCAAATGCCGAGCACGGGCTTGCCATGTGCGATGGCGCTCGCGATCACGTCGATCTCGGTCTGCAGGTGCGCGCGCACGCCGCGGTCGGCGACGTTCATCGGTCCCCCCAGCACGATCAGGCCGCGATAGCGATCAAGCCTCGGCTGCGCGTCGGGGTCGCGCTCGAAATTGACGAACTTGACGCGGTGGCCGCGACGCCGGATCAGGCGGTCGAGCGTGCCGAGCGGTTCCGCGGCGACGTGCTGGAAGACGAGGATTCGGGACATCGGAAAAGAAAAAGGGGCTCGCGAGGAGCCCGTTTTGCATCAATTGCGCCGTGCAGTCAATCGCGCGCTCGAACGGAGTGCGCTCAGAACCCGTAGACGAGGTTGGTCGTGAGCAGGTTGTCGGTCTTCTTGAAGCCGGCCTGCACTTCGGAGTTGTGGCGGATCTCGTAGGCAGCCTTGAGCGCGAGCTTGTCGCTCATCTTCACCTGGATGCCCGCGTCGTTCTGGAAGAACTTGTTGTCGCTTCCGGCTTCGACGACGAACGAATCGACGAACGAGGTGGTCGCGTTGAAGTTGTGCTTGTAGTCGACCTTGCCGCGGAACACCGCGTTGCCATCGGAGTCGGGCTTGAGCTCGACGATCACCGGCGGCGTGCCGCCCGTGACGAACAGCGACGTCGGCTGGGTCACCTTGTAGCCGAGACCCGCTTCGGCCGAGAGCTCGTCGCGCGAATTCTTGAGGAATTGGTAGCCGTAGCCGAGCGACGCGATGTACTGGTAGTTGTACGGCGAGAATTCGTCGTGCTCGTAACGCAGCGCACCGACGATGTAGCTGCGGTCGTCGAGCTTGTAGCCCAGCGACGCGCCCGCCTCGTAGCGATTCGCGGTGAGGTCGTAGTTCGACGTGCTGACGATCGTCGGCGGATTGGTGCTCGTGTCGATCGAGTTCGTCGTGACGTTGCTCTTGTTGCGCAACGCGAGCAGGTAGAACTCGTCCTTCCACTGGTCGTCGTTGAACTTCACGTTGAGCTTGGCGTTGAGATTCTGCGATTTCGTGTTGCCGCTGGCGACAGCGAGACCGGCTTCGCCGGTACCCGACCAGCCAACCGGCGGGGGTGGGGCATCGTCCGCGTGGGCGGCGAACGGAAGTGCCAGCAACAGGCTGGCAGCAAGAAATTTCTTGTTCATGGGTAATCCTCGATTTGGACCCGTGCAGGAGGGCGGTGCGCGGGGCAGTCATTCTAAACGTACACAATGCTGCAAAGATTAAATGTGTACTCGCGCGTTGGGCGACGTTCAGGTGTCGCGAAAGCAGCGCGGGGCGGCGCTTGCGCATCGGCCCAATCAGTCGCGCTGCGGTCCGTAGAAGAGCATCACGACATGCTTCGCCTCGGCGAAGAACAGCCAGCGTTCGACGAATATGCCCGCGGTCGCCGCCGCGGTCGCGCCGACGACGCACAGCAGCGCAGTAACCGGACTGCCGTCGTCCAGCCACAGCGCGATGGTTCCGAGCAGCAGCGGCAGCGCGCCGAACAGGATCAGCGCGAGCGCGCGCAGCCGCGCGGCATGCTTGCGCGCGAGCACGTAACCCATTTCGTTGGTCAGGTAGTTCGCCTCGGTGTGCGGTCGTTCCGCCGAATGCACCGCGCCGAAAAGGCCAAGGCCGGTCGCGCTCTCGATCGTCGCGGCGGCGGGCGCCGTATCTACCGCACGCCAGTAGCCATGCTTGAGCAGGGTCGACGCGATCGCAGCGAGCGGCGCGAGCGCGAGCAGCCAGCGCGGGGATGCCCACGCCGGGTCGACGATGCGGCAGAGCAGTTGCCACCAGAGCGCGCCGCCGAGCAGCGCGAACAGCCAATAGCCGGGCAGCACGCGCGCATCGTGCCAGGCCGGGATCGTCTTCAGCGTCGCATAGATCTGCGCGGTGCAGCCCACCGTCACGACGGTGAGTGCGGCCAGCAGCATCGCGGCGATGCGCAGGGTCGCGTCAGCGCAGCCGAACCAGAGACACGCGCCGACGACCGCGATCGGCACGAAGCTCGCGAGCGCGGCGATGCCCTCGCGTGACAGCCACGAACTGCGCCATTGGCTGAAGGCGCGCCACGCGCGCAGCGGTTGGCCGAGATGCAGCGTGGATGACGTCAGCCCCGCAGCGGCCATCGCTGCGCCGGCGCCGAGCACGACGAGCGCCTGAGTGCGCGACAGCGACGCGGCGTCGAACGCGAGCGAGATTCCGAGCAGGCAGAGGACGCCGTAGCCGCAGCCGGAAACGACGGTGAAGAAGATGACGGACAGCGCAGGGTGCATGTGGCGGTCTCAGCGCGACAGCAGCTTGTCGAGCCAGCGCAGCAGCGGCGCGCCGGAGAAGTCCGCGGCTTCGGCGGCCGGCGGCGCTTCGGACGCGCCGCACGCGTCGCGCCGCGGCCGCGGCGGCAGGTATTTGTTGACCGGCTTGTAGCCCATCTCGGGCATGAGGTCGTAGCCGCCGCGCGCGGCGACGAGTCTTGACACCGCGGAGTCCGCGTCGCCGAGGTCGCCGAAGTGTCGCGCGCGCGTCGGGCACGCCATCACGCAGGCCGGCTGGCGATCGATCTCTTCGAAACTCTCGTTGTAGATGCGATCGACGCAGAGCGTGCACTTCTGCATCACGCCGCGCTTCGCGGAATACTCGCGCGCGCCGTACGGGCACGCCCACGAGCACAGCTTGCAACCGATGCACTTGTCCTCGTCGACGAGCACGATGCCGTCCTCGGCGCGCTTGTAGCTCGCGCCGGTCGGGCAGACCGTCACGCAGTCGGGCGTCTCGCAGTGCAGGCACGAGCGCGGGAAGTGCACAGTCAGCGGCGCGGCGTGCGCCGCTTCGACGTCGTACGTATGCACGCGATTGAACCACACGCCCAAAGGGTCTTTCGCGTAGGCGTTCTCGTCGGGCAGCGGACCGAACTGACCGTCTTCGTTCCACTCCTTGCACGCGACCGCGCAGGCATGGCAACCGACGCAGATGTCGAGGTCGATCACGAGGCCGAGCTTCTTCATCGCGGGCGCGGGCAGGGACGTCATGCGGCGTGCCCCGCCACCGCCGGAATCGTCTCGATGCGGTGTCCGGCAACGCCAGGCTCGGCGTCGTGCACGAGGCGCACGCGCAGGTCGAACCACGCGGCCTGGCCGGTGACGGGGTCGGCATTCGCGTAGCGATAGCCGTCCGCGCGGCTCGGCAATAGGTCGTCGATCACGTGGTTGAGCAGGAAGCCGCGCGTGTGCTCGGGCGCATCCTTGGCGAGCTTCCACGCGCCGTCGCGCTTGCCGATCGCGTTCCAGGTCCAGACGACTCCGACCGCGGTACCCGCATGATGCCTGGCCTGCACGCGGATGCGCGCGTGCGCGGACTCGACCCAGACCCAGTCGCCGTCCGCGACGCCGTGGTCGCGCGCCGTGTCGGGATGCAGGTAGAGGAAGTTGCGCGCGCTGATCTGGCGCAGCCAGGCGTTCTGCGAGCCCCACGAGTGATACATGAACATCGGCCGCTGGGTGATCGCCGCGAGTGGATATCGATCGCGATCGATCGCGACGTCGTTCGCATCGGCATGGAAAAACGGCAGCGGATCGAAGAAGCGCGCGACGCGCGCGCGTTCGCGCGCGGGCGGCTGCGCCACGCCGTGGCCCGCGGCCGCGAGCCGGAATTTCTGCAGGCGCTCGGAATACAGCTCGAGCACGATCGCATCGGTGGAGGCGAGGAAGCCGAGCGACCGCGCCCAGTTCAGATAATCGCGATTGGCCATCTTGTAATAGCGCGCGGCATCGGGGACGCGCGCTTCCCAGTGGCAGTCGTGGCGTTTGTAAGCATCGAGCTGATCTGGATTGGGCTCGCCGACCGCCTGCTCGTCGCCGCCGCGACCGCGCCAGCCCGCGAGCAGTCCGACGCCCGGCGCGCGCTCGTGCTCGACCATGTACTGCGCGAAGCCGCCCGGATACTTCGCCGCGGCGTGCTCATCGACGAGCCCGGGCAGCTTCAGGCGCGCACCGAGATCGATCAGCACGTCCTGGAAAGGCCGCACGTCGCGGTCGAGCGGGACCACCGGCTGGCGGATCGCATCGGAGGCACCATCCGCGTCGGAGATCGGCCGGTCGAGCAGGCTGATGCAGTCGTGGCGCTCGAGGTACGTGGTGTCTGGCAGCACGAGGTCTGCGCAGTCCACCGTTTCCGAATGGTATGCGTCGACGTAGATGAAGTGCGGGATCTTGTACTCGCCCGTTGTCGCGTCGCGGTCGCAGAGCATGCGTCGCGTCTCGCGCGTGTTCATCGAAGAGTTCCAGCCCATGTTCGCCATGAACAGGAACAGCGTGTCGATCGGGTACGGATCGCCGGCCCACGCATTGCGGATCACGCTCTGCAGCATGCCGTGCGCGGCGAGCGGATGTTCCCACGAGAACGCCTTGTCGATGCGGCGCGGACGCCCCTGCGCATCGACGACGAGCTCTTCTGGCGCATGCACGTAGCCGAGCGGCGCGGCATCGAGCGAACCATTTTCGCGGCGCGTGCGGCCGGGGCGGTTCGCGGGCGGGACGGGCTTCGGATATGGCGGCTGGTAGCGGAAGCTGCCTGGAGTGTCGATCGCGCCGAGCAGCAACTGCAGCACGTGCAGCATGCGGCACGTGTGGAAGCCGTTGGCATGCGCGCTGATGCCACGCATCGCGTGCATCGCGACCGGCCGGCCGATCATCTCGATGTGTTCGCGGCCCCAGGCGTCGGTCCAGCGCTGCGGCAGCCGGATCGCCTGGTTGAACGCGACGTCGGCGATCTCTGCGGCGATGCGCCGGATCGTCGAAGCATCGACGCCGCACGCGGACGCAACCGTACCGGCCGCGTATTCCTCCGCGAGGAAGCGTTCCGCGAGCAGCTGGAACGCCGGAACCGCGCTCCGCCCGTCTTCGAGCGTGAACTCGCCCGCGATCGCGGGCGAGATGTCGATAGCGCACGCCGCGCGCGCGGCGCAGACGCGCTTGTCCCAGCACAGCGGCTCGCCTTGCGCATCGCGCGCGAACAGGCCGTCGTCCGCGCCGCCGGGGTTGCGCACGATCAGGTAGTGCGCATTCGTATACTTGACCAGGTAATCGAAATCGACGTGGTCGTGCAGCAGCAGTTCGCGGATCAGCGCGCCGACGAACAGGCCGTCGGTGCCCGGCGTGATGCCTATCCACTCGTCGGCGATCGCCGCGTAGCCGGTGCGCACAGGATTGACCGCGACGATCTTCGCGCCGTGGGCCTTGAGTTTGCTCAAGCCGAGTTTGATCGGATTCGAGTCGTGGTCCTCGGCGACGCCGAACATCAGCAGGTACTTCGAGCGCTCCCAGTCCGGCTCGCCGAATTCCCAGAAAGAACCACCGAGCGTATACATGCCCGCGGCCGCCATGTTGACCGAGCAGAAGCCGCCGTGCGCTGCGTAGTTGATCGTGCCGAACTGCTGCGCCCACCAGCTGGTCAGCGCCTGCGACTGGTCGCGGCCGGTGAAGAACGCGAGCTTGTCGGGATTCGTCGCGCGGATATCGCCGAGCCATTTCGTAGCGAGCGCCAGCGCCTCGTCCCATTCGATCTCGCGGAATTCGCCGGCGCCGCGTTCGCCGACGCGCAGCAGCGGCTTCGACAGCCGCGCGGGCGAGTAGTGCTGCATGATGCCGGCCGAACCCTTCGCGCAGAGCACGCCCTTGTTGACCGGGTGGCTCGCGTTGCCCTGGATGTAGCGCACGCGACCGCCCTTGAGGTGCACCTTGATGCCGCAACGGCACGCGCACATGTAGCACGTGGTCGTCTTGACCTCGTCACCGACCGGTTCGTTGAGTCGAAGTTTCGCGTGCGGCATGCGCACATGATAGCCGACGTGCACCGCCGCGCCGATCCACATCCGCGACCCCGGCCTATACTCTGCCGGGGACCGACGATGCGCTTGATCAACTTGATGTTCGTGCTGCTGATCAATGCGGTGCCGCTGATCGGCGTGAAGTATCATGGCTGGTCGGCCAGTACCGTCGTGCTGCTGTACTGGGTGGAAAACCTGCTGATCGCGGTGTTCACCTCGGCGCGCATCCTTCTGCATCGCGTGCTCACGCGCAAGCGCGGGCACTGGCGCACGGGCCAGCTCGGCACGCTCGTCAACAACAAGCCGAGCCCGCACGGGTTGCTCGGCGAATACGCGATGATGGCCTTCGTGTTCACACTCGTGCACGGCTTCTTCGTCGGCGTATTCATCTCCATGGCGAGCGAAAACCACGCAGACAACCCGGTCTGGAGCGTCTCCGGCGGGCAGCTACGTCAGGGCGCGATCTGGATGGCGGCGACGATGCTGCTTGAATTTCTTGTCGACGCCGCGACAATCCGCTCACGCAGCTTCGCCTGGATCAAGACTTACGTCGAACAGCGCATGAGTCGCGTGCTGATCCTGCACGTGGCGATCATCGCGGGAGTCGGGGGCATGATGTTGACCGACTCGCCGTTCGCGTTGCTGTACGCGCTGATCGCGCTGAAAACGTTGTGGGGGCTCGCTACGGCCAACGCGAGCGCGGATGCGGAAACGGCAGCCGCGCAGCCGTTCGCGACGGCCACGTCGACAGGAGCGGCCGGCCGCAAGGGAACCGGCGCGCGTGCGCAAGCCGGCCGCAAGCCCGACGTCGAGCGTGGCGCCGCGGCACTCGAAGACGAGCAGGTCATGCCGGCCTGAGCGCGAGGCGACGAGAACGACTTCGCGTACCATACGCGCATGGACCGCTACGAACGCATCCTGACCCTGCATCGCCTGCTCAAGGCCTCGCGCTATCCGGTGACACTGGCGCGGCTGATGGACGAACTCGGTTGCTCGCGCGCGACCGCCTACCGCGACATCGCGTTCCTGCGCGACGCGCTCGGCGCGCCGATCCAGAGCGACGGCGAGAACGCGGCATTCCGCTACGCCGAAGACGAGGCGGTTCGATTCGAGCTGCCCGGCCTGTGGCTCACCAGCGAGGAGCTGCAGGCACTGCTCGCGCTCAACGAACTCGTCGGCCGTACCGGGCCCGGCGTGCTCGCCAGCGCGCTCGCACCATTCCGCTCGCGCATCGACCGGCTGCTGTCGAGCCAGGCCGACGGCAAGGACCGGCGCTTTCCGCTCGAGCGCATCCGCGTGATCGGCTACGGCAGCCGCAAGGTCGACGAGGCCACGTTCCGCCACGTCGCGAGCGCGGTGCTGGAGCGCAAGCGCCTCAAGTTCCGCTATCGCGCGCGCTCGACCGACCAGCCGACCGAGCGCGACGTCTCGCCGCAGCGGCTCACGCATTATCGCGACAACTGGTATCTCGATGCGTTCGATCATGGCCGCAACGCGCTGCGCAGCTTCGCGCTCGACCGGATCAAGGAGGCGCAGGTGCGCAACGATGCCGCGGAGGATCACGATGAGGCGGCCCTCAACCAGCACCTCGCCTCGAGCTACGGTATTTTCTCCGGGCCGCCGAAGGCCTGGGCGACGCTGCGTTTCGCGCCGGTCACCGCGCGCTGGGTCGCCGACGAACATTGGCACTCGCAGCAGCAGGGCGCCTGGCTCGCCGACGGCCGCTACGAGCTGAAGCTGCCCTACAGCAACTCGAAAGAGCTGCTGATGGACGTGCTGAAGTATGGTCCCGACGTCGAAGTGATCGCGCCGCTCAGCCTGCGCGAGGAAGCCAAGATCTCGCTGCAGCTCGCCTTGAGCGGCTACGCCGAAGCGTCGCCATGAGCGATGCGCTAGACGTCACCGCGCTGCAGCCGGCACCTTCGGCAACGACGGTGTCTCTCGTCCTCGGCTCGGGTGGTGCGCGTGGTTACGCGCACATCGGCGCGATCGAGGAACTCGTCGCGCAGGGCTACGACATCCGCAGTGTCTCAGGCGCCTCGATGGGAGCGCTCGTCGGCGGCATGTACGCCGCGGGCCAGCTCGAGGCCTATCGCGACTGGGCGCGTGCGCTGCAGCGCTTCGACGTCTTGCGCCTGCTCGACTGGACCTTCACGGGTGGCGGCCTTATCAAGGGCGATCGCGTGATCGAGCAGTTGCGCAAGCTCATCGGCGACGTCCGCATCGAGGACCTGCCGATCAGCTATACCGCGGTCGCGGTCGATCTGTACGCGCAGCGCGAGGTGTGGTTCTCGCGCGGTCCGCTATATGACGCGATCCGCGCTTCGATCGCGATCCCGACCGTGTTCCGCCCGCACCATTACGAGGGACGCACGCTCGTCGACGGCGGCCTGCTCAATCCGGTGCCGATCACGCCGACGCTGCGCGACCTCACCGACTGCACGATCGCGGTCGATGTCAATGCGCCCGCAGAAATCGTCGCAACCGAACCGGGCGAAACGACGAGCGCTCCGGGTGACGCGACATTCGGCAGCGTCGGCAGCGCGCTCAGCGGGCAGCAGGTCGAGCAGGCCGAGGGTGGTGTCGACGCCATCGGCGGAGCGTCGGCTTCGGGTGTCGTCGCGGCCGCCGAGAGCACGGGCGCGATAGGCGGCTATCGGCGGCGCATTGCGAGCTTCGTCGATGGGCTGCTGGAGAAGCGCGAGCGCAAGCATGCGGCGGCGGCGAGCGATCCCGGCGTGCTCGAACTATTCGCTCGCTCGCTCGATGCGGTGCAGGAAACCATCACGCGTTTCAAGCTCGCCGCGCAGCCGCCGGATCTGATCATTCCCATTCCGCGCAACGTGTGTGCGTTCTACGAATTCCATCGCGCCGACGAGCTGATCGAGATCGGTCGCGCGCGCGCGCGCGCTGCGCTGCGCACCTGGCGGCCCCCCGCACGACGCTGACGAAACGCCACCTGAACGATTGTAGTCAACGGGTCAACCCCTGTGACCCTGATGCATTCTTGTCAGACAAGTCGGCGTAGTATCGACAACGGAAGAGATCCGACTGAAGGCTGGCGCAGCGGCGCCAAGCCTGGTCTCGATGACGAGGAGTGATCGAAATGCGTATGCAAGCAGCAGTCTGTGGTTTGATTCTTGCCGCGGGTGCGGCATTGGTGCCGGCC
>JBDTYX010000295.1:0-3551 GCA_040005435.1 Rudaea sp. | reverse complement strand
CCGACGGCCTGCACCAGGCGGTCGAGGCCAAGGAAGGCGTGCCGATCCAGCGCGAGAACCAGACGCTCGCATCGATCACGTTCCAGAACTACTTCCGCATGTACGGCAAGCTCGCCGGCATGACCGGAACCGCCGATACCGAAGCCTACGAATTCCAGCAGATCTACGGTCTCGAGGTCGTCGTGATCCCGACCCATCAGCCGATGATCCGCAAGGACAATCAGGACGTCATCTTCCTCAAACAGCCGTTCAAGTTCGAGGCGGTGATCGAGGACATCAAGGACTGCCACCTGCGCGGTCAGCCGGTGCTCGTCGGCACGACGTCGATCGAGACCTCCGAGCTGCTGTCGAAGCTGCTCAGCGAACAGAGCCCGCCGGTCCCGCACGAGGTGCTCAACGCCAAGCAGCACGAGCGCGAGGCACACATCGTCGCCCAGGCCGGCCAACCAGGTGCCGTGACGATCGCGACGAACATGGCCGGTCGCGGCACGGATATCGTGCTCGGCGGCTCGCTCGAGGCCGAGCTGGCGACGCTGCCCGAAGGCACCGACGTGAGCGCACACGGCCCGATCAAGGTCGAATGGCAGAAGCGTCACGACGAAGTGCTCGCCGCCGGCGGATTGCACATCATCGGTACCGAGAGGCACGAATCGCGCCGCATCGACAACCAGCTGCGCGGCCGCTCGGGTCGTCAGGGCGACCCGGGGTCGAGCCGCTTCTATCTGTCGCTCGAAGACTCGCTGATGCGTATCTTCGCGCCCGATTGGGTGACTCGCTGGATGAAGTTGTTCGGCATGAAGGAACACGAGGCGCTCGAGGATCGCATGATCACGCGCGTGATCGAGAAATCGCAGCGCAAGGTCGAGGCGCACAACTTCGACATCCGCAAGCAGCTGCTCGAGTTCGACGACACCGCCAACGACCAGCGCAAGGTCATCTACGAGCAGCGCAACGAGTTGCTCGATTCGGACAATGTCAGCGAAAACATCACGAACATCCGCTACGACGTGTTCAGCGATCTCGTGCGTGAGTTCGTGCCGGCCGAGAGCGTCGACGAACAGTGGGATGTCGCGGGACTCGACGCGAAACTGCAGACGGAGTATGGCCTGCAGTTCGATCTCAAGCGCTGGCTCGAGTCGGTCCACGAGGCGGACTCGGACGGAGTTCGCGACCACGTCGTCGAGGAAGTCGATCGTTTCTTCCGCGAGAAGGAGACGACCTACGGCTCGGAGATCATGCGCGCAGCCGAGAAGTTCTTCCTGCTGCAGGTGCTCGACCAGCACTGGAAGGAGCACCTCGCGAGCATGGACTACCTGCGCCAGGGCATCTACCTGCGCGGTTATGCGCAGAAGCAGCCGAAGCAGGAGTACAAGAGCGAAGGATTCAAGCTGTTCCAGTCGATGCTCGAACGCGTCAAGGCCGATGTCGTGCAACGCCTCGCGCAGATGCGCATCCGCACCGAAACCGAGGTCGCCGAACTCGAGACGCAACAGCGCCTGGAGCAGGAGCGGCGCGCGCTCGAGTTTCAGCACGCCGAAGCGGCGCCTCTGACCGTGGGCGACGGTGGCGGCGGCTCCGCGTCGCCGCTGGGCGAAGGCGTTCCGGCGGCGCCGCTGCAGGCGCAGGTCGTGCGCGACGGCTCCAAGGTCGGTCGCAACGATCCGTGTCCCTGCGGTTCGGGCAAGAAATTCAAGCAGTGCCACGGACGCATCGCCTGACGCATTGCTGCGGCGCGCGGCGATTGCAGGCCGCCTCGTGAAGGCATCCGCCGCGCCTTGCGCCCTGATCGAATGCGCGCAACGCGTGCCGAGGCGAGCTGCGATCAGGGGCCGCAATCTGACTTGCGCGAGTTGCGACGTGACCCCGACCTATCCGCCTCACGCCACGTGACTTGCGGCGTGAGCCCGAAGCATCCGCCTCACGCCACGTGACTTGCGGCGTGGGCCCAAAGCATCCGCCTCACGCCACGCGAATTGCGGCGTGAGCCCGAAGCATCCGCTCACGCCACGAAAAATTGCGACATGAGACCGAAGCCTCTGCCTCACGCACGTGAGCATGTCCTTTCGAATCACGCCGGAGTGGCAGCGTGAACAGTCCAGCGATCCATGTCGTAGCGGGTGTCCTCGGCGATGGCCAGGGTCGCGTCCTCGTCGCGCAGCGCGCAGCGGGCAAGCACCTCGCCGGGCTGTGGGAATTCCCCGGCGGCAAGGTCGATCCCGGCGAGTGTGCGCTGACGGCGCTGCGCCGCGAGCTGCACGAGGAACTCGATGTCGATATCGACGTCGACTCGGCAACTCCGCTGATTTGCGTGCCCTGGCGCTACGCTGACAAGGCGATCGTCCTCGATGCCTATCGTGTGTCGGCTTTCACAGGGGTTCCGGCCGGGCGCGAGGCGCAGGCGATCGCGTGGCAACGCGTTGAGCAGCTCGCTAAACTCGACATGCCACCGCCCGATCGGCCGATCGTCAGCGCGCTGCGGCTGCCTTCCGAATACGCGATCACGCCAGAACCGGGCAGCGGCGATGCCGGTTTCCTGCGAGCTGTCGAGCGCGCTGTCACGAATGGCGTTCGACTGCTGCAGCTGCGCGCCAAGTCGATCGATGCCGCTCGCGTGCACGTCCTCGCGCGTGCGACGCGCGAGATTGCGCATGCCCATGGCGCGTGGGTGCTGTTCAACGGGGATCCCGACGTGGCCGACGCGTGCGGATTCGACGGGTTGCACCTCTCATCGGTCCGCCTGATGGCAATGTCGCGCCGGCCATCCGCTGACGACCGATGGCTCGCGGCGTCCTGCCACAGCGAAGCAGAAATCGATCATGCCAATGCGCTCGGCATCGATTTCGGCGTGCTCGGTCCGGTCATGCGGACCGCGAGCCATTCGGACGCTGCGCCGCTAGGATGGCCACGATTTGCCGAGCTTGCGACGCGCGCCGCGTTCCCCGTGTTCGCGCTCGGTGGGCTAAGCGCCGACGATACTCTCGTCGCGCGGCAGCATGGCGCACAGGGGATCGCCGGCATCTCGGCATTTTTCCCAAGCTAGCACGGCGTTTTCGTCGGTCGGGCGAGTCGACGTACCGCGGCGCAACCGAGCGCGTTACGAGGAAATTCCCGGCGCGCCCCCTCATCAGGCTCCGGCACCTTCTCCCGCCAGCGGGAGAAGGAAGAGCGCAGTGATTGGCGTTGGCTGCGGGAACGAAGAACGCAGCGATTGGCATTTGCTCCGGAGAGCGAAGAACGCGGCGACCGGCGTTGGCTCGGGAGAAGGAAGAACGCGGCGATCGGCGTTGCCTCGAAAGAGCGAGGAGCGCACCTGCGAACGCGGAATTGCAAGCGCGCAGATCCCAATGAGCAAAGCGGAAAGCGCAAAGCGCAGTAGCTCCGCAAGCGTGCGGTACTGAAGCACATCCAGCGTGAGCGGGAGTATCGCAGCGCTCCCCGACGCGCAAGATTGCCGTGCGCACCTCCCCCAAGAGGTCGCGCCGCAGGCGTGGGTGAAGGTGGCTCACGCCAGCGTGACCAACGCGCGCAAGCGGAGGACGAGAACGCGCCGC
>JBDTYX010000294.1:0-3555 GCA_040005435.1 Rudaea sp. | reverse complement strand
TGATCTGATTGGCTGGCCTGATCGGCTGATCTGCTCGGATGCCTGATCGAGCCGCCCCGCTGGTGCCGCCCCGCTGTGCTGCGCTGATTGTGTGCAGCCGAGCGCTCGCAGGTGGCGTCCACGACAGTTCTTGCCGGAGATCGCGATCGCGCAGCCACGCGTCTTTGCGGACGTCCCAAACCCTCGAGGATCAGCGCGTTCGGAAGTCGATGACCTCGCCGGTGTAGGTCTCGACCAATGCACTGAACGGCGTCTGCGCCGCCGAATACAGGATCGCGGTATGGCGCAGGACCGCATGTGGCACGGCAACCGGTGTGCGCGCCTCGCCCCGCCGATCAGGCGAGATCATCTCCCATCCCGGCGGCAACGGCGACCACAGCAGTTCGGCCGACAGCGTGCGTCGTTGGAAATCGAGCGCCGCGACGACCCTGCCGAAAGGCTCGTCGGTCGTGTCGAGCGCCCGGTTCATCGCATCGGTCAAGCGCGCCGGCACGTACCAGTTGTCTGCCTCGGACAGCACGCGCTCGCCGCAGACGAGCCGCACGCGTCGGTAACCTAAGACTTCGTGCGGCCCTATGCCGAGACGCGCGCGCAGCTCGGCGGGGATCGCCTTCGTCGCGTCGCGCTCGCGCCGCGCGACGATCTTCGCGGGCTGCGCGAGACGATGGTCGGCGCACCAGCGCTCGAGCGTCAGTGTCGCGCTGTCGTGGCTCAGCAGGTCGGCGTTGAGCGTCTGCAGCAGCGCGAGCAGTTCGACCCTGCGCAAACGGTCGTCGCCGCCCCCGCGCGTAAACGGCGCGCAGGCCGCGACGAGCAGCAGCGCGACGAGCACGAGCGTTCGCGGGTGCGCCCACAGCGCGTCTGCGCGACTACTGCCCTGCCATCCTGCCCGGTCTTGCGGTCGTCGCATGGCCCATCTTTGCATGGCGCCGGCCGCGATCGCAGCCGAAATCGGCGCCACGGGGGACTACACTGGTTCCGACGAATCGTTTCGGAGCTGTGCATGCGATCGATCCCGATGTACGAAGGCTCGCGGCACCTGCAGGACGAATTCGCGACGCGCAAGCTTGCCGAACGCCTCGTCGAGCGACGCGCGCGCGACGCGTTCGGCGACGACTATCGCGCGGTCGTCGAGGGTCGCCCGCCGTTCTTGCTCGCGACGGCCGACGCCGAGGGTCGCTCCGATTGCTCATACGCGGGTGAGGTGCCGGGTTTGATGCGGGTCGCCGAGGCAGACGAACTCGCTTCCCGGCCTACGACCGCGACGGCTCGTTCGAGGGCCTCGGCGTTGTGCACGTCAACCGCGCAGGTAAGCATGCAGTTCATCGCCAGCGAGAGTTCGAAGCGACTGCGCGTCGTCGGCCGCGCGAGCGTGCGCCGCGACGATCCGCTGCGCGCGAGATTCGACGGCGCGCTACTCGGCGTGCGCGTGCACGCCGACGCGATCTTCGCGAATTGCGCGCGCTCATCCAGCGCATGCGGAACGTCGAACCCTGCGCCTAGGCGTCCTGTCCGGGTCACGCTCCGCGACCGCCGAAATGCAAGGCGTTCGCCGAATACCGCTCCGTTGCCGCCAAGCGACGCGCCGTGCGGGACGCGTACGCCGTGATCATTCGACCCATGTTGCGCGCGTTGCCCGCGCTGCTGACGCTGGCACTCGCGGCCTGCGCGACGCCGCCGAACGCCCCCGCGACCTTACCCGCGTTTTTCCGCGTCGAGCCCGTGCGCCCCGTCGCCGAACTGCTGCGTGCGGCGCGCGCGGCAACCCCGCCGGCCGAATACGGCGACTTCCGCGCCGCGGACCTCGTCGAACTTGTGATGCTCGATCCGACCATCCACCTCGACATCCGCTATGCGACGCCGCGCAACTTCCTCGGCACGCCGGTCTACAGCCAGCCGCGCGCGTTCCTGCAGCGTCCGGCCGCAGAAGCGCTCGTGCGCGTACAGCGCGCGCTCGCGCGCGAGGGCAACGCGCTGCTCGTCCACGACGCCTACCGGCCTTGGTACGTCAGCAAACTGTTCTGGGACGCGACTCCGGCGGACAAGCATCGGTTCGTCGCCGATCCCGCGACCGGTTCGCGCCACAACCGTGGCTGCGCGGTCGACCTCACGCTCTACAAGCTCGCGACCGGCAAGACTGTCGAGATGCCGAGCCTCTACGACGAGATGTCGGAACGCGCCTATCCGGACTACTCCGGCGCAGACGCACAGGCGCGCTCCCATCGAGAGCTGTTGCGCCGCCACATGCTCGCCGAGGGCTTCGCCGTGAACGAGTTCGAGTGGTGGCACTACGACTACCGCGACTGGCGGGCCTACGCGCTGCAGAATGTGCGCTTCGAGGACATCGCGGCCGCGCGCTGACTCAACCCCGGCGCGCGCCGAGCCGCGTTTGAGGAGAAGCAGCCCCGCATTTGCCAAACCCGCTCGTACGAGGAATCGATGATGAACCGACTTGCCTGCATCCCGTTCGCCGCTTTGCTTGTCTCGACGGCAGTCGCCGCGCAACCGCCGACCGGCGAACGCGTGCCCGTAGCCTATCCGCCGGCGGCCAAGCCGGCTCCCGTGTTCGACTGCTTCCACATCAACTTCGCCTGGGGTTTCAGGCTCGGCGGCAGGTTCATCGACGCGGACGGCACGATCTATCGCTACGAGAAGCAGAAGCCCGCCTGGCTGCCGCAAGCGATAGACGAAAACGGCGCGCGCTATCTGACCCAGGCCGACCTCGACGCGAAATACGTCGAACGCGTGAAGATCGGCAGCATCGTCGCTAGCGAAATCGAACTCCATCGCGCCTCGATCGAAGCCGCGGCCCAGGGCAAGCTCGTCCAATCCGGACCTGCTGCGAACGATGCTGGATCGAGCAGCTGCCACGCCTACGTGCGCGATACGGGCAACGATCGCTACCGCGACGTCAACCTCGGCACGGACGGCGGGGTCAGCGACGCGCCCCTGCGTAACGACTCGGCACAGGCGCAGGAACTGATCGCATGGCTCAAGTCGGTCGGAGTATCGAAATGAGCGAGGCGCAAGGCCTCCAGGAAGACACCATCGGACACTACTTCTCGCGCTGGCAGCATGCGGCGGTCGCGAACGATCTCGCGGCGATGCTCGAGATGATCGCCGACGACGCGGTGTTCCTCGTCGCGGGTCGCGAGCCGTTCGGCAAGCAGGAATTCGCGCGCATGCAGTCCGGCGCGCAGCCCTGGCGTCTCGAATTCGATTCTTCGATCGGTGACCTCACGGTGCACGGGGACATCGCGTTCGCCTGGTGCCGACTCGCGGTGTCGGTCAAGCCGCAGCGCGACGCCGAAACGCTGCAGCGACGCGGCCACACGCTGTCGGTGTTTCGTCGCGACGCCGACGGGCAATGGCGCCTGCTGCGCGATGCGAACCTGCTCTCGCGCGTCGCAGGCTAGCTGACGCGCGCGCGGCCGTCGCGCCTGCGGCCTCAGGCGCGCTTGTCGAGCGGCACGAACGCGAGGTTTTCGGGTCCCGTGTAGTTCGCGCTCGGCCGGATGATCTTGCCGTCGATGCGCTGTTCGATCACGTGCGCGC
>JBDTYX010000293.1:0-3555 GCA_040005435.1 Rudaea sp. | reverse complement strand
TGGTTCGGCACGACCGGCAGGCCGCAGATGGCGAAAGGGGTCGCGATCGGTCTTGCCTCGATCCTCGGCCTCATCTTGCTTCTGTTTGCCGCCTGCTTCGGCCTCCTCAGCAACACGAGTTTCCGCTAGCCGCGCAGACGCGGAGCCGATTCGCTACTCGTGCGACAGCACCTTATCGAAGCTGCGCCGCCCGCTTGTCCTCATGGAGCCAAACGAATGAGACTGCGCTCTTCACCGCTCGCCTTGTTGCTCGCGGTCGCGTTCGTGGCGCGCCCCGCGCTGGCGGCAGCACTTTCCACCGACGCGGGGCCAGGCTACGACATCGAGATGAGCCGAATGATCCCGATGCGAGACGGCATTGCTCTCGAGGCGTGGATCACTCGCCCTTCGCGCCTCGCGGCGCGCGCACCGGCGGTACTCGAGCTGACCCAGTACGACATCGACAGCGCCCGGCGCCAGGAATCGGTCGCGCTCGCCAAGCGCGGCTACGTCTTCGTGCAGGTGGAAGTGCGCGGCCGCGGAAGATCAGGAGGCGACAAGGCCGACAGCCTCGGCTTGCAGGTCGGTCGCGACGGTCATGATCTCGTCGAGTGGATCGCGCGCCAGCCGTGGAGCGACGGCCACGTCTTCATGTACGGCGGTTCGTTCGTCGGCATGACCCAATGGCGTACTGCCGCGCAGCATCCGGCGCATCTCGCGGGGATCACACCGTACGTACCGATCTATCCGGGCTGGGACGTGCCGAACACGAATGGCATTCCGCAGTCGTGGTCGGCCGTCATCCTCGGCTACACCGCGGGTCGCACGCTCAACACGGGCTTCATCGGCAACAACGCGTACTGGCAAGGCAAGATGCTCGAGCACTACGCCGCCCATCGTCCGTTCGCCGAGCTCGACGAGGCGATCGGCATCGCGCAGGACGACTGGTGGATGGTCGACGCGCGCGGCCAGCGGGCGTCCTTCATGAAGGTCTGGCTCGCGCATGTCGGCGACGAGGCGTTCAACCTCGCCGCGGAAGCCAAGTCTGCGGACTATGCCGCGATGCGCTTTCCGATACTCACCGCGACCGGCTATTTCGACGACGACCAGCCCGGAGCATTGCGTTACTACGAGCGCTTCGTCGCGAATGCACCCGCCGCAGAGACGGCGCGGAGCTTCCTCGTGATCGGTCCCTGGGACCACGGCGGTACGCAACGTCCAAGCAAGGAGATCAACGGCCTGCCGATCGCCGCCGCCGCGGTGCTCGACATGGACAAGCTGCATGCCGACTGGTACGACTGGGTGCTCGGCCGCGGGCCGCGGCCGGAACTGCTGCGCGACCGCGTCAGTTACTTCTTGCTCGGCGCCGACGAATGGCGCCATGCGCCTTCGCTGGCCGCCGCGTCTTCGGCAAAGACGCTCGAGCTGTTCCTCGCCGCGCCCGAAGGCACGCCGGCCGATGCGTTTCGTTCTGGCTCGCTCGGCGCGCGGGTCGCGGCCGCGCAACCGCCTGCGATTGTCGTCTCCGATCCGCACGAACTACCCGAACTCGCACTGGCGGCGTACGCCGCGGACGAAGGTCTCACGAGCCAGTTCCGCGGGTTGCAGAAGGACGCGATAGTGTTCCACTCGGTGCCGCTCGATCAAGCGTTAGAAGTCACCGGGCAGATGCGCCTCAAGCTGCTCGTGCAGTCCGACGCACCCGACTTCGATCTCTGGGCGCAGGTGATGATGGTGCTGCCCGACGGTTCGGCCGTGCGCCTGGGCGAAGACATTCGCCGCGCGCGTTTTCGCAACGGGCCCTTCCACGCCGAGCTGCTCAAGCCCGGCGAGACTGTCGAGATGCCGTTCGAGTTCTACTGGATGGCGCGGCGAATTCCGGCCGGCGCGCGCCTGCGCCTCGCGATTACGCCGCTGAACTCGCCGAGCTATCAGAAGAACTACAACACGGGTGGCCGCATCGGCTTCGAGGACTTCGCGAAGGCGCGCGTCGCGCACATCAGCGTGCTGCACGACGCCGAGCACGGCAGCGAACTGATCCTGCCGCTGGCCGCCGAGGAGCAGCGCCCAGCACGGAAATAGGCGCAGCGGCTCGCTTCGCGTGCGATACCGGCTACGCGGTTGGCGCGAGCACCTGGTCGAAGGTGTAGACGCCCGGGTCGCGATGCGCGAGCCAGATCGCGGCCTCTAGCGCGCCGCGCGCGAAGATGTCGCGATCGGTCGCGCGATGGGTCAGCTCGAGGCGTTCGCCCTGGGTCGCGAAGACGAGCGTGTGCTCGCCGACGACGTCGCCTGCGCGCAGCGCCGAGAAGCCGATTTCGCCTTCCGGCCGCACGCCGATCTGCCCGTGGCGGCCATGGCGCGCGGCGTCCTCGAGCGCCTGATGGCGCGCCTCCGCGACATTCCTGCCGAGCGTCAGCGCGGTGCCGGACGGCGCATCCTGCTTGCGGCGGTGGTGCATCTCGACGATCTCGCAGTCCCATTCGGGAAACTGCGCCGCGACGCGGCGCGCAAGCCTCGCGAGCATCGCGGTGCCGAGGCTGAAATTCGAAGCCCACAGCACCGGGATCGTGCGCGCGGCATGCTGCAGCGTCGCGTGCTGCTCGTCGCGCAGGCCGGTCGTGCCGCTGACGAATGCCGCGCGCCGCTCGACCGCGAGCGCGAGTGCCGCGTCGAAGCCGATCGTGCCGCTGAAGTCGACGAGCACGTCGCAGGGATCGTCGGGATCGATCGAGGTCGAGAAATCGACGAGGCGTTGCATCTCGCCGAACACGCGATCGAGCGGCTCGTCGGCGAGCCCGGAGCCCGGTTTGACGAGCGCGCAGCTCAAACGCGCCCGCGTGGACTGGAGCACGCTGCGAATCACCGCCTGGCCCATGCGGCCGGCGGAGCCATAGACCACGACATCGACGAGATCGCTCATGCGACCATCGTAGCCGCAAGTCGAACGCTTTAGGAAGTCACGCGCTCCCAGAACTGCTTGACGCCATCGAGCCACGAACTCGCGCGCGGCGTGTGCGTAGCGACGTTGTCGCCAAAACTCTCCTCGAACTGCTCAAGCAGGTCGCGCTGCGTCTTGGTCAGCTTGACCGGCGTCTCGACGACGACGCGGCAGACGAGGTCGCCGACGTGCCCGTTGCGCACGTTCTTGACGCCCTTGCCGCGCAGCTTGAACAGCTTGCCGGTCTGCGTCTCGGCCGGGATCTTGATCGTCGCCTCGCCGCCGAGCGTCGGCACCTCGAGCTCGGCGCCGAGCGCAGCCTGAGAGAATCGGATCGGCACCTCGCAGAACAGGTCGTTGCCTTCGCGCTGGAAGATGCGATGTTCGCGCACCTGAGCCTCGACGTAGAGGTCGCCGGCCGGCGCGCCGGAAGGGCCGGCCTCGCCCTCGCCGGTCAAGCGGATGCGATCGCCGGTATCGACACCCGCGGGGATCTTCACCGAGAGCCTCTTCTCATGCTGCACGCGGCCTTCGCCGCGACAGGACTTGCACGGGTTTGCGATCTTCTTGCCGCTGCCGCCGCAATGCGGGCAGGCCTGCTGGATCGAGAAGATGCCGTTCTGCATGCGCACGCG
>JBDTYX010000095.1:0-12038 GCA_040005435.1 Rudaea sp. | reverse complement strand
TTCATCCGCCATTTATCTGGTATATTCGTATAACTGACCCTGCCGGGTATCCCCTCTTGCGATGACCCGATGCTGCTGATCGAAGGATCAGACTCCTCGCTTTACTTCGCATATCCCTCGCAAATCAGTACGCCGGATTCCCCATCGGGAAGCGGGCGTTAACCTTTCAATTTTTTTGGAGCAAGCGTCATGTCAGATCGTCAAATCGGCACCGTCAAGTGGTTCAACGATGCCAAGGGTTTTGGATTCATCAGCCGTGAGAACGGACCCGATGTGTTCGTGCATTTCCGCGCCATCACCGGCTCGGGCTTCCGCACGCTGCAGGAAGGTCAACGCGTCAGCTTCGAGGTCACCCAAGGCCAGAAAGGCCTGCAGGCCGAGAACGTCAGCGCCGCCTAAGCTTTCGCGAAGGCAATCGGCAAGGGAACGAATGCTTCCCGCCGATAGAGGAGAAATGAATGTTGACTTTGATGGTGCGGGGTCTCCCGTCATCCATGACCGAGTCGTCTCTGGAAAAGCTGTTCGCGGCCCACGGCCGCGTCTTCGGTTTGCAGATGTCGAAGGATTTGTTCAGCGGTCAGTGCAAGGGCTTTGCCCAGCTCAAGATGGAAGGCCATCAGGCGCGCGCGGCCATCACCGCGCTCGACGGCTCAACACAGGACGGCAAGCCGATTCGCGTCGGACTGCATGAAGAGAAGCGGCGCGGCCGCCGCTGATCGATTCACCGCAGGGCGCGCTGCACGGCGCGCCCTGCCCTTTTGTCCCGCTGCGGCAGACGGCATTCTGCGAAAACCCTCCCGAACCTGCGTGCATCGCGCGCAATCCTAGGCCGACGTCGTGTCCGCGACCGCGCCAGACGTCAACTCGCGCGCCCTCTTGAGCACGCCTGCGTAATACAGCACGTAGTAACCGATCAGCACGCCGAAGATCGCGAGCGTGAGCGGACTCTTCTGGAAAGAAGCCATCGGATTCTGATCGGCCTGCGAGGCGGCCTGCATCGTTGGATAGACGATCAGGAACCGGTATGCGAGGCGCCCGATCAGCAACGCCGATACCGCCGCCCCAATGTAGGTGTGCGGCGTATAGAAGCGGCCCTCGGGGCTCACCTCGAACTTCGTATGACGCAGCCCGAACCATCCGAGCAGCAGGCCCCCGGCGACACCGGCGAGCAGCCCGCCGAGCAGATCGAGATCGCGCGCCGCGAGCAGCGCGAACATCACGCCGATCACACCGAGCAGCCCGATGCGGAACTGCATGCGCCGTGGCTGGACCGCCTGCCGACCGATATTTCGGCGCACGCGCCGGTAGACCACGAACAGGACGAGCGCGCCCATCACGATCGGGAAAATCAACTTCTGATCCATGCAATTTCTCCGGCTGCCGCAGACCTATCGTATCGCGCACGACGACTATGCGCCGCGTGCGTTAAACAAATCCCAATGCCGGTAGCGTCGTGGGTCGCTGCAGCCAGTTGTCCGCGGGATAGGCGCAACGCGCGTCTACGGCGTGCAGCGTGTACGCGTGGCGCGCCTCGGCCGACCGGTTGGCGAGCGACAGATGCGGGAAACAGCCGTGCAACACGATCAGCGTGCCTGCGGCAACCTCAAGCCACTCGAGTTCGTCGAGATCCCACGGCACGGTCTGCATGCGTGTCTCGCTGTCGAGTCGGCCATCCGCCTGGCGACGGAATATCTTCGTGAGTCCGTGCCGATGTCCGCCTACGATGCCGCCGAGGCAGCCGTTGCCGCGGTGCGCGTCGTCGATCGCGAACCAGTAGCCGACCACCGACATGGGCTCGGTATGGAGATAAGTGGAATCCTGGTGGCAGACGACCTCTCCGCCGATGCCCGGCTGCTTGAAGATGTACATCGACTGCATCACGCGCGGATCGGCGACGCCGAGGCTCGCGCTGACCGCCTGCAGCGCCGGCCCCTTCGAGAAAGCCGAGAACAGCGGATCGAGGTCGTGCAGCGCATGGCCGAGCTTGTTCACCGCGAGCGGCAGGGGATAGGCCAGCCGCCCGTCGGCATCGAACGCCTCTTCTTCGAAGAAGACGCCGATGCCGTGCGCCGATTCGACGAAGTAGCGACTGGCGGCGTGCTGCGGCTGGCGCGTCGAGAAGATCGTGCCTGCCGCACGCGGACCGTGCTCGAGCACGAGCGCGTTGGCGCGCGCGCGCAGGCCCTCACAGGCGAGCTTCGTGCGGAAGTCCTCGATGATCAGCGCGCCGTCGCGCTCGAACGCGGAAACCGCGTCGGCCGCGAGCATTCCCGACGCGGGCATCTTCGTACGACAGATTGGCAATTCGACCTCCGCGTGTGTGGTTCCGGTCGTGTCGGCGAGCGCGTCGGTTGCGCTGGCGCACGACCGCTCAGACGAAAGCTTCAGTCCGCGATATCCGGCTCGAAGAACGACCAGCGAATCTCCGGAAATCGCGCCTTCATGGCCACCTCGACCGCATTGATCGCCTCGATCAGCTGCACGCCCGAAAGTTCGCCCGCCATCTCGGCCTTGACCGCGACCATCACGTCGACGCCGAGCTGCAGCGTGATCAGGTTGAACACGCGCTTGACCTCGCTGCGGCCATCGAGGAAGCCGAGGATCGCCGCCTTCGTCTCCGCGTCGACGCTCTGGCCGATCAGCAACGCCTTTACCTCGACCGCGACGAATATCGCGACGACGATCAGCAACACGCCGATCGCGAGCGTGCCGATCGCGTCGAATACCGGATTGCCCGTGACGAAGCTCGCGACCACCGCCGCGAGCGCGAAGCCGAGGCCGAACAGCGCCGCGAGGTCTTCGCCGAAGATCACGATGAGCTCGCTCTGCCGGCTCTCGCGGAACCAACGCCACAGCGACCGGCCGCCGCGCGCCTTGTTCACCTCGGTGAGGCAGCCCCACATCGAGAAGCTCTCGGCGGCGATGCCGAACGTGAGCACGCCGATCGCGAGCCACGGCCACTTGATCGGCTCGGGCGAGTAGAGCTCGTGGACGCCTTCGTACATCGAGAACGCGCCGCCGACGCTGAACAGCAGCAGCGCGACGAGGAACGACCAGAAATAGATTTCCTTGCCGCGACCGAGCGGGTAGTCCGGCGACGCCGGCGCGCGCGCGCCGCGCATCCCGAGCAACAGCAGCAGCTGGTTGCCACAATCCGCGAGTGAATGCACGGCCTCGGCCGTCATCGCGCCGGAGCCCGTGAGGAAGGCCGCGACGGCCTTGGCCACGAAGATTGCGAAGTTCGCGCCGAGCGCGAAGAAAATCGTCTTGACCGAGTCGGCTTTGCTCGACATCAAAAATCTGCTGCCACCATGTTGTCAGGGGTATGAGTCTAGCATTCGACGCGACCCGTCCCATCCGCCTAAAGTACTGCGAGGCTCCCCATGCATCTGCGCAAATCCACGCCCGTGTTGATTGTCGATACGATCGAACCCGCGCTCGCGTTCTGGCGCGACCGGCTGCATTTCTCGGTCACGGTCGAAGTGCCGCATGCGGGCACGCTCGGCTTCGTGATCCTCGCCAACGACCGCATCGAGGTGATGTATCAGAGCGCCGCGAGCGTCCGCAGCGACGCACACGCGCCGATGCATTGGAATCACGACCGCAGTTATTTGTACGTCGATGTTGACGACGTCGACGCAGTCGCGCGCGCGCTCGTGGGCTTCGAAATCGTGTTGCCGAGGCGGCAGACCTTCTATGGCGCCACCGAGATCGCCTTCCGCGAGCCCGGCGGCCACTTTGTGACGTTCGCGCAGATCGCGTCGGACTAGCGCGTCTCAGGCGTCGCGCGGCTTCGCCGGACCCTTCTTCTTCGCGTTCGCTGTCGAGGGTGCGCGCGCGAGCCTGGCCGCCTTGGCGACACTCGCTGGCGGCGCAGTCGGATCCGGCGCCTCCGCTGGATCTCTCGCGGCGAGCGCGGCCTGCTGCTTCTTCGACAGCCCGCCGCGCACGAGATCGTAGGAATGGCGGACGAATTCCGACATCTTCGCGCGAGTGAAGCGATCGGGTTCGGCGATCGATATCCAGAACGCGCGCGCCATGTACGCCGCAGGCACGATGCCGGGCTGGTCGGTCAGCTCGAGGAAGCGCTCGGGATCAACCTTGAACGACACGCGTTCGCGGTGCGGCCCGCGCAGGCAATACACCGCGAACATCTTGGCGGCGACCGTGAACACGAGGTCGTCTTCCCATTTGATGCTGCTCGCGACCCCGGGCCAGTCCCGCGTGAGGCTTTCCAATTCATTGCCGTTCATGTTGTTTTTATAATTAAAACATCGTGTTACGTGATAAACCTAGCCCGATTTGCTGAATGAGAGAACCGCGAATTAGGTGGCCTGCTCCACAGCTTGGGTGCACTCTGCGCGCATGAGCACTGTAGCAAAAGTTCGCGATCAGGCCGAGCGCCGGAACAAACCGCGCCACGGCAGCGTGCGCCCGTTCTTGCGCGGCCGTTTCTTCACGGGAGTCCGTCCCGTCGAAGCGACGGACGAACGCGTCAAGACGCGCGATGGGCGCGAGCTCGTGCTGCGATCGATTCGTCCCGACGACATCGACGCGTTGCGGCGCGGGTTCGATCGCCTGACGCCCGAAGAGGTGCGCATGCGTTTTCTGCATCCGCTCAACGAGCTGCCCGAGACGTTCGCGCGCGAGCTCTGCGAGCTCGATCCCGATGTCGCGTTTGCCTGGGTGCTCGCCGACGCCGATGACGCGGCCTCGCCGGAGATCCACGCGGTCGCACGCGCGTTCGTCGACAAGGTGCTCGACCAGGCCGAATTCGCTATCGTCGTCGAGGGTAGTCTCAGCAGGCAGGGATTCGGCACGCTGCTGATGCACAGGGTCATCGACTCGGCGCGCAAGCTCGGCGCGACCGAGTTGTGGAGCGACGTGCTGCTCGAGAATGGTGCGATGCTCGGCGTCTGCGAAGCGCTCGGGTTCACGCGCAGCAGCGCGCTGCACAATCCCGGCGTCCTGCGGGTCACGCTGCCGATCTAGAAGCGCGCCCGCTTCGGCCACGTGGTCACGATGCGGATCGTGCGCACGCGACGATGCGCGAATGCGTTAGTCTGCGGTTTTCGCCCCAGACGATGAAAGTGAGCCTAGGCGCAACCTCCGACTCGGCCCTCGACGCGCGCAACGGCAGCATCGATGCGCTGCGCGGGCTGTCGATCCTGCTCGTCGTCGTGCATCACGTCGGCATTCGCCTGCCGCTGAAGAAGACACTGCTCGGCGCGCTGCTGCCCGCGTGGCTGCTCGACGGCATCAACTGGAACGGCTCCGAGGCGGTCCTCATGTTCTTCGTGATCTCGGGCTTCCTGATCACGCGTCGCTCGCAGGTACGCTGGGGCGACCTGCGCGACATTCCGCCGCGCGCCTTCTACGCATTCCGCGCGACGCGCATCCTGCCGCTGCTGCTGCTCGTCGTCGCGCTGCTGAGCATCTTGCATCTGCTCGACGTGCCGCGATTCGTCATCGACCGGCCGAGCCAGTCGCTCGGCGGCGCGATCGCCGCGGCGCTCGGGTTCTACCTCAACTGGTACGAAGGCGCGACCGGATACCTGCCCGGCGGCTGGGATGTACTCTGGTCGCTCTCGATCGAGGAGGTCTTCTATCTCGCCTTCCCGCTCGTCTGCCTGACCCTCGTGCGGACGCGTCTGTTCGTGCCCGCACTGCTTTTGGTCGCGCTGTCGCTGCCGTTCACGCGCGCGGCGCTCGCCACGGGCGGCAACGAGATCTGGGCGGAGAAGGCCTACCTGCCGGGCATGGCCGCGATCGCGATCGGCGTGCTGGCCGCGCTCGCCGCGCGACGCGTGCCGACGATGCGCAGTGGCCGTGCCATCGCGCTCGCGCTGCTCGGGCTCGCGGGAATCGGCGCGGTGCTGTTCGCCGGCAGGACGGTGTTCGCGCTGCTCCAGCATGGCTACGGCCTGCTGCTGGCGCTGTCGACCGCCTGCGTCGTGCTCGGTGCGCACTGGCACGAGGCGGCCGCGCCTGGCTCGCGGCTGCGCGGCCTCGCCTGGCTGCGTTCGCTCGGACGACTGAGTTACGAGATCTACCTGTTCCACATGTTCTGCGTGTTCGCGGTCGTCGCGATCGCCGCGGCCAGCGGCGTGCCGATTGCCTATGCGTTCGTCTGGTACGTCCCGGCCGTCGTCGGCAGCTGGCTGCTCGGGCTCATCGTCGCGCGCGCCTTCTCGCAACCCTGCGAGCGTCGCCTGCGCGCATTGCTCCAACGTGCGCCCGCGCGACCCGATTCAGCAGCACTCGGCGAACCCTCGTGATCAGGCCGCGCGATACGCGGTCGGCGTGCGTCCGACGAGACGCCTGAAATCGCGGATCAGGTGCGCCTGGTCCGCGTAGCCCAGGTCGAGCGCGGTCGCGGCCCAGTCGATCCTCGCGGCGCCGTTGAGGCGTTCGACGAGTTCGTGCAGCCGGTAACGCTGGATCACCCACTTCGGGCTGACCCCGACGTACTCGCGGAACATCCGCTGCAGGCTGCGCACGCCGATGCCGAATTCGGCGGCAATCTGCTCGATGCGACGGATCTCGCGATCCTGCGCGATGCGCCGGACGATGCGCACGACCTCGTCGATCGTCGCGTCGGGCACCGGCTCGCAGCTGCGCAGCAGGTCTTCAAACAGCGCGAACGCATGCGCGTCGTCGCGCGCGGCGAGCACGCGCGCCGCGAAACCATGGGCACTCTCTCCGAACACCTGCGCGAGCGGGAGCGCGCGCTCGGCGAACGCACTCACCGGCAGCCGCGTGAACGGATGGAACCCGCCGGGCAGGAATTTCGCAGCGAACACGCGTCCCGCCCCGCTGAATTCGCGTGTGAATCGTTTCGTCGTCGGCCCGGCGACCTCGGCCGTTTCGCCCTCCACCAGCAGGAAGACGCACGGATGCGGCAGCGTCTCGCGGCGGCGCGGCGCGGCCAGGTCCCAGCCTGCCGTCCAGAAATGCTCAACGAACGGCGCGAGCTCGGGCGATGGCCAATAGCGCGCGTGGACGAACCCGGCCGTGTCATCGGGCTTGTGCAGCACACCGCGCGGCTGGACGAACTTGGGCCTTAGCATGTCGCGTTTTTTCAATCATCGCAGCGTCGATGCGGATAGCATCGCGTCAATGCCTACTGATCTCAAGTCGAATTCGCGGGCCTGCGAATCGCCATGCCGGTGAACACGCCAGCCGCTATCCCGATTGCAGTCGCGATCGCTGCGAGTGCGCCACCATCCATCTACTCCACGGAGCAATCATGCCCCACGTCACAGGCAATTTCGACGTCACGCTGCAGCCGCTCGACGCCTACAACCAGGACGAAGGCGCCGGCCTCGCGCGCATGTCGATCGAGAAGCAGTTCCATGGAGACCTCGATGCGTCGAGCAAGGGCGAAATGCTCAGCGCGATGGGCAACGTCAAGGGTTCCGCCGGCTACGTCGCCATCGAGCGCGTCAGCGGCACGCTCGCGGGCCGCAGCGGCAGCTTCGCGCTGCAGCACAACGCGACGATGACGCGCGGCGAGCCCTTCCTGAACATCGTCGTCGTGGCCGATTCGGGCAGCGGCGCGCTCGCGGGCCTGTCCGGCAGCATGAAGATCATCATCGCCGACGGCAGGCATTCCTACGAGTTCGACTACACGCTCGCGGATTGAACCCGTACGAAACGCGCCTCGCCTCGCCGCGCTGCGGCGTCGCGCGCGCATCGCGGCCGCGTACGTCGCACGTCGCGCTGCCGAATCGGGTCGCTGCGCTGCGCGCGGCTGCGCTACCAGATGCGCACGCGCTCCTGCTCGGCACGATAGAGTGGCTGCCCGGGCTTGACCGCGAAAGCCTCATAGAACTCGGGCATGTTCGCCAACGGTCCGTTGACGCGCCACTTCGGCGGCGCATGCACGTCGCTGAGCAGGCCGCGGCGCAGGTTTGCCTCGCGCTCCTCGAAGATCCAGGACAACGCGTAGCCGAGAAAGAAGCGCTGCAGCGGCGTATATCCCGCGATCTTTTCGCCCTTCCGAAACTGTTCGGTCTTCTTGAACGCGTCGAGCCCGATCACGAGGCCACCGAAATCGGCGATGTTCTCGCCGAGGCTCGCCTTGCCGTTGATGTGCAGGCCCGGCAGTGGTTCGTAGGCATCGAATTGCCTGACCATGACATCGGCGCGCTGCTCGAACTTGGTGGCGTCCTCGTGGGTCCACCAGTCGGTGAGGTTGCCGGTCGCATCGAACTGGCGGCCCTCGTCGTCGAAGCCATGCGTAATCTCATGGCCGATCGTCGAGGCCGCGGCGTAGCCGTAGACGACCGCGTCGTCGACGTCGGCATCCTTGAATCCGGGAATCGAGAACTGCGCGGCCGGCAGCACGATCTCGTTGTTCGACGCGTTGTAGTAAGCGTTGTAGGTCTGCGGCGTCATGCCCCACTCGGTGCGATCGACCGGCTTGCCGAACTTGGACAGGCGGTCGTTGAACGCCCAGGTGCGGGCGCTACGCACGTTCTCGGCGAACGAAGCGCGGCCTATCGTGAGCGTCGAGTAGTCCTTCCACTTGTCCGGATAGCCCACTTTCTTCATCACGGCGGCGAGCTTGTCGCGCGCCTTCGCCTTGGTCGCAGCGCTCATCCAGTCGAGCCGCTCGATGCGTTCGCCATACGCCGTGCGGATCGCCTCCACGAGCCCGTTGTAGCGCTGCTTGGCGGCTTCGCCGAAGTATTGCTTGACGAAGATGCGCCCGAGGATCATGCCGAGTGCGCGATTTTCGGTGTCGAGAACGCGCTTCCAACGCGGCCGCTGCTCGATCTGACCCGACAGCACGCGCGCGTAGAAATCGAAGTTCTCGTCGTCGAACTGCTTGCCGAGGTAGGGCGCATACGCATCGACATAGTGGACGCGAAGGTAGTCGCGCAGCACCAGCACCGGCGTCTTGCCGATCAGCGTCTCGAGGCCGCCCAAGAACTCGGGCTGGCCGACGATGACGTTGTCGGCGCCCACGTTCCAGGCCTTGAAGCGCGCGGTCCAGTCGATCGACGGCGTGAACTTCTTAGTGAGTTCTGCCGGCGTCATCTTGTTGTAGTTCTTCTGCGGATCGCGCAGATCGGCGAGCGGCCGCGACACCTTCGCGAGCGCGATCTCGAAGTCCATGATCGCGGCGGCGCTGGCCGTCGCCGCCGCCTCGTCCGCGCCGATCAGCTTGAGCACGTTGCGCAGATGCTGCACATACGCAACGCGCGCCTTCGCGACGCCTTGTTCGGCGTTGAAGTAGTAGTCGCGTTCGGGCAGTCCGAGTCCGCCCTGCCTGAGGTGGAGCGCCATCACATCGCTGGCTTTCTCGTCCTGGAACACGCCGAAGCCGAAGAATGCATCGACTCCTTGCGGCAACAGCGCGAACGCCTCGTCGAGCGCACCAGCGCCCGTCGTGATCGCGTCGATGCGCGCGAGCTCCGGCCTGAGTGGCTCGATGCCGACGCGTTCGGCCAGCGCCTCGTCCATCGCCGTGCTCCAGAAGTCGCCGATCTTCTGCTCGTCGCTGCCGGCCTGCGCGCCCTTCGTCGCAGCGGCTGCCTCGCTAATCTTGCGCAGGTTGGCGTAGAGATCCTCCTGCACGAGCTTGCCGATGCCCCAGGTCGCCTCCGCGGCCGGGATCGGGTTCGCCTTGAGCCATGCGCCGTTGGCGAACGCGAAGAAGTCGTCGCCCGGATTCACGCTGCCGTCGATGTTCGCCGCCACGACGTCCACCCTCGCAGCGCTCGGCGCGGCGGGTGCCACCGCGGCCGGAGCCGCCGGCGGCGCGCGCTCGCAGCCCGCGAGCAACGTCGCCGCGCACGCGGCGAGCAAGGACAGTCCGAACGCACGCGACGTCGTCTTCATCGAAATTCCCCATGGCTGACCCGAGCGCGCGATGTTACCGAAGCGAGCGTCCGCGCGCCCCCTGTCCTTAGTCATGCGAAACTTGAGCGCGCAGGAAAAGCCTCGTCGCGACGCAACAGGGCAGGCCCATGCGTGCCGCCGCCTGACCGCAGCCGCGTATCAGCGCCGCTCTAGATGACCACGGAATCGCCGGCCGCGGCGGGCGGAGCCGGCAGGACCTTGCGGCCGCGGCGTTCGACGAGCCAGCGCTGCAGCCGATCGAAGTAGAGGTAGACGACCGGCGTCAGGTACAGCGTCAACATCTGCGAGGACAGCAGCCCGCCGACCACCGCGAGCCCGAGAGGACGACGCGACTCCGAACCAGCGCCGACGCCAAGCGCGATCGGCAACGTGCCGAACAGCGCGGCGAACGTCGTCATCATGATCGGCCGGAAGCGCACGATGCACGCGTCGAAGATCGCCTCCTCGGGCGACTCGCCGCCACGCTCCTTCTCGAGCGCGAAGTCGATCATCATGATCGCGTTTTTCTTGACGATGCCGATCAGCATGATCATGCCGACCATCGCGTAGAGGTTGAGGTCGAGGCGGAACAGCACGAGCGTCAGCAATGCGCCGAACGCAGCAGTCGGCAGACCCGACAGGATCGTCAGCGGGTGGATGAAGCTTTCGTAGAGGACGCCGAGCACGAGGTAGATCACGAAAACCGCCAGCGCGAGCAGCATGCCCATACCCGCGAGCGACGACTGGAACGCCTGCGCGGCGCCCTGGAACGAACCGATGATCGAATCGGGCATGCGCATCTGCGCGATCACACCGTCGATGCGCTCTACGGCCTGGCTCAACGCGACGCCCGGCGCGAGATTGAACGAGACCGTCGCCGCGGTGACCTGGCCGAGATGGCTGATCGTCGCCGGCCCGACCGACTTGTCGAAGTGCGCGACCGCGGACAGCGGCACGAGGCTCGCGCCGCTGCCACGCACGTAGATCTGGCCAAGGATGTTCGGGTCGTTCTGGCGCGCGGGATCGACCTGCATCTGCACCCAGTACTGGTCGATCGACGTGTAGATCGTCGACACCTGCGCGGGGCCGAACGCGTTGTACAGCGCACCTTCGATCTGCGCCGCGCTGACGCCGACCGCCGACGCGGCATCGCGGTCGATCCTGACGTTGAGCTGCGGAGTCGCGATCAGCAGGTCGCTCGTGACGTCCTGGAATCCCGGCTGCTTGGATATCGCATCGACGAGCCTGGGCACGAACGCGAACAGCTCCTTCGAATCGATGTCCTGCAGCGTGTACTGATACTGGGTCTTGGTCAGCTGGCCGCCAATGCGGATGATCGGGATGTTCTGCAGGTAGACCTTGAAGCCGGGAATGCCGGTCAGCTTGGGCCGCAGTTCCTGGATGATCTCGTCCGGCGAAAGGCGTTCGCCGCGCGGCTTCAGGGTCACGATCATGCGCCCGAGGTTCAGCGTCGCGGAGGAATTCGACACGCCGATGAACGACATCACGCCGTCGATGTTCTTGTCCTGCTTGATGATCTCGGCGGCCTGCTGCTGCTTGCGCGCCATGTCGGTAAAACTGATGTCCTGGCCTGCCTCGGTGAACACGAACAGCTGCCCGGTGTCGTCGCTCGGCAGGAAGCCCTTCGGCACAATCACGAACAGCCAGACCGTCGCTGCGAGGATCAGCGCGAACGCGATCATGACGATGCGCCGATGATTCAGGCAGAACTGCAGCGTGCGCCGGTAGAAGTTCTGCATGCCGTCGAAGAGATTCTCGAACAGCTGATACAAGCGGCCGTGATGCGTCTCGGTCGAATGCGGACCATGCTGCGGCTTGAGCCAGCGGCTGCACAGCATCGGCGTGAGGCTCAAGCTGACGAATCCCGACACGAGCACCGCGGCGACGATCGTCACCGCGAACTCGTGCAGCAGGCGGCCGACGATGCCGCCCATGAACAGCACCGGGATGAATACTGCGGCGAGCGAGATCGTCATCGAGACGATCGTGAAGCCGATCTCCCTCGCACCGTCGAAAGTCGCGGTTCGCGCATCCTTGCCCATCTCCATGTGGCGCGCGATGTTCTCGAGCATCACGATCGCATCGTCGACGACGAAGCCGACGCACAGCGTCAACGCCATCAGCGACAGGTTGTCGAGGCTGTAGCCGAACGGATACATGATCGCGAA
>JBDTYX010000292.1:0-3567 GCA_040005435.1 Rudaea sp. | reverse complement strand
TGACGCTGCGTCAACGCGCAAATGCATCGGCGCGCCATGCAAGCGCGTAGTTCGCGCCGAGAAACGACGCATCGGCCGCACAAATTTTTATCGTTCAACAGCAATATCTGTCTGGAGTAGGGGTCATATGAACAAGCTGCATTTCGGCGTCATCGCCATGCTTTCGCTCTGCGCCGGCGCCGCGTTCGGGTCGGACAAGGTCAACGAGAAGCGCGTCGCTGCCGACAGCGCCGACACGCCGGCGAAGTTCTCTCAGGTCATCGAAGAGGTCCACCAGGAAATGGGCGAGGGTGGACGTTATGAGTTCATGAAGTCGGACGCGAAGGCGCAAGTCGATGCCGACCTTACCGCGATGGATGCCATGATGAAGAAGGCCGGCTCCGTCGGCGCGATGAATGAGCAGGACAAGATCGCGCTGTTCAATCGGCAGGAGCATCTCAACGGCATCCTGACTCACAACGACGGCAACCGGCTCGTCTGTGAGAGACGCGCGCCGATGGGCTCGAACATCCCGGTCACGATGTGCAAGACCGTCGCGGAAATCGAGAAGACGCGCCACGACGCGCAGAAGAAGATGCAGGACTCCGATCGTTACGGCTGGGGACCGACGCACGGACAGTGAAGCCGAGGCCGGTCCTGGTCCGGAGTTTGCGCCTGGTGGTATGTTGCATGGCACGTGTCGGCCTTTCGGCACGCTTGGAGACGCTATGACACGTAGTCAGGTTGGATCCTCTCCGCGCCCCACCGAGGCGGAGCTCGACATCTTGCGCATCCTCTGGGACTGCGGCGCCAGCACCGTGCGCGAGGTGCATGACGCGCTGCACGGAGACGACGGCGCCGGCTACACGACCGCGCTAAAGCTCATGCAGATCATGCACGCGAAGGGCCTCGTCGAGCGCGACGATTCGCAGCGCGCGCACGTGTATCGCCCCGCCGTGAGCCGACAGGGCACGCAGAAGCGCTTCATGACCGAGATGGTGCAGCGCCTCTTCAACGGCTCGCCATCGCAGCTCGTGTTGCACGCGCTCGGCGACCATCCGCGCGCATCGCGCGACGAATTGCGGCAGATCCGCGAACTGCTTAACCGGATCGATGCGGAGAAAGCCAAATGATCGCCTTCGCAGACCTCATTCCCTGGATCGATGCGCTCGGCCGCGGCCTGCTCCATTTCGTCTGGCAGGGCGCCATCATCGGCTTGCTCTACGTGATGTTGCGTCCATTTTGCACGAGCGTCGCGGGACGCTACCGGCTCGGCATGGCGGCGTTGTTGCTGATGGTCGCGACGCTATTCACTACGCTCGCGTGGATGCACCCGGGACCCGTCCAGATCGACGCCACCGCATTCGCGTCGACAGCGGGATCGACCGACGCGATCACCTCGAGCCCGGTCAGCTGGATGTCGGCGCTGCAGTGGGAGTCCGCGCTGCCATGGCTCGTCGGCTTCTGGCTGCTCGGCGTGGCATTGATCGCGACGCGCTCGTTCCTGCACTGGCGCCGCCTCGCGCGCCTCGTGCGCAACGCGCTGCCGCTGCCGCGCGACTGGCAACTGCGCCTGATCCAGATGCGCCAGCAATTCGGCGTATTGCGCCCGGTGCGCCTGCTGTCGTCGATCCATGTCGCGACGCCGACCCTGATCGGGTGGCTCAAGCCCGCGATCCTGTTACCCGCGAGCCTGCTCAGCGGATTCACACCCACGCAGATCGAGCTGATCGTCGCGCACGAGCTGAGTCACGTGCGCCGCTTCGACTACATCGCGAACCTCGCACAGGTGGCGATCGAGACGCTGCTGTTCTATCACCCAGTCGTCTACTGGATCTCTCGTGACGTGCGCCAGTCGCGCGAAAGTTGCTGCGACGATCTCGTGCTGACGCTTGGCGGCGGCGACGCGCTGGCGTACGCGCGCACGCTGGCCGATCTCGAGGAAATGCATCACGACTTCGGCGCGGCGGTGCCGGCGCTAGGCGTCGGCGGCGGCATGCTGCTCGCGCGCATTCGTCGCATCGTCGATCCGGCCTACGCGTCAGCGCTCGATCCGTTGCCGCGCGGCAACGGCATCACGTTGCCGGTGCTGCTCGCCTGTGCCGGGCTCGGCGTGGCACTCCTGCGCATGCATCTCATTCCGGCCACGCTCGTCGCGGCGCTGACGCCGACGCTCGAGTGGTCGCCCGCGCGCAGCCTTTCGATCGTCATTCCGTCGAGCGCGTTGACCGTGCCGCTCGCGTCGGCGATCGCGCCCGTGCCGCGTGCCGAGAGGATCGAAGCCGCGCCGTCGATCCTGCCCGTGGCAGCGACCGACCTGCAGCGGCCGGCACTCGCGCAACCCGCGGTCGTCGAACTCCCGATCACGCTGCGCGATCGCGTCGAGCAGGTCGCGCCGCTCGTCGTCGCAACGGCGCCGGTCGCGGCTGCGGCGCCGGCTCGCGATGCAACACCCGCGATCGCGGCACCCCCCGCGCACGTGGCAAGTGTGGGGCCCGAACCGAGCGAGATCGTGCAGGCGCGTTACCCAATCGACGCGCTGCGCAGCGGCATCACGGGCAAGGTCGACCTGGACTTCCGCATCGCGGCCGATGGCAGCGTCCGCGACGTGCGCATCATCCGCGCGCAGCCGACCGGCGTGTTCGAACAGGCCGCAGTGGCCGCGTTGCGCCAGTGGCATTTCGACGTGAGCCTGAAGCCGGATCTGGGACGGCGCTACGGACGCAGCTTTGCGTTCGCCAAGGCCGACTCCAGTCAGGAAACCTGCCACGAAGTCACCGGATCGCACATCTGCAGGCATCGCGCTGACGCGCCGGGAGGCTGATTCCCGCTCGCTTTCCGGCGATCAGCATCGCCGGAAAGCAGCCCTGCATGCCACGTGCGATCGCTTAACGAAACGCATAGGCCCCTTTAACACCAATTTAATCGCGGCTCCTCTAGCATCGATCGCACTGTAGTTTGCTCGACACTCCTAAGGTCAGGTCAGGTGACAGGCGGATTACGGTAATCGGGGCAGTAGCTTTGGGCCCAAGCGAGGCGCGTTCCCCAATGGCGCCTCCTTGGGCCTTTTTCTTGCGCTTTTTTTTGCGCTCGCCTGCGTCCGCGACACATCGCGCAGCGTATCTATCGTCATGCGTATTGAACCAATGTTCATCGTGCGCGCACCAATCTTGGACGAACAATCAGGTTGCGAGCGTTCCGTTGACGACGGATAACGGCCTGCAATCGAGCATTTTCAGCCTCAAGCGAGTAAGCTTTGCCCATGCGTATACTGGTGATTGAAGACAACAGCGACATCGCCGCAAACATCGGCGACTACCTAGAAGAAAAAGGGCATACGGTCGATTTCGCCGGAGATGGCGTCACCGGGCTGCATCTCGCGATCGCACACGACTTCGACGCGATCGTGCTCGATCTAACGCTGCCGGGGATGGACGGCCTCGAGTTGTGCCGCAAGCTGCGTCAGGAAGCGCGCCGCCAGACGCCCGTGCTGATGCTTACCGCGCGCGACGCGCTCGACCAGAAGCTCACGGGCTTCGATTCGGGCGCCGACGACTACATGGTCAAGCCGTTCGCGCTGCAGGAACT
>JBDTYX010000291.1:0-3568 GCA_040005435.1 Rudaea sp. | reverse complement strand
CAGATCGTCGCCGCGAGCACGCAGTCCTCGCTCGCCAGCCTGCCGGCGATGATCGAGAGCGCGCGCACGCGTCTTGGCCAACCCGCGGGCGTAGTCGCGCTCGTGCTTCCGATGGCGGTGTCGTTGTTCCGCATCACGAGCCCGATGCAATACCTCGGCGCCGCCATCTTCGTCTCGTGGATCTATGGGATCGACGTTTCCGTCGCGCATCTGGCAGTCGCCGCCGCACTCGCCGTCGTGTTGAGCCTGGGCGCCGTTGGTTTGCCCGGGCAGGTCAGCTTCATGGCGGCAACGATGCCGGTCACGTCGGCGATGGGCCTGCCGCTCGAGCCGCTCGGGCTACTGCTCGCCGTCGACACGCTTCCGGATGTGTTCGCCACAATCGGCAACGTAAGCGCCGACCTCGTCGCGAGCAGTATCGTGGCGAGAGCCGAGCCGCGTTGATCATCAAAGCATCGCCACGCGACGAACGGCACTGCATTCGAGTGCGATTGAAGGAAGATCACGAATCGTGTGCGACCGTGTCGTGAAGGTCGGCGACTAGATCGTTCCGATTGCAGCCAATCGAAACTCAGTCCTTCCCACTCATCTCCTTCACCAACCGATACGTGTACTCGACATTCTCGTCGAACTCGCGCACGCCGACCCGCTCGTCGCGGCCATGCGCGCGGTTCTCATCGGCGTCGACCCAACGACCGCTGAGGTCGTAACTCGGGATGCCCGCGTTGCGCGTATTGCGCGCATCGCCGAAGCCCGTCGCCATCGCCGGCACAACCGGGACGCCAGGCCACATCGAGTTCACGACGCGCGTCAGCTTGGCCACGAATTGCGCCGTCGGTGGAGATTCGGGGCTGACGATCGGAGGTGCGTCCATACTCACGTGAATCTTGTCGTCGTTGAGTGCAGCCGTGATTGCGGCCTGCGCATGTTCCGCCGTGTCGCCCGGCATCATGCGGCACTGGATCGTCGCCTTGGCGCGTTGCGGCAGCGCGTTCTCGGCGTGGCCGCCCGAGATCAGCGTGGCGACGCAGGTCGTGCGCAGTTGGGCGTTGAGTCTCACGATCCTGCTCAGGCGATCGGCCGCCGCGAGGTCGGGCGAGGCCTTCGCGACCGCGCGCAGGTCGGCGCTCTGCGGGCCGGGATCGAGATCGGCGATCTTCGCGAAGCTCGCGCGCGTCGTCGCGGTCGTGATGACGGGAAATGCGTAGGCCTTCAGTCGGACGAGGCCTTCGGCCAATTCGTAGATCGCGTTGTCGGGACCGGGCAGTGAGCCGTGCCCGCCCGGGCTCGTGGTCTCGGCCGTGAAGGTCACGTATGTCTTCTCGCTCGTGTTGAACGAGAACGCGAGGCGCTTGCCGTCCTTGTAGTCGCCGCCGCCGCCGTCGAGGCTCAGCATGAGGCCCGCGTCGATCAGCCCGCGATGTTCCTTGAGCAGGAACGCGGGGCCGTTGGCGTCGCCGCCGGCCTCTTCGTCTGCGGTGAACGCGGCGATCACATCGCGATCGGGCACGAAGTGCTCACGCCTCAGCCGGATCAGCGTTTCGACGAGCGCCGCATCGCCATCCTTCATGTCGAGCGTGCCGCGCCCATAGAACCAGCCGTCCTTCTCGGTCAGTTTGAATGGATCGACGGACCAGTCCTCGGCCTTCGCATCGACGACATCGAGGTGGCCGAGCAGCAGCACCGGCTTGGCCAATCCCTTGCCGTGGTAACGCACGACGAGATTGCCCTTGGACGGCTTGTCGGGCGGCGCGATCAGCACGACGTCGGCGGCATCGAATCCCGCCGCGAGCAGGCGCCGCTGGATCGCCTGCGCTGCGCTCGTCGAGCCGAGCGCGTGGGTCGTGTTGATCTCGATGAGTTGCTTGTAGATCGCTCGCGCAAGAGTCTGATCTGCGGCAGGTGGCAGCGGGCCGGGCGAGGGTGCGCCGATCGCTGTGGAACAGGCGGCCAAGACGATGATTGCAAATGGTGTCGCAAGCGGCGAAAGACTGCGCATCTTCGATTCTCCGGTAGTGTCAGCAGATGATATCCGCCAAAGTATCCTCGCGCCTGCCGTCCGAAATCGTCGCGCGACACCTTGAATCACGTCGGAAAGGGAAATGCAAATGTCGAAGCCGAGTGTCTATTTGTCGAAGAACTACGCCAAAGCCGTCGACTACGCGCGCAAGCAACACGAGCATCAGGCGAGAAAGGGCTCCGGCATTCCGTATCTCTACCACCTGCTCGGCGTCTCGAGCCTCGTGCTCGAATATGGTGGCGACGAGGATCAGGCGATCGCGGCGCTGCTCCACGACGTGATCGAGGATTGTGGTGAGAAACATGAAAAGGTGATCCGCAAGCGCTTCGGCGACAAGGTCGCCGACATCGTGCTCTCGTGCACGGACGGCAGCGAGGAATCCAAGGCGCAGGCCAAGACCGCGGAAGCGAAGTTGGCCAACTGGCGCGAACGCAAGCTCGCGTATCTGAAGCACCTGCGCGTCGAGAAGGACTTCGCGCTGCTCGTGTCGTGCTGCGACAAACTGCACAACGCGCGCGCGATCGTCGCCGACCTCGAGAATCCGAAAGTCGGCCGCGCCGTGTTCGACCGCTTCACCGCGAAGCGCGATGGCACGCTGCGCTACTACCAGTCGGTCAGCGAAGTCTTCACGCGGCGCAAGCTGCCGCCCGCCGCGGCGCTCGACTCAACGGTGCAACGCATGCACGCGCTCGCGGGCGTGCGCGCGCGAAAGCGCCTCGAGTGACGCGCCGCGAGGCCGCTCGCAAGGCCGGAAGAGCGCGCGGGCGTCTTCCGCGAGCAGCGCCCGGATTGCAGCAGACGCATCGTCGGATATGAGTGGGTCTCGTGCCCGGCCGCATCGATGCGGGACTCAACCCCATTGCACGTCCAACGGACGTCCACGCCGCGCTCTGTCATCGTGCATGTGCGGACGCGTCGCGCTTGCGCGACGCGCGCACGACAAGCCGAATGTGGCTTACGCTTTATAGCCCAGCTGCACGAGACACACCGCGGCGAGGTCGGTGACCGTCTGCGTCGCGCGGTCCGCATCGGACACCTGCTCGTCGACGGAATCCATGCACGGAACCACTTCCGCGGTCAGCTCGGCATCGGTCTTGCCCTTCCTGTCGATTTCGTCCTTGACCTTGGCGAGCACCGCGGGAACAACCGCGCTGCGCTCGGCCGCGCTGGCCGCGTGATAGGCCCTGAGGTTGTCGCTGGACGAAAGCGATGCCGCCAGCGCGACGGGAGTGAAAAATGTCGCGACCAGCAGGCGGCAGGTGAATCGGTTCATGGTGAGGTTTCCTTGGAAAAGAATTGGTGGCGCAACGACGGCCTCATCCCAGGGGCTCCGGGACTGCCGCTGCGCAAAACGGGGTGCTTTGGACACTCGCAGCCTCGCGAGAAGAACGATGCAATTAACGGGCCCATGCGCGCCCTCTGGCGTCGCAGCTCGGCGCTGGACGCGCACTTGCGCGCGATTCCACCGTGGCGTCTTTCCATTCAGCGCGCGGTTGGTAGAAATGTCGATCCTTGATCCGTCGAATCGTCTATCTGAAGCGTCTCGTG
>JBDTYX010000094.1:0-12050 GCA_040005435.1 Rudaea sp. | reverse complement strand
GTCGCATCCTCGACCTGATGGCGCCGGTCGGTCGCGGCCAGCGCGGCATGATCGTGTCGCAGCCGAAGGCCGGCAAGACGATGATGCTACAGAGCGTCGCGCAGGCGATCGTGCACAACTATCCCGACGTGCACCTGATCATCCTGCTGATCGACGAGCGTCCCGAAGAAGTCACCGAGATGCAGCGCGGCGTGCGCGCCGAGGTCGTCTCGTCGACCTTCGACGAGCCCGCGACGCGCCACGTGCAGGTCGCCGAGATGGTGATCGAGCGTGCCAAGCGCCTCGTCGAGCACAAGAAGGACGTCGTGATCCTGCTCGATTCGATCACGCGCCTCGCGCGCGCCTACAACACCGTGATCCCGTCGTCGGGCAAGGTGCTGACCGGCGGCGTCGATGCGAACGCGCTGCAGCGCCCGAAGCGGTTCTTCGGCGCGGCGCGCAACGTCGAGGAAGGCGGTTCGCTGACGATCCTCGCGACCGCGCTGGTCGAGACCGGCTCGAAGATGGACGAGGTGATTTACGAGGAATTCAAGGGCACCGGCAACATGGAAGTGCACCTCGATCGCCGCATCTCCGAGAAGCGCGTCTATCCGTCGATCAACATCAACCGCTCCGGAACGCGCCGCGAGGACCTGCTGATCGAGCCGGACATGCTGGCGAAGATCTGGATCCTGCGCAAACTGCTGCATCCGATGGACGAACTCGCCGCAATGGAGTTCATGCTCGACAAGATGAAGAACACGAAGTCGAACGACGAGTTCTTCAATTCGATGAAGCGCTGAGCACCGCGACCCGAAAGATCGAAGAAGCCGGCCTCGTGCCGGCTTTTTCTTGTCACCGCGATGCGCGGCATCTGCACGGCCCTTCTGGCAGACGCCATGCCCTGCGTCGCATAGGTGGGTCGGGATTTCGGCGCCATTCATCGCGCCGACCGTATTTTGCGGCACACCTGAAACTCCTGCAGAGAGCCCGCCTTGCACCTGATACGGATATTGCTGCTGTCGCTCGTCAGCGCGCTCGCTTCGGCGCAGGCGCCTTCGCCCGCAGCAGCGCAAGCAGAGCTGCCCGTCGCGGCGCCGACGCTAGACACTGTGCTCGTCACGGGCGAGCAGCCGGGACCGGGACTGTGGAAGGTGACCCGCGGAGATCACGTGCTGTGGATCCTCGGCACGCAGCAACCGCTGCCGCGGGACTTCACCTGGCGCGCCACGGAAGTCGAGAAGATCATCGCGCAATCGCAAGCGGTGCTTAGCGATGCCGATGTCGGCCTGCATGTCGGCTTCTTCCGCTCTATCTTCCTGCTGCCGTCCGTGCTCGGCGCGAAGAAGAACGGCGACGGCAAGACATTGCGCGAAGTGCTGACGCCCGAGCTGTACGCGCGTTGGCTTGCGCTCAAGGAGAAGTACATCGGTCGCGATCGTGGTGTCGAACGCCTGCGCCCGATGCTCGCTGCGAATGAGCTGTACAAGAAGGCGATCAAGAAGTCGGGGCTCACGACGAACAACCTCGCCCAGGACGTCGTCGATTTCTACGCGAAGAAGAACAAGGTGCCGGTCGAGACGCCGCATGTGAAGCTCGAAATCGAAGACCCGAAGCAGGCGATCGCGGACTTCAAGAGCACCGCGGGTTCGCTCGACGTTGCCTGCCTCGAGCGCACGATGGCGCGCCTCGAGAACGATCTCGGTGCCATGCGCGCGCGCGCGAACGCATGGGCCATCGGTGACCTCGACGCGTTGAAGAACCTGCCCTATCCCGACCAGCGCGCCGCATGCATCGCGGCCGTGTCGAGCAACCCGCGGCTCGCCGAGCAGCTCAAGCAGGCGCGTCAGCGCGTCGACGGCGAATGGATCGCCGCGGCCGACGTCGCGCTCGCACGCAATGCGAGCACGCTCGCGGTCCTGCCGATCGCCGAGCTGCTGCGACCGGAGGGTCGGCTCGCGCAGCTGCGCGCGAAGGGCTATGCGATTGAGGATCCGCAGTAGCGCCAACCGTTCATGAGACGCGGAATTCGAGCGTCGCGGCGACCGCGCGCTGCCAGCCCGCGTAGAGCGCGTTGCGCTCGTGCGCGGCGATCGTCGGCACGAATGCGCGGCCCGCCTGCCACAACGCGGCAATCTCGTCGCGATCGCGCCAGAAGCCGGTCGCGATGCCCGCGAGGCAGGCCGCGCCGAAAGCAGTCGCCTCGTTGTGGCGTGCACGCTGAACCGGCACGCCGAGCAGATCGGCCTGGAACTGGGCGAGAAATCCGTTCGCGATCGCGCCGCCGTCGACCCGCAACGCGTGCATCTCGAGACCCGCGTCGGCCTGCATCGCCGCGAGCACGTCGCGCGTCTGGTAGGCCATCGCCTCGAGTCCTGCGCGCACGAGATGCTCGCGCCGCGTGCCGCGCGTGAGTCCGAATGCGGCACCGCGCACGTCGCTGCGCCAGTACGGCGCGCCGAGACCTACGAATGCGGGCACGAGGTACACGCCTTCGTTCGAAGCGAGTCGTTCGGCGAGCTCTGTGGATTCCTCGGCACTGCCGATGAGGCCCAGTCCGTCGCGTAGCCATTGCACGACCGAGCCCGCGACGAAGATGCTGCCCTCGAGGGCATATTCGATCTGGCCGTTCAGTGACCAGGCGATCGTCGTGAGCAGGCCGTGTCGTGACGCGACCGGCTGCGCGCCTGTATGCATCAGCAGGAAGCAGCCCGTGCCGTAGGTATTCTTTGCCATGCCCGGCGTGAAGCACGCCTGGCCGAACAGCGCGGCCTGCTGATCGCCCGCGATCCCTGCGATCGGCAGCGCCAGCGGCGTGAACAGCGCTGTGTGCCCGTACACTTGGCTCGACGCACGCACCTCGGGCAGCATCGCCGCGGGCACCTCGAACAGCGCGAGCAGCTCGTCGTCCCAGCGGCACGTGTGGATGTCGTAGAGCAGCGTGCGCGACGCGTTGCTCGCGTCGGTGACATGGGCCGCGCCACCGGTGAGGTTCCATACGAGCCAGCTGTCGATCGTGCCGAACAGCAGGTCGCCACGGCGTGCCCGTTCGCGCGCGCCAGGCACGTGATCGAGAATCCAGCGGATCTTCGTCGCCGAGAAATATGCGTCGATCAGAAGGCCGGTGCGGGCGCGCACGAGCGCATCGTGTCCCCGCGCGATGAGGTCGTCGCAGTGCGCGCGCGTCTGCCGCGACTGCCACACGATCGCATGGTGGATCGGCTTGCCGCTGCGCCGGTCCCAGACCACGGTCGTCTCGCGCTGGTTGGTGATGCCGATCGCCTCGACCGTGCGGCCGCGCGCGGCGGCCAGCGCCTCGTGCACGACCGCCTGCACGCTCTGCCAGATCTCGAGCGCGTCGTGCTCTACCCATCCGGGCTGCGCAAAGTGCTGCGTGAAGTCCCGGCGCGCGCTCGAAACGATCGCGCCGGCATGGTCGAACACGAACGCGCGCGAGCTCGTCGTGCCTTGGTCGATCGCGAGGATGCAGGCGTCGCTCATGTCGCCGTGCACGGCTTCGATCGAAGATATTCGTCGAGACGTTCGACGCTCGCCGCATCGAAGCGCAGGCCGAGCTTGCTGCGCCGCCAGAGCACGTCGTCCGTCGTCCGCGCCCACTCCTCGCGAACGAGATAGTCGACCTCGCACGCGTGCAGGTCCGCGCCTAGCGCGGGCCCGAGGTCGGCCATGCCGGTCGCCGCGCCGAGCATGCGCTCGATGCAGGAACCATAGCTGCGTGCGTAGCGCAGCGCTTGCCCGCATGGCAGCCACGGGTAGCGGCGCACGACCCCGTGCAGGAAACGGTCGAAGCCCGCGTCGTCGTCGTTGCGACTGAAATCTCCGCCCGGCAGCGTCGCGCCATCGGCGGTCCATGCGGCGGCATCGTTGCCGAGCAGCGGCGCGAGCCAGTCGACCGCTTCCTCGGCGAGCTTGCGATGCGTCGTGATCTTGCCGCCGAACACGCTGAGCAACGGCGCACCCTGCGTATCGTCGCGATCGAGCAGATAGTCGCGCGTTACCTCGGACGCGTCGCTGCTCTCGTCGTCTAGCAGCGGACGCACGCCGCTGTAACTCCAGACGATGTCCTCCGGCGAGACCTTGCGGCGGAAGTAACGGTTGCTCGCGGCGCACAGGTAGCGCTTCTCTTCGTCGCTGATCTGCACCGCATTGGAGTCGCCGTCGAACTCGACGTCGGTCGTGCCGATCAGCGTGAAGTCGCGCTCATATGGAATCGCGAACACGATGCGTCGGTCGTCCTGCTGAAACGTGTAGGCGTGCTCATGCGCAAACAGGCGCGGCACGACGATGTGGCTGCCCTTGATGAGGCGCAGCGCGCGGCGCTTGTCGATCCTTGCCACCTCGCCGAGGAAGCTCGCTGCCCACGGCCCGGCCGCGTTGACGAGCGCGCGTGTCTCGACGAGGCGTTCGCGGCCGTCGGCCTCGCGCAGGCGCACGTGCCAGCGATCCGTCGTGCGCTGCGCGCGTTCGCAGCGCGTGCGCGTGAGGATCGTCGCGCCGCGCATGGCGGCGTCCTTCGCGATCAGGACGACGAGGCGCGCGTCGTCGGCCCAGGCGTCCGAGTAGATGAAGCCCTTGCGAAACTGCGGCAGCAGCGCCGGTCCCGCGACGTGCTGGCGCAGGTCGACGCGGCGCGAATGGATCAGGCTGTGCGCACGGCGACGACCGAGGTTGTCGTAGAGCAGCAGGGCCGCGCGGATCATCCATTCCGGGCGCAGGTGCGGCTCGTGCGGCAGGACGAAGCGCAGCGGGCGCACGATATGCGGCGCCGAGCGCAACACCACCTCGCGTTCCGCGAGCGCCTTGCCGACGAGCGAGAATTCGTATTGCTCCAGATAACGCAGGCCGCCGTGGATCAGCTTGCTGCTCGCGCTCGACGTGTGCCCGGCGAGGTCGTCCTTCTCGCACAGCAACACCGAAAGCCCGCGTCCGGCCGCATCGCGCGCGATCGCGGCGCCGTTGATGCCGCCGCCGACGACGAGGACATCGATGCTTCCGCCTGCGACCTTCGCGTTCATGCGCCGTCCGTCAGTCCTGCCTGAGCCCGCACGATACGCAAGCGCGGGCCGCGCGGATAGTCAGCGTACGTCAGGACTTCGGGCGCGGATGGAAAACCAGTGGTTTCGCCTCGCCCGGCAACGCCGGCGCGGGCGCGCAGGTGCCGCAGCTCGAGCAGGCGCCGCCGCTGTCGCAGCCGGCGCCGCTCGCGACCTGGGTCGGCATCGCGCGTGTCGCGAGGTCACGCAGCATCGGCCGCGACGAACGCGCGAGTGGCGCGAAGAGGCGCGCGAGAGCGGCGCGATACGCGCGCGGGAAGAATCGACGCAGCGCGAACCAGACACTCCATGCGCCGACGAGTGCGATCACGAGCGCCTGGAAGATCGCGTACTTCACGACAGCAGTCGCGCGATCTGGTAAGTCGCGAGCGACGCGAGATACGCGAGGCCGAACAGGTAGCCCGCGAGCATCCACACGTTGCGCCACGAGTTCGTCTCGCGACGAACGGTAGCCAGCGTCGAGATGCACATCGGCGCGAACACGTACCACGCGAGCAGCGACAGCGCGGTCGCGAGCGACCATTGCGACGCGACAATCGCCTGCAGGCCGTCCTCGTTGCCGCCGAGCGCGTAGACCGTCGCGAGCGACGCGACCGCGACCTCGCGCGCGGCCATGCCCGGCACGAGCGCGATGCAGATCTGCCAGTTGAAGCCCAGCGGGGCGAATATCGCGTGCAGCCCGCGGCCGATGATGCCGGCGAGGCTGTAGTAGATCGCGGGCTCGGTCGCACCAGCCGGCGCGCCCGGGAAACTCGACAGGAACCAGAGCAATACGGTCAGCGCAAGGATGATGCCGCCGACGCGGCGCAGGAAGATCATGCCGCGCTCATACAGGCCGATCGCGATGTCGCGCGGATGCGGCATGCGATACGAAGGCAGCTCCATCATCAGCGCATGCTCGCCCTGGTCGCGGCGCATGCGCTTGATCACCCAGGCGACGCCGAGCGCGCTCAAGATGCCCGCGACGTAGAGCGTGAACAGCACGAGTCCCTGCAGGCCGAACAAGCCACCGACCGTGCGCTGCGGGATGAAAGCGGCGATCAGCAACGTGTAGACCGGCAGACGCGCCGAGCAGGTCATCAGCGGCGCGACGAGGATCGTCGCGAGACGGTCGCGCGGATCGGTGATGCTGCGCGTCGCCATGATGCCGGGGATCGCACACGCGAAGCTCGACAGCAGCGGGATAAACGAACGCCCGGTGAGTCCCGCGCCACGCATGAGCCGGTCGAGCAGGAACGCGGCGCGCGGCAGATAGCCCGATTCTTCGAGCACGAGGATGAACAGGAACAGGATCAGGATCTGCGGCAGGAACACGAGCACCGCGCCGAGCCCCGCGATGACGCCGTCGATAAGCAGGCTGCGCAGCGCGCCGGCAGGGAGCTGCGCGCGCACCCATTCGCCGAACGCCCGCATGCCCGCGTCGATGCCGTCGTGCAGCGGCGTCGCCCACGAGAACACCGCCTGAAAAATGAGGAACATCACGACCGCGAGGATCGCGAGGCCGAGCATCGGATGCAGCACGATGCGATCGAGCGCGTCGTCGATCGCGGCGGTGCGGCGCGGCACGCTGACCGTGTCCGCTAGCAGCGCGCGCACGCGCGCATGCAGGTCTGCGTCGGCTGCCAGCCTCGTCGGCGGCCCGGGCATCGCGGCGTCGACCTCGGCGATCAGGCCCGCGGCGCCACCGCGCTTGACCGCAATCGTTTCGACGACCGGCATGCCGAGCTCGCGCGCCAACGCCACGGTGTCGATGCGGATGCCGCGGCGCTTGGCCGCGTCCATCATGTTGAGCGCGAGCAGCATCGGACGGCCCAGGCGCGAGAGTTCGAGCACGAAGCGCAGGTGCAGGCGCAGGTTGGTCGCGTCGGCGACGCAGACGATGAGGTCGGGAATCGATTCGCCGGGGTAGCGGCCCATCACGATGTCACGCGTGATTGCCTCGTCCGGACTCGCCGCCGCGAGGCTGTACGCACCTGGCAGGTCGAGCACGCGTACGCTGCGCCCCGAAGGCGCGGTGTAGTGACCCTCCTTGCGTTCGATCGTGACGCCCGCGTAGTTGGCGACCTTCTGTCGCCGACCGGTCAGCTGATTGAACAAGGCGGTCTTGCCGCAATTCGGATTGCCGACGAGCGCGATCTGCAGCGCTGCAGTGCTCATGCCGCGCCGTCCATGATTCCGACCGCCGCCGTGGTATCGATGCGCACGCGCGCAGCCTCGGCGCGGCGCAGCGCAAAGCGCGTGTAACCGATCTGCACGAGCATCGGGTCGGCGCCGAGGGGTCCCAGCGCGACAACGCGCACGGGCTCGCCCGCGACGAACCCGAGGTCGCGCAAACGCTGCGCGATCGCATCGTCCGGACCGTTGTCTTCAACCTGCAGCACGGTAGCACTCGCACCCATTGCCAGTTCCGAAAGCAGCACGCTACAACCAATCTAAATAAGAATGGTTCGCATTATACTCTAGATCGCGCCTGGCGCATGGGCGACGGGGCTAGGGCGCAGCCGGCGTCGAGAACCCCCGCAGTCGACTCGCAACGACGTTTTTGGCCGCTCGCGGGCGCCCGGGGCCATCGCGCCCGGTCCCGCCTGCCGATGGCGCTAGGTGAATTCGGCGGCGAGTGCGGCGCGCAGGTCGTCGAACTGGAAGCGAAACCCCGCCGCCGCGGCACGCGCGGGAATGACTCGCTGGCCGCTCGTCACGAGGTCGGCCATTTCGCCGAGGGCTGCGCGCAGCAGGAACGCGGGCATGCGCAACCGCGCGGGTCGATGCAGCGTCGCCCCGAGTGCGGCCGCGAACTCTGCATTCGTGACCGGGTTCGGCGCGGTGCCGTTCCACGCGCCATGTAGTGAGGGGTTTTCGACGAGCCAGATGATCAGCGCGACGATGTCGACACGATGGATCCAGCTCATCCATTGCCCGCCATCGCCGATCGGGCCGCCGAGTCCGAGCCTGAACAGCGGCGTCATGCGCGCGAGCGCGCCGCCTGCGCGGCTCAGCACGATGCCCGTGCGCACGCGGCATACGCGCACGCCGTGATCGGCCGCCTTGTCGGCCTCGGCCTCCCAGTCGCGGCACAGGCGCGCGGCGAAATCGCCTCCGCCGCCTGCACTTTCGTCCAGCACGCGGTCGTCGGCCTTCCCATACCAACCGATCGCGGAGCCCGATACGAGTACCTTGGGCCTCGAGGCTTGCCGCGCGATCCATGCGAGCACGCGCCGTGTCTCGACCGTGCGCGAGGCGACGAGCGCCACCTTGCGCGTCGGCGTCCAGCGTCCTGCCGCGAGATTCTCGCCCGCGAGGTTGACGATCGCGTCGACCTCGCCGACCGAATCGAGGCTTTCGACGAGGTGAATGCGCGGCAGCAAAACGCGGCGTGCGGCGTACGCATCGCGCGTGAGCACGGTGACCGTGTGGCCTGCCGCGGTCAGTTTGAGGCACAGCTCTCTGCCGATGAAGCCGCTGCCGCCGGTGAGCAAATAGTGCATCGAGCGCTCCGCGCAGGGACGGATGAATCAGGTCTTGTCTGCGGCCGCGATCGCGAGTCGCTCTTCGCGCGCGAGGCGTTCGAGCGCCGACTCGAACAGTCCGCGCGCCTTGTTTGCGACGTCGCCGAGGTGCCGGTGCAGCAACACATCCTGCTCGGACGCAGAGGCGCATCCGTCGCTGTAGGCCTCGAACGCGGAGATCTGCATGATCAGGTCGGCGAGGTGCTTCGGGCACTCGCAGGAGATCGTCGAGGACAGCCGCGCGAGCTTGCCCAGTTCGTCGTCGCTGTAGCGGCGTTTCGCGCGCAGCCAGCGCTCGCCGCGGGCGCGTTCGGAATCCCCGCCCGCCTCGAGGTCGAGCGCGCGAATGACTTCGGCGGCGTCGAGCGCACGGCCGGTTTCGCGATATAGCGCGGCGCCCGCGAGCCTCAGCATCTCCACGGCCTGCTGCATCGCGAACGAATAGACGACGCCTACCGCAGCAGCGCGCTTCTGGTCCGCGAGATGCAACAGTTCGCGCGCGGCGGTGATATGCAGCGAGGGCAGTCGAACGAGCACGAGGTCGACCGGAGACACGAGTTCGGCCTGCGCGGCGGACTCGATATCCGGCTTCAAAACCCAGTGTTCGCCCTGCGCACCGCTTCCCCACCCGGCCCCGATCGCGAGGACGTTCGAGAATTTGCGATTCGCCGCGGGCCGCGCAGGCATCAGCGCTTCGAGCTCGCTGCTCCTCAGCATCGCTATCGTGCCGATCGCGTGTCCATCCGCGGCGAGCGCCTTCAGAAGCGTCAGTCGCAGCACATCGTTGCGCGAATACAGGCGCTGGCCCGACGCCGATTTCGCCGGATTGATGACGTTGTAGCGACGCTCCCAGATACGCAACGTCGAGGCTGGCATCTTCGCGATGCGCGCGGCCGCGCCGCTGCGATAGCGCGGTTCGTCGAGGTGGCTCTGATCGTGGACGATCGGATCGGTCATGGTCGCTCGTGCGCGGCGGGTTTGTCCCCGGTATGCCTTCCAGTGTAGCGATATACCCGCGTTAATGATCGCTATTGCTCAAACGAAACGATATTGAAACACTTATTTTTACGGATGAATCGTTATTGCATGCCGCACGCGCCTATGATCAGCGCCCACTCCCCACCGCTCCCTCGCTCAAATGCACGCCTCACCCCGATCCCCGTTGCCCGACAAACTACGTACACGCCGCGCAGCTCGATCTGCATGGCGGAGGGCGTCGCAACCAGCACGAACGCAACTCAGGTTCTGTCCCGACCGCCGCGGCCGCGGCCGACGCTCGCTGCCACGCGCGAGCCGCGCGATGCGCAAACCACGCCGTCCGGCACCCGCGTGGACGGCGACACGATGAGGACGACTATGCGACAGCGACGAATTCTGACCATCCTGCGCCGCCTCGCGCCGAGCCTGCTGCTCGCGGCGTGTGCGACCGGTTCGGGCGGGTCGCCGCCGCTCGAGCCGCATGCGCGCATCGACCTGCCGCGCTACATGGGCGCGTGGTACGTCATCGCCAACATTCCGTACTTCGGTGAGCGCGGCAACGTCGCGAGCCGGGACGTCTACACGCTCAACGCGAAAGGCGATGTCGACACGAGCTACGTGTATCGCAAGTCGTTCGATGCGCCGGAGAAGTCTTTGTCGTCGGTCGGCGTCGTGCAACCGGACTCCGGCGAGGCGAGCTGGATCGTGCGCTTCTTCTGGCTGTTGCGCGCCGACTATCTGATTCTCGACGTCGCGCCGGACTACTCCTGGGCACTGATTGGCCAGCCGAGCCGAAAACTCGGCTGGGTCTTTAGTCGCAGTCCGCAGATGAGCGATGCGCTGTATCAGTCGCTGCTGCGCAAGTTCGTGGCGTTCGGCTATCGCGAAACGGATTTTAGGCGCGTTGCGCAGACGAGAGATCAGCTCGGGCTGCCCGGGTTTCAGTAGCCGCCGCAGGCCTCGCCGCATGGAACACTTCGAAAATCGGATCGACGTTGCGCGCGACTCATCGCGTTCGCCGGCGAATCGCCGTGGGCATTCCACACCGCGAATCGTCGAACTGCTGGAGCGGACCGCCGCGGGCGACGCCACCGCGTTCGCGTCGCTGCATGCGGTCACGTCGACGTGGTTCCGCGGAATCTGTGTGCAGGTCTTGAGCGAGCAGGCCGATGTAGAAGACGTCATGCAGAACATCTACGCGAGCCTGTGGACCGGCGCGCTGCGGTTCGATCGCGGCGGCGCTGAGTGCCTCGGCTGGCTCGCGACTGTGGCGAGAAATCGTGCGGTCGACCGGCTGCGCCGCCTGCGTCGTACGCAAGCGAATCTGTCGATGGACGGCATCGACGCGTTCGAAGATCCCGGACTCTCGCCACCCGACCATGCGGAATCGGAAGCGCGCCGCGCGCTTCTGCATGCACGACTCGCTCAACTCGATGCGAGGAGCCGGCGCCTCATTCGCGGGACATTCTTCGGCGCGCAGACGCACGCACAACTCGCGGCCAGCGAGTCGCTGCCGCTCGGCTCGGTCAAGAGCATCATTCGACGCGGCCTCATGCAACTCAGGACGCGACTGGCCTGCGACCTCGCCTAGGTCGCCACGCTTCGCCCGGCAATCTTGCGGCGCCGCGCACTGACTTTCAGCACGTGCGGTCGCAGCCGTGGTGCACGAGAGTGCGCATCCCGATTCCGCGATCAATCTTCAAGGGGCATCGTCATGAAAGCATCCGCAATGAAGCCGCTGTTCATCGCACTGTCGCTCGCACTCGCAGCGGGCGCGCACTCTGCAACTCCCGCCGCAATGGTCGAGCGCGTGAACGCCCTGAACGCACTGCTCGCCGAGCAGTGGCAGTGGAACCTCAAGGAACAGCCCGAGTTCGCGACGATCCTCGGCGACGATCGTTACAACGACAAGTGGTCGGATATCTCGCTCGCGCACGCCCAGCAGCAGAAACTGGACACCCAGGCTTTCCTCAAGCGCTTCAGGGCGATCGACACGAGCGGCTTCGGCGAGCAGGACCGCCTCAACCAGCAGCTCATGGTGCGCCAACTGCAGGACGCGATCCGCGCGACCGACCTCAAGCTATTCGAGATGCCGGTCGACCAGTTCAACGGCATACAGATCCTGCTACCACAGTTCGTCAGCGCGATCCCATTCGACAGCACGAAACACTACGAGGACTACATCGCGCGGCTCGACCAGGTTCCCGCGCTGCTCGACACACTGGTCGACGTGCTCAAGCAAGGCGAGAAGGATGGGCTCATGCCGCCGCGATTCCTGCTCGAGAAGGTCGTCGGCCAGTGCAAGGCGATCGGCGATCCGGCCGGCGAGTCAAGCGCCTTCGGCCAGCCCGTCGCGAAGTTCGCCGATGGGATCCCCGCGGCGGATCGCAAACGACTGCACGACGCGGTGATCGCGGCTGTGGATGGCAAAGTGCGTCCCGCCTACCGCAAGCTCGCAGACTTCATCGCTAACGATTATGCCCCCAAGGGCCGCGCGGAGCCGGGACTGTGG
>JBDTYX010000290.1:0-3592 GCA_040005435.1 Rudaea sp. | reverse complement strand
TCGGCGGCATCGTCACGTTCGTCAACTTCGCGATGCTGCAGATCGGCAAGCTCGAACAGTTCGCGGGGTTCATCTCGGGACTGTTCTTCCAGACCCACTCTCTTTCGGACTTCTTCTCGATCCTCGACGCGGATGCGGTGCTCAAGGAGAAGCCCGGCGCGAAGCCGCTGCCCGAGAACGTGCGTGGCGAAGTCGTGTTCGACGACGTCTCGTTCGGCTACGACGCCTCGCACCCGGCGCTCAAGCATCTGAATTTCCGCGTGCCGGCCGGCGCCACCGCGGCACTGGTCGGTCCGACCGGCGCGGGCAAGACGACCGCGCTGAGCCTGCTCTATCGTGCCTACGACCCGAGCGCAGGTCGCATCTCGATCGACGGCATCGATATCCGCGACGTGAGCCTCAACTCGTTGCGCGAGCACATTGCGGTCGTGTTTCAGGATCCCGGCCTGTTCTACCGTTCGATCGCGGACAACCTGCGCATCGGCAAGCCGGACGCGAGCGAGGGCGAGCTCGAGGCGGCCGCTCAGGCAGCCGAGGCGCACAACTTCATCGTGGTCAAACCCGATGGCTACTCGACGCTGGTGGCCGAGCGCGGCCGTTCGCTGTCGGGCGGCGAGCGCCAACGCCTGTCGATCGCGCGTGCGATGCTCAAGGACGCGCCGATCCTGATTCTCGACGAGGCGACGAGCGCGCTCGACAACGCGACGGAGGCGCGCATCCAGCGCGCGCTCAACAAGCTGACCAAGAACAGGACGACCTTCGTGATCGCGCATCGCCTCACGACCGTGCGCAATGCCGATGTGATCCTCGTTCTCAAGGACGGCGAACTCGTCGAGCGTGGCCGCTACGACGAGCTCGTCGCGCTCGGCGGACTGTTCGCCGAGCTTGACCGTGGTGGCGAGTTCATCGCCGACGCCGAGCGCGACGACGAGATCGACGAGGAGACGGCGCTCGCGGCCGGATAGAGCGGCTGAACTGCGGGCCGCGGGCGCGGACCGCGCTACTGTGGATCGCGTTCGCACACGTGAGGGACCGACCATGCACATGCTGACGAAGTTCGCTTTTTCGACGATGCTGCTGCTGTCTTCGTTCGCGCATGCGGACGATGCGCAGGAAGTCGCGCTTGCGGCGCGGGTCAAGGCGCTCGAGAGTCGGGTTGCCGAGCTGGAGGCGAGGTTGAACGCAACGGCCACGCCCGCGCCGATGGCGGCCACGCCCCGGGCCGCACGCGCGGTCGCGGCGCCGCCGCCTCGGCCGGCACCGGTAGCGGCTGCCGCCTCCGCGCGCGGGCCGTCGCGCAGCCGGCCGCGCCCGAACGCTGGAGGGATGCGGCTAACTGGGCTGCCGTCCACCGCGGCCTCAACGGCACGCAGGTCAAGGCCGCGATCGGCCCGGCCGGCAAGGTCATGGTCGGCGTGTTCGGCGACGTCTGGTACTACTCCGACGACGGCGGTGGTCGCGTCATGTTCGACCGTGACGGCCGCGTGTCCGAATTCGACCTGCCGCCCGCACGCTGATCCGCCGACTTGCAGAATGCCGCCACGGTGCGGCACACGGCGCCGGCTTTTTCGCGCATCGTTTGTGCGTGCCAGGCGTGCCAGGCGTGCCAGGCGTGCCAGGCGGGATCGGCGAAAGGTAAGCGACCCGCGCGAAGCGACGAAGGCGCTTGCAGCATGTACGAGCGGCGAAGCGTCGGTTCACGCGATCGCCGCCGCCCAAAACGATGGCACCAGGATCGATTTCTGCCAGCCAGCACTTGGCAAGCCATGCGACAACGGTGGGTCCGGCCGATTCTGCGGTGAGATGGTCTCGTTGCCGGTTGCCTCCTCGCAGCGGCCGTGAGCGCGGCCGGCCTGACGCAAGAGGTGATCCTTCCGCGCTCCGAATTCCGTCTGATCCAGCAACTATCGCAGCAGCGGGAGGAGCGACATGAAACGGTTGCAGTGGTTTCTGGCAGCGGTCCTGGTCGGCGGTTTTGGCGCTGCGTGGGCCGACGGCGGCGGCACGATCTACAGCAATGGCGTCGCGACGACGGTCGCAGGCGCATATGCCTATGCCGTTCCGGACCTCTTCGATGCTTCGAAGCAGGCGGTCGTCGTGGTGCTGAGCAGCGAGCCGATCGACGCCGCGGCGTACGATGCAGCCGCGGATCGGAACAAGGCATTCGACGACAATCTCTTCTGGAACAACGAGCGCAAGCCGACAAGCGCCAAGCTGACGATCGGCACGAACAAGGATGCGCCGATCGAACAGGCCAATCTTGCCGTATTGTCCGGGGAAGGCCTGCATTCCTCCGGATCGATGGGTACCGCGTTTTACAAACTCGATCTGAAGAGCAACGACGGCAAGCGCATCGAAGGCACCCTGCGCAGCACGCACGAGTCGGAAAAAACCGCCAAGGACGGCACCTACTACGACGTACACTTTGCGTTGAACGTGGCCAACGGCCCCGCGTTCGGCCCTGGCCTGGCGCCGGACGGCGGCGAGCCGTTCAAAGCGTTTCACGCCTACGAGCGTGCGCTTTCCCACGCAGTGTTCTCTCTCGACAGGGATTCGCTGAACGGTGTCGCCAATACGCTGACGGATGCGAGGGTCAAGGCGCTCAACCAGTCGATCAAGAGCGCGAAGAACGACGACAAGATCAAGGACATCCTGCGCAGCATGCGCGACGAATTGCCGAATTCCGCCCGCTTCGTATCGGGCAGCGTCAAGGGCGACGTCGCCACGCTGCAGGTCAAAGGCAAGCTCAACGATGCGGAGGGCAACGATATCGGCGACTCCGCCCCCATCAGCGTGACGATGAAGAAGGAAAACGGTTACTGGTGCTTCGACCGGCAGCAAAAGGCCGCAGCCAGCGGCGGCAAGCCGGCGCCAGTCGCGGCCGGGAAGGGCAAGTCCGGGAAATAGGACTGATCGCGAGACAGGTCGGGCGCCGGGGCGAAAGGGTCAGCGCCTTACTCGCAGCAGACCAGCATAGCGACCGCGACCCGAAGCGCTATGGTCACCGGCTGCTACATGCGGAACACGCCGAAACGGCGGCTCTCGGTCGTCGTCTTCTCGATCGGCGCGTTGTACGACGCCGATAGCGCGAGGCCGAGCACGCGACGCGTATCGGCCGGATCGATCACGCCGTCGTCCCAGAGGCGCGCGCTCGCGTAGTAGGGGTGCCCCTGGCGCTCGTACTGTTCGCGGATCGGCGCTTTGAACGCTTCCTCGTCCTCCTTCGACCAGGACTTGCCGTCGGCCTCGATGCCGTCGCGGCGCACGGTCGCGAGCACCGATGCGGCCTGCTCGCCGCCCATCACGCTGATGCGCGCGTTCGGCCAGGTCCACAGGAAACGCGGCTGGTAGCCGCGGCCGCACATCGCGTAGTTGCCCGCGCCGAAGCTGCCGCCGATGATCACGGTGAACTTCGGCACGTGCGAGCAGGCGACCGCGGTGACCATCTTCGCGCCGTCCTTCGCTATGCCGGCGTGTTCGTACTTCTTGCCGACCATGAAGCCCGTGATGTTCTGCAGGAACACAAGCGGGATGTCACGCTGGTTGCACAGCTCGATGAAGTGCGCGCCCTTGAGCGCCGACTCGGCAAACA
>JBDTYX010000289.1:0-3594 GCA_040005435.1 Rudaea sp. | reverse complement strand
CTCCGTGCCGAAAGATCCGCAGTCGGAGGCCACAAGCGCGCTGCAGCAGCTCGGCTACAAGCCGGTCGAAGTGGCGCGGCTGGTCAGGGAAGTGGCGATCGCCGGCGACGATGCCGAGATGATCATCCGCAAGGCTCTCAAGGCAGCATTACGTTGAATCAGGCTGGACAAATGCATACCCGCTCCGGCAATGACCATCGCCGCATGCTTGCCGCGCTCTCGTTGGGTGCGCTTGGCGTCGTCTACGGCGACATCGGCACGAGCCCGCTCTACACGCTCCGGGAGACGTTCGGTGGCCAAACGGGTTTAGTGCCGACGACGGAGAACGTGCTTGGCGTCCTGTCTTGCGTGTTCTGGTCGATGATCGCGGTCGTCTCGGTGAAGTACGCAGGCTACATCATGCGCGCCGACAACAAGGGCGAGGGCGGCATCATGGCGCTGACCGCGCTCGCGCAGCGCAGCGTCGGCGGCAATCCGCACGCGCGTCGCTGGATCATTCTTCTTGGCATTTTCGGCGCGTCGCTGTTTTTCGGCGACGGCGTGATCACGCCAGCGATGACCGTGCTTTCCGCGGTCGAGGGTACCGAGGTCGCGGCACCCGCGATGGCGCACTGGGTCGTGCCGATTGCGGTCGGCATCATCGTCGCGCTGTTTTTCTTCCAGAGCCACGGCACGGGCCGGGTTGGCGCGGTGTTCGGTCCGGTCATGGTGCTGTGGTTCCTCACGATCGCGGCGCTCGGCGTGTTGCAGATCATGCACCATCCGTACGTGCTGAGCGCGCTGTCGCCGTGGTACGCGCTGAGCTTCTTCATGCGCAACGGTTGGACCGCTTTTTTCGCGCTGGGCTCGGTGGTCCTGTGCATCACCGGAGCGGAGGCGCTCTATGCCGACATGGGGCACTTCGGCAAAACGCCGATCCGCCTATCGTGGTTCGGCTACGTGCTACCCGCGCTGGTGCTCAACTACTTCGGCCAGGGCGCGCTGCTGATCGCGGATCCGTCCGCCGTGAGCAATCCGTTTTACCTGCTCGTGCCGCAGCCACTGCTGTTCCCGATGATCGTACTCGCTACGCTGGCCGCGGTGATCGCCTCGCAGGCGGTGATCTCCGGCGCGTTCTCTGTCGCGCGCGAGGCCATCCAGCTTGGCTACCTGCCGCGTATGGAGATCCATCACACCTCTGCGCAGACCATGGGGCAGGTTTACCTGCCATGGGTCAATCGTATGCTTATGCTGATGACCCTGCTCGTCGTTGTCGGCTTCCGCTCGTCGACCAATCTCGCGGCCGCGTACGGCATTGCGGTCGTCGGCACGATGACGATCGACTCGATCCTCGTGCTATTCGTGTTCCGCAACCTTTGGCGCTGGCCGTGGTGGAAGGTGGTCGCCGTCGGTGGCATGTTTCTCATCGTCGATCTCGCCTTCCTCACCGCGAACGCGGACAAGATCGAACACGGCGGTTGGCTCCCGCTCGTGCTGGGGCTGTGTGTGTTCGTGATCATGAGCACCTGGCGCAAGGGTCGCGAGATGGTCGTGCGCGAGCTCAAGCAGAGCGGCCTCGCGCTCGAACCGTTCATCGAGAGCGTTACCGCGCATCCGCCGTTGCGCGTTCCGGGCACCGCGATCTTCCTCACCGCGAACATCAACGCAGTGCCGAATGCGCTGCTGCACAACCTGAAGCACAACAAGGTTCTGCACGAGCGCAACATCCTGATGACCGTCGAGACCCTCGACGTGCCCACCGCGGACTACGGCGAGCGCACCGAGATCACCGCGCTCGGACACGAGTTCTATCGCGTCGTGATCCGCTTCGGCTTTTCCGAGGATCCGAACATCCCGCTGGCGCTCGATCGCTGCGAGGCCAAGGGACTCGGCTTCGAGATGATGGACACGACGTTCTTCATCAGCCGAGAGACCGTGATCGCAAGCGACCGCCGCGGCATGCCGGTGTGGCGCGACAAGCTGTTCGCGTTCTTGAACCGCAACGGCGTGCCGGCCATGGCGTTCTTCCACATCCCGGGCAATCGCATGATCGAGCTCGGCACGCGCGTCGAGATCTAGCCGCGGGCGCGTGCCGCGGTAAATGCGCAAGGCTCGCACGCGCGACGCGGGATCCGCGTGAATCGTCGCAGCGCACCCTCAGGAGGCGCGCCGATTCTGCGATAATGCCCGCATGACCGACCGCGCAGTTTCCCCCGCCGCCACACGCGAAGACGAAGCCGTCGACGCGTCCATCCGGCCGCAGAAACTCTCCGAATACCTTGGCCAGCAGGCGGTCCGCGAGCAACTCGGCATCTACATCGAGGCGGCACGCAGGCGCGGAGAGGCGCTCGATCACGTGCTGATCTTCGGGCCGCCCGGCCTCGGCAAGACGACGCTGTCGCATGTCATCGCCAACGAACTCGGTGTCAACCTGCGCACGACGTCCGGTCCCGTGATCGAACGCGCGGGTGACCTCGCCGCGCTGCTCACGAACCTGCAGCCGCGCGACGTGCTGTTCATCGACGAGATCCATCGGCTGTCGCCGATCATCGAGGAGATCCTCTATCCGGCGATGGAGGACAACCAGATCGACATCATGATCGGCGAAGGCCCGGCCGCGCGCTCGATCAAGCTCGACCTGCCGCCTTTCACGCTGATCGGCGCGACGACGCGCGCGGGTCTGCTCACGAGTCCGCTGCGCGACCGCTTCGGCATCGTCCAGCGGCTCGAGTTCTACACGCCCGACGAGCTCGCCGCGATCGTGCGCCGCTCGGCGCGGATCCTCGGGATCGGTTGCGCCGACGAGGGGGCGGTCGAGATCGCGAACCGCGCGCGCGGCACGCCGCGCATCGCCAACCGGCTGCTGCGTCGCGTGCGCGACTTCGCGGAGGTCAGGGCGAACGGACACATCACGCGCGAGGTCGCGATCGACGCAATGGCGATGCTCAAGGTCGATGCCGCGGGATTCGACGCACTCGACCGGCGCCTGCTCGGCACGATCATCGACCATTTCGACGGCGGCCCGGTCGGCGTCGAATCGCTGGCCGCGGCGCTGTCCGAAGAGCGCGGCACGATCGAGGACGTGCTCGAGCCCTACCTGATCCAGCAGGGTTACCTGATGCGCACCGCGCGCGGCCGCATGGTCACGGGCAAGGCCTATCGGCACCTCGGTCTCAAGGCGCCGCGGCGCGAGCCGACGCCCGAAGACCTGTTCGAGCCGGATCCGAAAATGGGGTCAGAGTGAATTTCCGCGCAACCGAAATGGGGTCAGAGTGAATTTCCCCGCAGAAGTATCAAAATCTGGCGAGGACGGCCGGCCGAAAATTCACTCTGACCCCATCATTTCCCCCATTTTTTCGTGGCCGGTCAGGGTGTACTGGGAAGACACCGACGCCGGCGGCGTCGTCTACCACGCGAGCTATCTGCGCTTTCTCGAGCGTGCGCGCAGCGAGTGGCTGCGCGCGCAGGGGCTCGACGAGCTGCGCGTGCGCGACACGCTCGGAGTCGTCTTCGTCGTTCGCGACATCGCGATCGAGTTCCTGATCCCCGCGCGGCTCGACGACGAGCTCGACGTCGAGTTGCTCGTGGCCAGCCGTCGTTCAGCTTCGATGACTT
>JBDTYX010000093.1:0-12158 GCA_040005435.1 Rudaea sp. | reverse complement strand
ACAGCGTGATCAGCATCGGCACGGTCGTATCCTTGAGTCCGCGCAGCGCGCCGTTCGCGGTCACCTGGATGCCGTCGGATAACTGGAAGATCGCCGCGAGCACGAGCAACTGGGCCGCCAGCGTCGCGACGCCGGGGTCGTCGGTGTAGATGCGCGCGATGGCCATCGGGAAGAGCGCCATCAGCGACGCCGAGATCACCTGCGTCGCGAGCGACAGGCCGATGCCGGCCATGCCTGCGCGGCGGACGCCGAGCGCATCGCCGCGGCCGGCCGCGTGGCCGACGCGAACGGTCGTCGCCATCGCGAGTCCGAGTGGCAGCATGAACGTGACCGATGCGACGTTGATCGCGACCTGATGGCTCGCGACCGTCACCGCGCCGAGCGACGCGATCAGCAGCGCCGTGCAGACGAACAGCGCGCACTCCATCAGCACCGCGACGCCCATCGGCACGCCGAGCCGAAGCAGCGCGCCGATCTCGCCCCAGTGCGGGCGGTCGAATCGCGCGAACGGCCGGATGTCGGCATAGGTGCGCCGCCGATGCAGGTAGAGCGCGAGCGCGATGGCCTGGATCCACAGCACGAATGCGGTCGCGATGCCCGAGCCCTCCGCGCCGCGCGCGGCAAAACCGAAGCGGCCGTACATCAGCATGTAACCGATCGGAGCGAGCAGCACGAGTCCGAACAGACCGAAGTACATTGTCGGACGAGTGAGTGCGAGGCCCTCCGACAGGCCACGCAGCGCGAAGTAGACCGTCATCGCCGGCGCGCCCCAGGCGATCGCGCGCAGGAACTTCGTCGTGTCGGCGACGATGTCTCGGTCGATGCCGAACGCATCGAGCAACAGCGGGCTCAAAAAGCGCACCGCGAGCAGCAGCGCGATGCCGAGCATCACTGCGAGCCACAGCGCCTGGCGGAACACCGGGCCGATGCGCTCGCGCCTGCCTGCGCCCGAGAGCTGCGCGACGGTCGGCGGCACCGCCATCATGACGCCGATCGCGGAGACGATCGCGAGCGCCCACACGCCGGCCCCAACCGCGACGGCCGCGAGCGTGTGCGCGTTGAGATGCCCGGCGAGCAGCGTATCGATGACGTTCATGCCGATCGACGAGAGCTGGCCCAGAATCAACGGCAACGCGAGCGCGAAGGTCTCTCGCAGGTCGTGGCGGGCGGGCGGCGGCGGAAATCCGCGCCCGCGGGCGCGCATGCCGTCACCGGAGGGAAGAGAAGACATTGAATCTCGCTCTCGGCGGGACGGCCAGTTTAGCCGAACGCCGCCGCCGGCCGATGCAACGTCTTGAGATCGCGCTGCAATCGGCTACGATTGCGCGGATGAATACTCCACCCGACGAGCTGCCGATCGTCCCGCTGGCGCCCACGCCGCAGCCAGAGGACGCCGCCGCGCAGGACGCGCAGTTCGACCGCGCGGCACCGGCGCAGGAGACGACGACGCGCACGCTCTGCGCGAACTGTGGCGCGCCGCTGCTCGGCGAGCACTGCTACTCGTGCGGCCAGCCGGTCAAGGGGATGATCCGCCAGTTGTCGAGCATCCTCGCGGACTTCGCCGATACGGTGCTGAATATCGATTCGCGCATCTTCCGCACGCTCCTGCCGCTGTACGCTCGTCCAGGTTACCTCACGACCGAGTATTTCGCGGGTCGCCGCGTGCGTTACGTCACGCCGTTCCGCCTGTATTTCTTCCTCAGCATCGCGGCATTCTTCCTCGTCCAGTTCGCGGTCGGCGATGCCAGCATCAGCGGCATCAACATCACGGGGGACACCGACGACGCGATCAGCACAGCGCTCACGCGCGGCGAAGTCGAGAAGCAGCGCGACGCGGCGATCGCGCGCCTCAAGACTGTGGAGGCCGGCGTCGGTGGCAGCGACCGCGTGAAGCACAAGATCGAGTCGTCGATCGACAAGATCCAGAAGAGAGCAGAGCGCAGGATCGGCTACCTCGACAGCGTGGAGCAGGCCAAGGCCAAGGGCGAGCCGCCGCCGCCCGATCCGGGGACCAACGTCAAGGTGAGTTTCGGCGACGACTCTTGGGATCCGAAAACGACGCCGGTCGTGGTTTCTTGGTTGCCGCAGTTCGCCAACGACAAGCTCACCGCGCTGGCTGTGCATGCGAAGGAAAACGCGGCGCGGATCGCCAAGGATCCGAAGCCGTTCGTGATCGGGTCGATCGGCGTGCTGCCGCAGGTGCTGTTCGTGATGATGCCGTTGTTCGCGCTGATGCTGAAGATCATGTACATCTTCAAGCGCCGGCTATACATGGAGCACCTCGTCGTCGCGCTCCACAGCCACGCATTCATCTTCCTGTCGCTACTCATGATCACGCTGACGCTGATGGCATCGACGTGGGCGGCGCAGTCCGCGGCGTGGCTGAAGACGCCGCTGGACTGGCTCATCGTGCTGATGTACTGGTGGCTGCCGATCTACCTGTTCGTGATGCAGAAGCGGGTCTACAAGCAGGGCTGGATCATGACGACGATCAAGTACGGCGTGATCGGCACCGCCTACATCGTGCTGATCGCGTTCGGCGTCAGCGCGGCGTTCCTCGTCAGCCTCGCGACGACCTAGTTCGGCGCCGCATCAGTTGGGCTTGCTCGTGACGAATTCGAGCGGGCGACGACCGGCGCGAATGTCGGCGCCGCCGGCGATGAACGCGCCGTCGCGATACTCAAGGAACAGCGCCGTCGGCGGAAGCTGCGCGGCGAAGCCTTCCCCCATCGTGAGATAGAGCGCCTGGACGTCGCCGACCGTGAGCCAGGGCACTTGGCTGCCCGCGAGCGTGAGCGGTCGCAGTGGCCGGAAGTCGTCGGCACGCACGCTGCCGCTGCGCACGAAATAAGTGAACGCCGGGCGCTCGGTGCTGAACAGGCAATGCGCGACGCGCTCAGGCTCGGCGGCGAGTCCCTTGACGACCGCATCGCTGTATCCCGCTAGACCCCACAGCGCCGGGGAGCCCAGCACGTAGACCTGGCATCCCTGCGCGGGCAATTCGCTGCGCGCGAGCGTCTGCTCGAGCGCCTGCAGCGGCGCGGTCACCTCGCGCGAGCGAAACGCGTAGTCGCGCGCGATTCCGTTGCTCGCGGGCAGCAGCACCACGCATGCGAGCAGCAACGCCGCGGCGACGGCGAGCCGCGGTCCGCGTCGCGTCGCACCGAGCGCAACGAGCGGCGCGCAGGCGAGCATCAGCGTGGCGATCAGCCCGCTCAACGCGAGGTGGTAAAAGCGCGAGGCGACGATCAGCGAGAACCAGAAGCTCGCAGCGTCGATCTCGCCGAGGTGATGCGCGGCGACCGGCGCCTGCACGAGGCCGGGCAGCAGGCTCAACGTCGCGATCGCCGCGGCGACATGCCAGCGCGTCGCTTCGCCACGCAACCCGCGGCGCGCGGCGACCGCGGCGACGAGCCAGAAGCCCGCGGCGATCGCGAGGAGCGCGCCGCCCCAGCGCGGCACGCGCGGATCGCCCACGAGAAACTCGGCGCCCGTACGCAACCAGCGCGTGCCGCCCTCGACGAACGTCGCCAGCGGGATCAGCGGCGCCGAGACGCCGGGAATCGGCGTCAGCATCGCGTGCCGGTACGCGAGCCAGCCCAGCGTCAGTACCGAGATCGCGCTGAGCGCGACCGCGCGATCGCGCGGCACGAGCGCTCGCCGCGGCGCCAACGCGATCGTGGCGAACGTCGCGGCCGAAGCGACGACACCGAGTTCCTTGCTCAGCAGCGCCGCGAGCAGCGCCGCGAGCAGCGCCGCGAGCGTCGCCGCGCGCGGGCGTGACGCGTGCGCGAGCGCCGCGCACACGGCGAGCAGCGTGAACAGCGTCGTCAGCAGGTCGAAGCGGTCGGACAGCCACAGCGCGGTGCCCACGGCGAGCGGGTGCACGGCGAACAGCGCGGCCCACAGTCCGTTGAGCCACGCGTCGCGACGCAGGCGTTGCAGCATCGCGTAGAGCGCCGCGACGCAGCCTAGATGCAGACCCAGGTTGACCGCGTATTGCGGCCACGGCTCCGCGCCGGCGACCGCGCAGACCGCCCACCAGACGAATACGCCGAGCGGACGGAAGTACAGGCTCGCGAAATAGTCGCGCACGAACAGCAGCCACGGCGCGTGCAGCAGGCGCGCGAGCGCGAGAAACGCAAAATCGTCCTGGGCGAAGTAGGCGCGCAGCGCGGGCGCATAGCTCGCGGCGCCGAGCGCCAGCGCCAGCGCCAGCGCGCCGAGCGCCGCGAAGCGCCGCCGAGCGCGCCCGACGTCATCGGTGATCTGCGTTGTATGCATGCGTGTTGTTGGCGTCGACGATGGCCGCGACTATAGCGGCGATGCGCGACGGAACGAAGCCTGCGGGAGGCGGTGCGGCGCGTACCGCGCGCGCCTACGCGTTGTCGATGCGCGGGCGGCGCCGCGCTCGACGCCGCAACGTCCTAGTGCGCGAGCGTCGCGCTGCGCTGTTCCGGCGACATCGACAGCAGTTGCCGCCGATAGTCGCCGCGCTGCTCCACGGGCAAAGCGCGCCATGCACGGACAAATGCCATGCGCTGCGCCGGCGTGAAGCCCTCGAGCATCTCGCGCGTTGCGCGGCGCTCATCCTTGGGCATCGACTGCATGAACTCGTGCACCGCCGCCGCGCGATTCTGCGCACCTGCACCGGCGAGAAACGCCTCGCGCTCGGCCGGACTCATTCGCTCGAACCGCTCGCGCAGTTGCGCGCGTTCGGTATCGGGCAAAGCATCGAACCGGCGGAACGCATTGCGCAGCTGGTTTTGCTGCTCCGCAGGCAGGCTCTGGAACTGCTGGTAACGACTATGCAGCTTCGCGCGCTGCTCGGCGCTCATGGCCGCCCACTTCTGCATGCGTTGGGTAATCTGCTCGCGCTGCTCCGGCCCGAGGTTCGGCCAGCGCTGCGCCACCTGACGCAGATGCTGCTGCACGTCGGGCGGCAGTTCGTCCCAGACGGCGCGGACCGGTAGGAGCACCTGCTGCTGCACCGCAGACAACATCGACCATGCCTGCAGCAGCGGTTCGCGCTGGGCCGGTCCGGCGGCGGACGGGACCGGCCCTGCCTGCGCCGCGTGGATCACCGGCGTGGAAAAACCGAGCGCGACGAGCAGCACGCCGCGCGAGAGGGCTTCGGCGGTTGTCATGCGGGTCAGCCCGCGCCGTCCTTGCGCTGCGCGTCGAGCCACGCATAGAAATCGAGATCCTGGTAAAACTCGGGCGAATCGTCGCTGGCCAACGCATCACCCGCGTCGGTCGAATCCGTTGCCTGCGACGTCGCCGGCGTATCGGCGCGGATCGCGCCCGAAACGCCATGCCGCGGCATCCAGACCGCGGCGGCGAGCAACAGCGCACAGGTGCCCGCGAGCCCCGCCGGCAGCATCCAGAAATGGCTGCGCCGTGCGCGTGTCGCGAGCGCCGCCTGGCGCGCGCGATTGAGGCGCGACAGCGTCGCGGCATCGAGGCCATCCGCAGACTGATCGAGCAGATCGCGCGCCTGGGCGATCCAGCCGGACTTGTCGAATTCGTTGGGGTCGGGTGCGTTCATTGATGGTCCTTAAGCGAACGCCGCAGCGCGGCGAGCGCACGCGAGAGGTGCGTCTTCACGCTGCCCTCGCTGCAATGCATGACTTGCGCGGTCGTTGCCACGTCGAACCCCTCCCACAGGCGCAGCAGGAATGCCTGACGCTGACGCAATGGTAGCGCCTTCAGCGCGCCTTCGAGCGCTTGCCCCGCCTCACCACCGGCGAGACGCATCAGCGGGCCGGGCTCCTGCAGGTCGGGCGCCTGCGCGATTGGATCCATGTCGCCGTCTTCTGTATCCGGGCGATCGAACACTGCGAGCCAGCGGCTACGCACAGTGCGCCGCCGGCGATAGTCGTTGAGCCGGCTGTCGAGCACGCGATAGAACAGCGGCGCCCAGTCCGCCTGGGGCTTTTCAGCGTAGTGGCGGACGAAGCCGCACATCGCGTCCTGCACCAGGTCGAGCGCGTCGTCGCGACTGCCGCAACCGAGTTCGGCCATGCGCAGCGCGCGTCGTTCCACGCCGCGCAGGAACTGGTCGAGTGCGCGCTGATTGCTGACTGCGTCCAAACGTGTCGGCGAGGCCATCGACGGAAGGGCAGGTATTGTGCCAGCGAGGGAGGGCATGACGTATGCTCTGGTGTCGTAAATCATCCAACGCATGGAGCCGCACGGCGTTGACCGGCGCGGGCATACGGCGAGGGTTGTGCACAAGCGACTGCGTACGCGCCGAGCGCACCGCGAGAATTGCCAGAACCATCACAAACCGCGCAGGTGCAGGCTCTCAACATATTGATTACAAATATATATTTCAAACTGGTTAAACTTTCACCAAGCCAAGGCCGGGCATGTTGTCATGCGCCTCGCACGGGGCTTGACCCTCGCCCGTCCACAGACTTATCCACATCAGTTGTGGATAAGGGAGAAAGTTTATTCACACCATTGGGTTGCAAGTCGAAGCTGAGACGTTACTTACATTGTTCACGCAACTCGCGCATTTCCACCACATGCTTGCCTAAGTGACCGCTTGAAATGTCTTGTTTGCCGCGGCGCAGCAATCTGATCCCCCTGATTTCGGGCCTCGCCCGGGCTCCGGCATGCCGACCGTCCTGCGCGTAGCGCTGCCGGTACCGCTCGCCCAGGCGTTCGACTACCTGCCGCCGCGCTCCGTGAGCGCGCGGGACATCGCCCCGGGCTGCCGTGTCTGCGTACCCTTCGCCAACCGCGAACGCGTCGGCGTCGTCGTGGGCCATGAAGACCACAGCGAAATCGACCCCGCGCGACTCAAGCAGGTGCGCGAGGTCCTCGACCCCACGCCGCTGATCACCGCGGAGCTGTGCGCGACGCTCGCCTGGGCATCGCGGTATTACCAGCATCCGCTCGGCGAGGTGCTCGAGACCGCGCTGCCGGTCGGACTGCGGCGCAGGGCCGCACTACCACGCGAGGGAGAACCCGCGCTCGCGCGCAGCGTGGGACCCGACTCGCCGAGCCCTCCACGCGCGGGCTCGAATGCCGCGACGCTGTATGCGTTGCTCGCCGAGGGACCGCGCGCGTTCACGGATCTCGATTCCGCGCTGCCGGGTTGGCGCGCCGCCGCCGCGACGCTGCGCAAGCGCGCGCTCGTCGAGTCGACGATGCTGTCGCGGCGAGCACATCCGCGCAAGCCACTCCATGGACCGCCCGCGAGCGTCGAGCAGGCTGCGGCGATCGCCGCGGTCGGTGCCCGCCTCGGCGGGTTCGCGCCGATCCTCGTCGAGGGCATCACGGGCAGCGGCAAGACCGAGGTCTACCTTGCGCTGATCGCACAGGTGATCGCGCGCGGCGGCCAGGCGCTCGTGCTCGTGCCGGAGATCGGTCTGACGCCGCAGGCGCTGCGCCGTTTCCACGAACGCCTGGCATGTCGGATCGCGGTGCTGCATTCGGGCCTTGCCGATGGCGAACGCACGCGCGCCTGGCTCGCCGCCGCGCGCGGCGAGGCCGATGTCGTGATCGGCACGCGCTCCGCGGTATTCGCGCCGCTGCCGCGCGCAGGCATCGTCGTCGTCGACGAGGAGCACGACGGTTCCTACAAGCAGCAGGACGGCTGGCGCTACTCCGCGCGCGACCTCGCGATCGTGCGCGCGCGCGCCCTCGACGTGCCGGTCGTGCTTGGCTCGGCGACCCCGTCGCTCGAAACGCTCGCCAACGTCGAGAGCGGCCGCTACGAGCGCCTGCTGTTGTCCACTCGGCCCGGCGGCGCGCGTGTGCCGCGCTTCGAGTTGTGCGACCTGCGCGGCAAACCGCTGCAGCACGGTCTCGCCGACGCGACCGTCGCGGCGCTGCGCGCCTGCCTCGCGCGCGGCGAACAGGCGCTCGTCTTCCGCAATCGGCGCGGCTATGCGCCGGTGCTCGGCTGCCACAGTTGCGGCTGGCACGCGACCTGCGCGCGCTGCGACAAGCCGCTCACCTGGCACCGCGGCGCCGCGCGTCTGGCCTGTCACCACTGCGGCGCGCAGCAGCGCGTCCCTGCGCAATGTCCGGAATGCGCGAATCTGCAGCTCGCACCGATCGGCATCGGCACCGAGCGTCTCGAAGAAGCGCTGGGCGGCTTCTTTCCGGAGGCGCGCATCATCCGCGTCGATCGCGAGACGACGCGACGCAGGAACGCGGTCGACGACCTGCTCGGCGAACTCGGCGACGACAAGCCAGCGCTGATCGTCGGCACACAGATGCTCGCGAAGGGCCATGACCTGCCGAACCTCACGCTCGTCGTGATCGTCGGCGTCGACGAAGGCCTCTACAGCGTCGATTTTCGCGCCGAGGAGCGTCTCGCCCAGCTGATCGTCCAAGTCGCCGGGCGCGCCGGGCGCGCGCGCAAGCCGGGCACGGTCTGGCTTCAGACGCATCATCCGGATCATCCGTTGCTGCAGACCGTGCTGCGCCACGGCTACGCCGCGGCGGCGCAGCGCCTGCTCGGCGAGCGCCGCGAGGCAGGCCTGCCGCCTTACACCCATCTGGCGCTGCTGCGCGCCGAGGCGAAGCAGCAGGCCGCCGTCGATGCATTCCTGCGGGAGGCGCGCGCGCTCGCGCCGACCTCGGCCGAGCTGGAAGTCGTCGGACCGATGCCAGCACCGATGCCGCGCCGCGCCGGAATGCTGCGCGCGCAAATGCTGTTCAATGCGGTCACGCGCGCCGCGCTGCAGAGCGTCCTGCCCGATTTCGTCGCGGGCCTGCGCGCGCTGCGCGAGGCGCGGCGCGTGCGCTGGTCGCTGGATGTCGATCCCGTGGATCTGTATTGATTGCGCGATGGATGCGGATTCCCATCATGTACTGATCATCGGCGGCGGCTTCGCGGGGCTGTGGGCCGCGCGCGCTCTCTCGCGGACCTCCGCGCGCGTGACCGTGATCGACCGTACCAATCATCATCTGTTCCAGCCTCTGCTGTACCAGGTCGCGACCGCGGGCCTGTCGTCCGCGGACATCGCCGCGCCGCTGCGCCATATCCTGCGCGGACAGGCGAACGCGGAGGTACGCCTCGCCGAAGTCGTGCGCATCGACCCGGCCACGCGCAACATCGAGTTGGCCGATGGCGACCGGCTGACGTATGACACGCTGCTGCTCGCTGCGGGCGCGACGCATTCCTACTTCGGCCGCGACGATTGGGCGCGCAATGCGCCCGGCCTCAAGACGCTCGCCGACGCGGTGCAGGTGCGCAAACGCCTGCTGCTCGCGTTCGAACATGCCGAGGTGGAGCGCGATCCGCACAAGCGTGTGGCCTGGCTCAACTTCGCAATCATCGGTGCGGGACCCACCGGTGTCGAACTCGCCGGAACGCTCGCGGAGATCGCTCGGCACACGCTCAAGAAGGAATTCCGCCATATAGACCCCGCCTCGGCGAAGATCCGCCTGATCGAGGCTGGGCCGCGCGTCCTAGCGAACTTCCCCGAGTCGCTTTCGCAGAAGGCGCAACGCCAGCTCGAACGCCTCGGCGTCGAAGTGGTGCTCGGCATGCCGGTCAGCGAGATCAGCAGCGAAGGCTACGCCGTCGGCCGAGCGTTTTTCCCGGCGCGCACGATCGTCTGGGCGGCCGGCGTCGCCGCATCGCCGCTCGCGAAGTCGCTCGGCGTCCCGCTCGACCGCGCGGGTCGCGTGCTGGTCGAGTCCGACCTCAGCGTGCCCGGGCATCCGGAAATATTCGTTGCGGGCGACCTCGCGCTCGTCACGTGGGACGGCAAGCCGCTGCCCGGTGTCGCGCCGGTCGCCAAGCAGATGGGCGCCTACGTCGGCCGCGCGATCGCCGCGCGCCTGCGCAATGCGCCCGTGCGACGGTTCAGGTATCGGGACTACGGCAATCTCGCGACGATCGGGCGCATGGCGGCGGTCGTCGACTTGCACGGAGTGCGCTTCTCCGGCGCGCTCGCCTGGTGGTTCTGGCTGTTCGCGCACGTGTTCTTCCTGATCGGTTTCCGCAATCGCCTCGCGGTGCTGCTGGAATGGACCTGGGCCTACTGGACCTACCAGCGCGGCGCTCGCATCATCGTGCGCGCGAGCAGCGACGGACCCCAGCGCGACCAGACGAACAAACCTTCGTGAAAAGAAACGGCCCGGGAAACCGGGCCGCTCTGATGCTGCGTTCGGAAAGCCGCGCTTTTCGACTACGCCGCGAACAGCGTGCGCATCTTCTTCATCGCGTTGACTTCGATCTGGCGGATGCGCTCGGCGGATACGCCGTATTCGTCGGCAAGCTCCTGCAGCGTCGCCTTTTGGCTATCCTTGAGCCAGCGGCGGCTGATGATATCGCGCGAGCGTGCATCGAGCTTCTGCATTCCGGCCTTGAGCGTACCGAGATCGGAGGACTCCTGACTGGCGGCCTCGAGATTCTGATACGGATCGGCAGCGTGGTCGACGAGGTACGCGACCGGCGCGGGCCGGGCGTCGTCGTCCGCATCGGACGGCGCATCGAACGCCATGTCCTGTCCGGACAGGCGCGCCTCCATCTCGAGCACGTCGGCCACCGGCACGCCGAGGTCCTTCGCGATCGCCTGCACTTCCTGCGAGTTCATCCAGCCCAGACGCTTCTTCGACTTGCGCAGGTTGAAGAACAGCTTGCGCTGCGCCTTCGTCGTCGCAACCTTGACGATGCGCCAGTTGCGCAGGATGAACTCGTGCATCTCGGCGCGGATCCAGTGCACCGCGAACGACACCAGGCGCACGCCCACGTCGGGATCGAAACGCTTGACCGCCTTCATGAGGCCGATGTTGCCTTCCTGGATCAGATCGGCGATCTGCAGGCCATAGCCCGAATATCCACGCGCGACATGGACGACGAAGCGCAGGTGCGCCATCACGAGGCGTTTCGCGGAATCGAGATCGTTGTTGTCCGCGCGATAACTGCGCGCGAGGGACTGTTCCTCGTCGAGCGTGAGCACCGGAAAGCGATGTACGGCGCTGATATAGGAATCGAGGCTACCGATCGCACTCGGAATCGGCAGGTTGTTTGCGACCAAAGCAGTGACATTGGACATGCAGTTCTCCCTGGAGCGTAATTTAGCACTCGCATAATAAGAGTGCTAAAGGAGGCGGGAAGTTCCCAGTGCGCAAAGTCACTGGCGTCCCATCTTTCCTGTACTGCATGGTACATGAAAGAACACAACCGCGGCTAAATCAAGGGGTCCGCATTGACGCCAACCATGGAACGCTGCGTTGCAGCACGGTCGTCCGCTAGTCGAGCGCGACGAGATTCTCGGCCGGTAGCCGCCAGTCGATCTCCGCGAGGCCGTGCGCGGCGAGCCACGCGTTCGCACGCGAGAAATGGGCGCAACCGATGAAGCCCCGATAGGCCGACAGTGGCGAAGGGTGCGGCGCCTTGAGCACGAGGTGGCGGTCGGTGTCGATCAGCTTGCCCTTGGCCTGCGCATAGCTGCCCCAGAGCAGGAAAACGAGCGACTCGCGCCCGCGATTGAGCCGGTCGACGACCGCGTCGGTGAAGCCTTCCCAGCCCTTGCCCTGGTGCGAGCCAGCAAGCCCACGTTCGACCGTCAGCGTCGAATTGAGCAGCAGCACGCCTTGCTGCGCCCATGGCAGCAGGCAGCCGTGGCCGGGCGGATCGATGCCGAGGTCACGCTTGATCTCGGCGAAGATGTTGACGAGCGAGGGCGGCACTTCGACGCCCGGCAGCACGGAGAAGCACAGCCCGTGCGCCTGGCCGGGGCCGTGATACGGATCCTGCCCGAGCACGACGACCTTGACGCGTTCGAACGGCGTAGCATCGAGCGCGGCGAAGATGCGCCTCGCGGGCGGATAGATCGCCTTGCCGCGTCCGAGCTCGGCCTTCAAGAATTCGCTCAGCGCATGCATGTCCGGGCGATCGAGGTAGTCTGCGACCTTCGCGAGCCAGGACGCGTCGAGCCGCACTCTCGCGGGCACAGCGCCGCGCAACGTGGCGTCCGCGACCGCAGGCGTCGCGCCGGCGCCGAGCTCGTCTTCGGTCACGCCGTCTCGGCGGCGCGGCGCGCGCGCCAGTCCTGCGCGATCCGCGTCTGAAACGCGAGCTTGATGATCAACAGACGCTCGTCCACGGGCTTGGCGACGAGATCGTTGGCACCCGCGCGCAGCAGGGTCGCCTGGTTACGCGGGTTCTGGTCGCCGCTCATGAT